>CAMXYS010000102.1 GCA_947253135.1 uncultured Clostridia bacterium
GGACAAAGAGCGCGAAATCATCCGCAATACAGCTCTTCACGAGGGTAAGCCGGAGGCCATCGTCGACAAGATTGTTGAAGGTAAACTCGGCAAGTTCTATGAAGAAAATTGCTTGCTTGATATGCCTTTCGTCAAGGATGACAGTAAGACCGTCGGTGAACTCCAACAGGAGCTGATCGCTAAGATTGGCGAGAACATTAGAGTTCGCCGTTTCACCCGCTATGCTTTAGGCGAAGGCATTGAGAAAAAGGAAGAAGATTTTGCAGCTGAGGTTATGAGTCAAATTAAATAATTGCTCAGCTGATTAAAAACCCAATTGCCGGCCGGTAGTTGGGTTTCTTTTTTGTCATATTTAATAGCAACGGAGCGCAGGGCAGTAGAGAGAGGAGCTGGATATGAGTAAACCGGTCTATCAGAGAGTTTTGCTGAAGTTGTCAGGCGAGGCCTTAGCCGGCAGCCAGAAGATGGGTTTTGATCAAAAGGTATTACAAGCAGTCGGACAGACTATCAAGAAGCTGTCGGACGCCGGTGTGGAAGTCGGTATTGTCGTGGGTGGCGGCAATTTCTGGAGGGGGCGAACCAGCGCCGGTATGGACCGGGTTACAGCAGACCATATCGGTATGTTGGCGACAGCGATGAATGCCCTCGCCTTGTCGGACGCCTTGGAACAGGCCGGTTGTGTAACCCGCGTTATGAGCGCCATCGAGATGCGTCAAATTTGTGAAACTTATATCCGTAAAAGGGCGGTGCGCCACTTGGAAAAAAACCGCGTCGATATTTTTGCCTGCGGTACAGGTAACCCCTATTTTTCTACTGATACGGCAGCTGCTCTGCGCGCTGCTGAAATCAATGCTGATGTAATTTTAAAGGCAACCAATGTGGACGGCGTGTACGACAAGGACCCGGCTGTGCATCCGGATGCAGTCAAGTATGAAACTGTCACCCATGATGAAATTTTGCAAAAACGCATCGGTGTTATGGATGCTAATGCAGCGGCGATTTGCCGGGAGAACGACATCGCGATTTTAGTTTTCAATATGGCAGACCCGGACAATATTTTCCGTGCCATCTGCGGTGAGCCGATCGGGACCTTGGTTAAATAATTGAATTGTGACTTTATTTTACCTATAATATTACAAATAGATTTCATTAAACGAAATTGCTTTTGCGGAAGTAAGGGTCCGCTTGCAGGAAGCCGGGTTTCGTTTCGACAAGGCGGAGGGTCCATAGATGACAGCAGGTTTAGATAAAAATAGTTATGCACCTTTTGAAAAGAAGATGGAGCGCAGCTTGGCAGTTTTACAAGAGCACCTCAATGCTGTGCGTGCCGGCCGCGCCAATCCCCGGGTCTTAGACCGAATTACAGTGGAGTATTACGGGACTGAAACTCCCTTGAACCAAGTGGCCGGTATCCAGGTGCCGGAGCCGCGAATGATCACCATTCAACCCTGGGAAGCCTCCTTGCTGCCGGCGATCGAAAAGGCAATTTTGGCCTCCGATCTGGGCTTGACACCAGCCAATGATGGAAAAATAATTCGCTTGGCCTTTCCTGCACTGACGGAAGACCGCCGCAAAGACTTAGTCAAACAGGTGGAAAAGTACGGCGAAGAATGTAAAATTGCCATTCGCAATGTTCGGCGCGAGTGCCTGGATATGGTAAAGAACAAGCTGAAGAGCAAAGAGATTTCTGAGGACCAGCAGCGGGCTGCTGACCAGGATATTCAGAAACTGACTGACCGCTACACCGGCAAGGTTGACAAGATGGTAGCAGATAAAGAAAAAGACTTGATGGAAATCTGATTCTATGGGCAATTTTCTGCTGGATCGCTGGTTTGCCGCCCGAGCGGGGCGGCGACACCGCCGCAAAAACATGTCGGCTGCTGGCGCGCAGCCCTGCCCGTCCGGTGTCAGCCCTGCAGCTTGGCGCCGAACCTTGGCGAGTTTTTATGCTTATACCGCTGGCGATGCCCCTGATCTGAAGGTGCCGGAGCATTTGGCCATTATTATGGATGGCAATGGCCGTTGGGCTGTCAAACGTGGGCTGGCTCGTCGCTACGGGCATCGGGCCGGAGCGGAAAATCTTAAATTGGTGACAGAGACTTGCCGAGACCTGGGAGTGCGTTATCTGACGGTGTATGCCTTTTCTACTGAGAATTGGAAAAGGTCCGGCATTGAAGTCAGTGGTTTAATGAAGTTGTTTATTGAGTTTTTTGTCAAGTATGACAAGGAGCTGGAAGCTGAGGATATCCGCCTGCGCTTCATGGGGGACCGCCGAGATTTGCCGGAAGATGTCTGCCGCACCATGGCGGATGCGGAAGAACAGTCGGTCGATCGACGAGCTATGCAGTTGATCATCGCCTTCAACTACGGCGGCCGCCGCGAATTGGTCCAGGCCTGTCAAAAAATGGCTGCAGCTGTGGCCGCCGGCCGGCTGGAAATCACAGACTTGACTGAAGAGACGGTCGGGGACCACCTTTATTTACCGGATGTGCCGGACCCGGACTTATTGTTCAGGACCGGTGGAGAGTTAAGATTGTCCAATTTTTTATTGTGGGAATCGGCTTACAGTGAACTTTCCTTTACTGAAACCTTGTGGCCGGATGTGGATCAAAGTGTCCTCTTTAAGGCCATTTGTGAATACAATGGACGTAACCGTCGCTATGGCGGCACTGAGCTTTAATTAAAGCAGGTGCGGTCGAAAGAATTGGTAACAAAAGGATTTGCCGGACTGGCCGGGTATCAGCCGCGGAACTTTCCGATAACCTATTCAAGTGGAGTAAGAATATGAAAACACGTATCACCACCGGAATTATCTTTGCCGTTGTAATGTTGGCCTTTACTTTGCCGGCGATCAGGCTCCCTTGGCTGACAGCCGCCTTTCTCGGCCTGATCTGTCTGATGTGTGCCCTGGAGTACACTCAGGCCCTGCGACGAGTAGAGCGAAATGTGCCGGTTTTCTTTTCCCTCTTGTCTGCGGTTTTGATGTATAGCCCGCTGGTTATCTGGCTTATCTACCGAAAATTGCGACCCGGCTGGCTTTTGATTACTAAAAAGGATGCGGAGATTGCTCCTTATTGGAGTACCGATATGCTGTGGCTGGTATTTTTAGGCTTAGGCATATTTCTCTTGCTGGCCTTTGTCTACACCCTTGTCTGCCTGCTGATTCGCGTGTTGGGAAAGGGGACCGGTGCTGTCATTTCTACCTTTACAGGCCTGTCGATCATCCCTTTGATTGTTTTTCCCTTCAGCTGCGCTCTGTTGTTCTTGTTTGCTGTCCCCAACGGCTTCCGCTGGTTGGCTCTGGCTTTCCTGGCCTCATGGGTGACAGACATAGCGGCTTATTATGCCGGATCTTACTTTGGCAACCGCAAATTCCTGGCGGGGATCAGCCCTCATAAGACCTTCGAGGGCTTTATCGGCGGTGTTTTGGGCTGCCTTATTTTTTGCCTGCTGTATTTTATAATTTTTATGCACGGGGCAGACCCGCTGCGCAGCGGTTTTGGTCAGGCCTGCCTGTACGGTCTGCTGTCAGGCCTGGTTATCGGCCTGGTCAGCCAGTTGGGAGATTGGTTGATGTCAGCGGTCAAGCGCCTGGCTGACATCAAAGACTTCAGCAAGCTGCTGCCGGGTCACGGGGGTGTTTTAGACCGCTTTGACAGCGTTTTAATTAGTTTTCCCGCCACTCTGATTATTTCCATTTTCTACACGGTGGCCCGGTAATCCAGGTAGCCTTTGAGCAGAGGAGAGAAGGCTCCGGTAGCGACCGGAGCAAGTCTGCTTAGGCCTCTTTCCGGTAAGCCTTGGTGAATTTTCAATTTAAAACCTAAACCTTTTCTGTCTCTACCCGGTGCGGGGGAAACGGGAGAGGTTTTTTTATAGTCTGTTCACTTCAAGCACCCGACAGATCGTGTAGAATAAACAGGCAGGAGGAGAGAATGGTCAAAAAAATAGCAATTTTGGGTTCGACGGGATCCATCGGCCGCCAAACTTTATCTGTTTGCCGCGAGCTCGGTATTGCACCGGTGGCTTTAGCCGCAGGTGCAAATGTGGACCGACTTTTTGAGCAAATTGAAGAATGGTCGCCGGAGTTGGCCGTTTTAGCAGATAAAGAAGCTGCTTTACGCTTGCAGAAGCAGGTTCAAGCGGCGGGCTTGAAGACTCGCATTGAGGCGGGGGAGGAGGCTCTGTGCGAAGTCTCAGCTTACCCGACGGCCGAAGTGAGCGTGCTGGCTATGGTCGGCATGGCCGGGTTAGCGCCGACCATGGCAGCTTTGCAGTCCGGGAAGGATATAGCCTTGGCCAATAAGGAAGTGTTGGTGGCGGCCGGGGATTTGGTCATGGCCCGGGCCGAACTGGCAGGGCCGAACCGGAGACCGGGTCGGCCGTCCGGGTCAGAGCGACGAGATAAAAGCAACTTGGCCAAATCAAGGGGTCCGGCTAAGCCTGCAGTTTACCCGGTGGATAGCGAGCATTCTGCAATCTGGCAATGCTTGCGCGGCGGCAACAGGGATGATCTCAAAAAAATATGGTTAACTGCCTCCGGGGGACCTTTTAGAAATTATACTAAAAGAGACCTGCTCGGTGTGACACCAAAGCGGGCTTTGGCCCATCCAACTTGGGCGATGGGCTCTAAGATCAGCATTGATTCAGCGACTTTGATGAACAAAGGACTGGAGCTTATTGAAGCCTGCCACCTGTTTCAGGTGAGCCCTGCAGCAGTTGAAATATTGGTGCACCCACAAAGCGTGATCCATTCTATGGTGGAGTGGGCGGACGGTACGGTCTTGGCCCAGCTGGGGGCGGCGGATATGCAGTTGCCGATTCGCTTGGCTTTGACTTGGCCCGACCGCCCGGCATTGGCGGCGGCCAATTTCAATCCCCTAGCGGCGGGCAGAGACAAATTGGAGTTTTTCTCACCGGACCGCGATGTGTTTTCCTGTTTACAGTTGGCGGAAGAGGCAATTGCCCATGGCGGTTTACTTCCTGCTGTAATGAATGCCGCCAATGAGGTGGCAGTGGAGCGCTTTTTGCACAAGGAGATTGATTTTTTAGATATTCCGGCCTTAATTAAAGGTGTGATGGATAGAATGTTGCCCGGGTTACCGTCTGCTTATGACTTGGTGGATATTTTTGCGGTCGCGGCAGAAGCGACAGAGCGCAGCAGGGGCTGGCACAGGATCTGAAGCGGAGGAAGAAGAGTGATGCAAGTTTTAGGCGGAATTGTTGTGGCCTTGCTGCTGCTGGGGATAATGGTAACCCTGCACGAATTAGGCCATTTTTTGGTAGGGCTGAAGCTGGGCTTTAAGGTCTTGTCCTTTCAAATTTTTATTGGCCCTAAATTAGTTGAGTGGGAACGCAAGGGCATCAAATATCGCATTTGTTTGTTGCCGCTGGGGGCGGCGGTGCAATTTCTGTCTCTTATACACATCTCCGAGCCCACGAGACGTCCTGGATAATC
>CAMXYS010000103.1 GCA_947253135.1 uncultured Clostridia bacterium
ATCGTCGGCAGCGTCAGATGTGTATAAGAGACAGGCTCATTTTAGATGGCGTTGCCGAACAGCTTCAAAGGCAATAATGCCACAGGCTACAGCAGCATTGAGAGAGTTGACCCGGCCGGCCATAGGAATGGAGACGACAAAGTCACAATGTTTTAACAGTCCTTGGCCGATGCCGTCACCTTCATTGCCGAGCACAATCGCCAAAGGTCCGGTTAAATCCGAACCCTGATACAAGGATTCACCCGCCATATCGGCACCGGCAATCCAAAGCCCTTTTTTCTTTAAATCAATAACGGTGTCGGTCAGATTAGTGACTCGTGCCACCGGCACGTGCTCAATAGCACCGGCAGAGGCCTTGGCAGTCAAGGCATTAAGACCCACAGCTCGCCTTTCCGGGATAATTACACCGTGGGCTCCGCAGGCATCGGCGATTCGCAAAACAGACCCTAGGTTATAGGCGTCCTGGATCCGGTCTAAAACCAGCAAAAAAGGAGCCTCGCCCCGGTCAGCTGCCAGCGCCAAAAGATCTTCCGGATCGACATATGACTTCATCGCAGTCTGCACGATGATCCCCTGGTGGTTAAAGGTTTCTGACATCGCATCGAGCCTTTGTTTGTCCGTCTCAACTACGATGGTGCCGGCCTCCTTCAGATCACGCATTAATTCATAAAGCGCATGATCATACCGGCCATCTGCCGCCTTGGCCACCCAAGCCTTGTCAATCGTTCTGCCGGCCCTGAGCGCCTCTTTGACAGGGTTTCTGCCTTCCAGCCGGTCTGCGTGCTTGTTTTCGACCGTTTTTTCTGTTCTCCCGGCCTCATTCGGGCGACCCTTGCGTCCGGCACCCGGCTTCGGTCTGCCTTTCTGCCCAGCCTCAGCCGGTCGGTCTTTACCTCGGCCCTGCCCGGGCCGCCTATTACTTGCCATACAAATCGCTTTCCCTCTCCGCTAGCGGACCCTAACCACCTAATTCAATACGCCGCTGTCAGCAGCATATTGAAAAATTAAATCCATCAGCTTGCTCAGCCGGTCCTGCTGTCCTTCTCTGTACAAAAAACCAACTAAAGCCTCTAAGCCGGTCGCCAACCGGTAGTCCACCGGGTCGGCATGGCGTGGCATTGCCCCCGGATCGGCATTGCGACCTCTTTTAAAAACAGCTGTTTCTGCAGGCGTCAACTCCGCTTCTAAAAAACGGATCGCTTCAGCCTGAAAAGCGGCATTCACTAAGCGCACCGCCTGCCGGTGCAAAGATCCGGCCGGCCGACTGACAGCGGCCAGCAGCCGTTCTCTGACGGACAATTCATAGACCGCATCACCCAGATAAGCCAAGGCTGTGGCCGGCAGGTCCTGGGTGCGCGGGCGCCCGGCTCCGCGTCCCTCTGTCACTTGATTTTCTGCTCTCACAGCGGTAAAACGTGAGGTCCTTCCGCCGTGTCCTCAATCCGGTAGCCGGCGGCCTCAACCTGATTGCGCAAGGCATCTGCCGCCGCAAAATCTTTCTCCGCCTTCGCCTTGGTCCTGGCCGTCACCAAGTCCATGATCTCCGCCGGTATAGACATAGTCTGCTTGGCCCCCGGCTCCAGTCCCAAAACATCACATAATTCCAGTAAGCAATTGCGGCCTCGTTCGGCTGCCCCGGCCGAAATATCAGCATCCGCTATGGCTTGGTTTAACAAACGAACCAAGTCAAAAATAGCCCCCAGGGCGTCAGCCGTATTGAGGTCATCCGATAAGGCCTTAACAAAACGCTCTTTGGCCCGGTCACAGTTTTCTTGAACAGCCCGATCAGCTGCCTCTTGCTCCCCCCGGTCGGTATTTTTGATGTAAAAAGTCAGATTGTCGACACAGGTTTCGATGCGGCGATAGGCAGTTGCCGCCTCCGTCAGCTGACTGTCTGAAAAATTGATCGGCGTCCGGTAATGACCGGTCAAAAGAAAGTAGCGAATTACCGGGTAGGGGTAATGGTCAACAATATCTCGAACCGTAAAAAAGTTGCCGAGCGACTTAGACATCTTGACATGATCTACGTTAATAAAGCCGTTGTGCATCCAGTAATTGGCAAAGGTCTTGTCGTGGGCGCATTCGCTCTGGGCGATCTCATTTTCATGGTGAGGGAAGACCAGGTCTTGCCCACCGCCATGAATGTCGATCGTGTCGCCCAAGTATTGTTTGACCATGGCGGAGCACTCGATATGCCAACCCGGTCGGCCTTCGCCCCAGGGGCTGTCCCAGGCCGGTTCACCTTCTTTTTTGAACTTCCACAAGGCAAAATCAAGCGGATTTTCCTTATGATCACCGGTGCCGACCCGGTGGCTGGCTCCGGCCAAAAGGTCTTCAATATGGTGGCCGGACAGCTTGCCATACTCCTTGAACTGCTCAGTTCTAAAATAGATGCCGTCAGCCGCCTGGTAAGCGTAGCCTTTGTCCATTAAGCTTTTGATTAATTCCAGGATGGCCGCCATCGACTCTGTTGCCCTGGGATGATAATCGGCCGGACGAATATTAAGTCCTTTCGCATCGACAAAATATTCTTTGATAAAGCGGTCGGCAATTGCCTGGACGGTCGTCTGCTCGCGCTCTGCCCGCCTAATCAGCTTGTCATCTATATCGGTAAAATTTTGTACAAAAGTAACTTGGTAACCGATGTATTCTAGAAAGCGGCGCAAGGTGTCAAAAGTCACAAAAGGACGGGCATTCCCCAAGTGGAAATAATCGTACACCGTCGGCCCGCAGGCATAAATTTTGACCTTTCCCTCCTCAAGCGGAACAAATTCTTCCTTCTTGTTGGTCATCGTATTGTAGATTTTCACTGTTCTCATCCCCATTTGCATGTAGTCTATGGCTCGCCTTTATACTTTACCCCTGCCGGTGTCATAAAAAAAGCTCCGACCGGAGTTATTAAAAAGAAAAATACCTGAAATGTCTGCTCCTTTTTGACACCCGACAATTCAGCCAGGTGGGTGCCCTGCAGCGGTCTTATGCCTTCCGCCCTGAAGCGGCCTGGCAGCATTCCACATTGACCCGGACTCCCTTTTAAGTCATGAAGGTTCAAAAACTGAAGCATGAACATCTCAGGCAACTTCAGTATAACATAGCTTTTCTAACCCCTCCACCAGATTGATGCCCCCTTTAATTGTTTATTTAAAGACTCACGTGCTATTATTTCTCATAAGAAAACCAATCCAATACAAACTGACCGACTGAGTCAGCCTGACGGATTATTTAGTCAGTAAACATGATCTATAAAACAGAAAAAATGTAAAAGGCCGGAACCGCGGTTACTTAATAAAGTAGGCATCCGGCTACAAGGAGGCCCGTTAAGATGATTATTAAACCTCGTGTTAGAAATTTTATTTGCCTGACAGCACACCCGGTCGGCTGCGCTGCCGGAGTAGCAGAAGAAATTGCCTACATCCGCCGGCAAGCTCCCTTTAAAACCGGCAGCAGAGCCTTAATCATCGGTTCTTCCACCGGTTACGGCCTGGCCTCCCGCATCACCTTGGCCTTTGGCGGCGGCGCTGACACCCTGGGTATTATGTTTGAGCGACCGGCGGCCGGCAAGCGCACAGCCAGCTCCGGTTTCTACAATGACCGAGCTTTTTTAGAAGCTGCTCGAGCGGTCGGTCAAAAGGCCTTCACCATAAATAAAGATGCCTTTTCGCCGGATTGTAAGGCCGAGGCTTTAGACCTGGTTCGCGGCGAATTCGGACAAGTTGACACCGTTATCTACAGCCTGGCCGCTCCCCGACGTACGGATGCTGCCGGGCAAGTTTGGAATTCAGTCATCAAGCCCATCGGCGAGACCTACACCGGCAAGTCGCTTGACCTCAGCGACAACTCTATCAAAACGGTTACGCTTGAACCCGCAGATGAAGCTGAAATTGAGGCCACGATCAAGGTGATGGGCGGCGAGGACTGGTACGACTGGATTAAGGCTTTGGACGACGCCAAGCTCTTAGCCCCCGGTGCCACCACCTTAGCCTACTCCTACATCGGACCGGACAGCACCGCTGCCATCTACCGCGACGGCACTATTGGCCGGGCTAAGGAAGACTTGTATCAAACCGCCGCTAAACTGCGTCAAGACTTCGCTGACAGCGGTCTGAAGGCTGCAGTCTCGGTCAACAAAGCCCTAGTGACCCAATCGAGTGCCGCCATTCCTTCTGTATCCCTGTATATTTCAGTTCTCTATAAAAAGATGAAAGAAAGAGGAACCCATGAAGGTTGCATAGAACAAATGTACCGGCTCTTCAGCGAGCGCCTCCCTGAAGGCGGACCTGTGACCGATGACCGTCATTTAATTCGCTTGGATGACTGGGAAATGGCAACTGACCTACAACAAGAAATTGCTGAACTCTGGCCTGACTTGTCCACTGAAAACATTACTCAATTGGGTGATATTGGAGGTTATTGGGAAGACTTCTACCGCATCTTCGGTTTCGGTGTAAAAGGTGTTGATTATGAGGCAGATGTACCGACAGACCTGCTGTGATCGCACAGTCTACCGGCTTAAATACAAGAGGGCTCCGGCTGCCTGCAATGGCCACCGGAGTCCTTTTTCTTTTCATTATCATTTGTAGCAGAGCGATCACAGCAAGCTTACATTACAGTTTGTCAAAGCGGTTACCCACCAGTTCGATAAATTCCCGGTGGGCTGTTGGGTTCGCCCCTAGCACACTGCTCGGCCGGTTCAAGGGAAGGGGAAGACCGGAAAAATCACTGGCAAGACCCCCGGCCTCTTTCACAATCAAGGCTGCTGCCGCATAGTCCCAGGGCTGTAGCCTCATCTCGCAATATAAGTCCAGCCGCCCACAAGCAACATAGCACAGCTCCAAGGCCGCTGAGCCGAACCGACGCACGTCGATCGCCGTGCCCCTGACCAGATTAAACAGCTCATCTGTAGCCGACTGTAAGTCATGGTAGTAGGTAGCCGTTCCAACTGAAGCCACACCACCGCGAAAAGGCCAAGACGAACAGTGAATCAAATTGCCATTGCAAAATGCTCCTTCGCCTTGAATAGCCGTAAACAGTTCATCCCTCCAAGGGTCATAAACATAACCCACCCGGGTTTCGCCGGCATAGCTGAAGGCGATCGAGACCGTGCTGGCCTGCAAGCCGCGGACAAAATTAAAGGTCCCGTCAATCGGGTCTACAATAAAAACCGAACCGGACAAGTCAGCCTGCTGCTGCCCCTCTTCTTCACCGACAAAGTCTGCATCAGGAAAGTACCTGCCCAATTCTTTTTGTAAAAACTGCTGGATTTCAACATCATAGCGGGTGACAAAATCACCCCAGCCTGTTTTTTCAGTGACATCCAGATTTTGTGCCGGGGCTGTCTTCATAATAGCGCCGGCCTCGCGAACAATATCGGTCAACCGCTCTCGCTCAACTTG
>CAMXYS010000104.1 GCA_947253135.1 uncultured Clostridia bacterium
CCCCGCAACTATGGTTGTCGCAAACTTTCACAATTGATGGACAACTTACCCGAGATCGAAACGACCTACCGCAATGGAGGCGGGCAGATGACGGTTAAGCACGTCTTTGTTCGCCTAAAGGACGCCTAAGGCAACAGCAACTGCCTTTATTTACTTTGTTCTCCGGTTGAGGCCGCAGTATTTTTCCGCTGAGTCGCCGTGCGGGCGGCCAATTTGGCTTCGCGGCGGCGGGCTTTAGCCGCCAATCTTTTTTGTTTACGGCTGTCTTTGCGTCTTTTTCGGTTTGTTGAAAAATTGACCAACCGCCGCCGATATTCAGCCAACCAGGTCAGGGTTTCGTCCAAAGTCTCGTTGAGTGGCCGGGGTGAAAAACCCAACTCCTTATTAGCCTTGGAGTGGTCCATCTCGGCATTGGACTCGAGCACGTCAATACTGTAGGGGGTAAAGAAGGTCTTCAAATTAAACAAGTGGCAGAAGCGAATGACCAAGCCGGCTGCAAATTTTACCAATTTGACAGGAAAAAACAAGAGCCGAACAGTCGCCTTGCCCATCCAAGAGAAAACATAGCGGAAGAGTTGGGCGATACTGAGAGCGTGTCCGGAGATAATGTAGCCTTCGCCGGCCCGGCCGTTGGTCATGGCCATTTGCAAAGCTGTGGCGACGTCGCGGACATCGACAAAATTATAGGCGCCGTTAAAGGTAAACAGGACATTCTTTTTTCTGTTTTTGATCAAACTGGTGAAGACATGACCCATCTCCGATCCCTTGTAATCATTCGGGCCGATAATGCCACTGGGGAAGAGGATGACAGCGTCCAGCCCACGGCTGATGCCCTTGTAGATTTCCGCTGTCGCTTCCGACTTGCTGACGGCGTAATCACCCAGCAGGGAGCGATCCGGAAAACAGCTGGCGTCAACCTCTTTTAAGGCCTGGCCGCGCGGCGGTTCCGGGATGGCGTGGACGGAGCTGACATAAACTAAACGTTTTACCTTATGTTTCAAGCAGGCTTCGACCACATTGCGAGTCCCGTTGACATTGACATCAAAGAGCAAGGCACTGTGTTTAGGCGCTATGTCTACGATGCCGGCCAAGTGATAGACATAATCACAGCCGGCCACGGCCTTGTCTACATCGGCTGTATTTCTAATATCACCGCTGACGAGTTCAAACTGAATACCGTCCAAAGAGCCGATCGATTCTTGTGGTTGTAAAAAAAGTCGCAAGGACTCACCTTGTTCTGCTAACATCTTAACTAAAGTGTTGCCGACATGGCCGGTTGCGCCTGTAACTAAGATCATTTTATGAGCCCCCCTTCTGACCAGTTTCCTTTGCCTGTTTCTTATGTCTACAATATATACTAAAATCGTGAACCGAAAATGAAATAAATAAAGCTAAATATATGTACAAAAACACAAGGATAAGAGAGAGAAAACAACAGAGCTCTTTTATGTAAGAATTAAAATAAAAGCACATTTAGAAGTGGAGTGTGGATTGTGAAGACCTGCCTGGAGCCCTTACGGCCGCGTGAAAGCGGCATTATCTTACACCTGTCCTCGCTGCCGGGACCTTTCGGCATCGGCAAATGCGGCGAAGAGGCCCGCGCCTTCGTCAACCGACTGGCGGCAGCGGGCGTCACCTATTGGCAAGTCTTGCCTTTTACAGTGCCGGGGGCCGGCTTTTCTCCCTATTCATCGACTTCCTCCTTTGCCTGCAACACCGCCTTTATTGACCCCAGACCGCTCGTTAAAGTCGGTCTGCTGACGGAGTCGGAAGTGGCTGAGGCGATTTATGGAGGCACCGGCTACCGGACGGATTACCCTTTCGCATTGGCCGCTGCAGAACGTTTTTTGCGGCTGGCTTTTGCTCGACTAGGGGCTGAGCAAAAAGCGGAAATAACTCATTTTGCCGCTCGCGAGGCTTGGCTGAAGCCCTATGCCGCCTATGCGGTCATCAAGACTTATTATGACAATTTGCCCTGGCATGAATGGCCGGATAAAGCTTTGCGACGGTGTGATAAAAAGGCAGTGACAGCCTTTTTATCAGGCAGACAAAATGAGGTCGACTATATTTACTTCACTCAGTGGCTGTTTCGCAGCCAGTGGGAGGAGCTGAGAGCTTATGCCAACGAAAACGGTGTGGGCGTGATCGGGGATATCCCCATTTTTCCTGACTATGACAGCTGTGATGTCTGGGCCAACACTGGTTGCTTTTTGCTGGATGAAGACCTGTTGCCGACGGCTATAGCCGGCGTGCCGCCAGACTATTTTTCAGCAGATGGACAATTGTGGCAAAATCCCTTGTACGACTGGCAGGCCATGGCACAAGACGGCTACAGCTGGTGGATTGACCGGATCCGCTATTCTTTAAAGCTGTATGACCGCATCAGGATTGACCACTTCCGCGGTTTTGAATCCTTTTGGGCGGTTCCGCCCAGGGCTAAGACCGCCCGGGTGGGGGAGTGGCGCAAGGGGCCCGGCATGAAGCTTTTTAAAGCGGTTGAAAAGGCCTTGGGAGCAGTCAATATTATTGCCGAAGATTTGGGAGATATCACTGACGAAGTCAGACAATTTTTGCAGGATAGCGGCTTTCCGGGGATGAAGGTCCTGCAATTTGCCTTTGATGGCCGGCCGGACGAGGGGGACTTGCCTTATCGTTACCGCGAGAACACTTGTGCCTACACCGGCACCCACGACAATCAGACCACTTTGGGCTGGCTGGCCACGACAGTGCCGGAGAAGCGCACCCATGCCCTGGACTACATCGGCTTTCCACCGAATGGACCCTGGCATGAAGGCGGGCCGATGGCACCGGGCGTCAGAGCTTTTATGCGGGCGGTCTGGTCATCGCCGGCTTTTTTTGCAGGTGCCCCGCTGCAAGATGTGCTGGGTTACGGGGATGATGCCCGTATGAATGTGCCCGGTGTGGCCGAGGGCAACTGGACTTTTAGGGTCGGCTCAGAGGAGTTTCAGCACTGGGATCCGGCTCCGCTCAAACATTTAAATGAGCTCTACGGCCGCTTTACGCCCTACCGCAAGGCAGGCGACCATGCTTAAGGGGGCCATTTTTGATTTTGACGGCACTTTGGCCGACTCTTTAGGGGTTTGGCTTGAAGTAGACCGGCGTTTTTTATCCGCCCGTGGACTCCCCTGCCCTACCGAATACACAACCGCCATTCGCCATTTGAATTTTGAGACCGGGGCGGCCTATACAGTTGACTATTTTAACTTGCAGGAAACGCCCGAGGCTGTTTTGCGGGAGTGGCACGATATGGCTTTAGCGATGTACCGCACTGAGGTCAATTTAAAGCCGGGGGCCAAGGAGTACGTTGAGTTTTTACACAGCCGCCACATTAAACTCGCACTGGCTACATCATCGGTGCCGGCCCTGTGTACCCCCCTATTAAAAAAAAGCGGTTTGCTGAAGTACTTTTCAGTCCTGGTCACGGCAGCAGAGGTCCCGGTGCCTAAAACTCAGCCGGACATCTTTTTACAGGCTGCGGCAGATCTGGAACTTAAACCGGAAGAAGTCGTCGTATATGAGGATTTGGCGGCTGCCATCGGAGTAGCCGGCAAGGCGGGTTTTCACACTGTGGGGATTTATGACCGGGCGGTCGAGGACGAGTGGCTGCAGATCCAACGATTAGCTGATTTTACCTACCGAGGTTTTGAGGGTCAGATTGCCCATTCGCCTTTTAATCAGCCTTTAGGGTAACTGATCTTAGCGGTGTGAATGTCAGTTGGCAATGGAAGTAAAACGTTTTAAAAAGAACTGGACCGCCTGAAAATCTGTTTGGCTGAGCATAACCGGTCCTCAGAATAACTGCCGCTCAGGCTAACTCCTGCTCAGAACAACTGGTGAAATCAAATGTTTGCTGGTGGGTCAGGAGCGACCCATTCGCTTGTGAGACAGGGTGTCATTTTGCCGGGCGAAAAGGCAGGGCCGGCCGAAGTCTTGATAACTGCTCACTTTTTGCTATAATTACTGAGTTACTACACACATGGAGAGTTCCTGTTGCCCTTAGCGGCCTGTTCTCCATGGAGGCATAAACAGGAGGTATATTAAATATGTCAGTTGTTAGTATGAAACAGTTGCTTGAAGCCGGTGTCCATTTCGGTCACCAGACCCGCCGTTGGAATCCTAAAATGGATCGCTACATCTATACAGAGCGCAATGGCATCTACATTATCGACCTGCAGCAGACCATTAAGCTGATCGATGTCGCCTACAACTACATCCAAGATGTGGTTAAACAAGGTGGAAAAGTCTTGTTTGTCGGCACTAAAAAGCAGGCGCAAGAGTCCATCCGCGAAGAGGCTGAACGCTGTGGCATGTTCTATGTCAACAACCGCTGGCTGGGTGGTACTTTGACTAACTACAAAACGATCAAAAACAGAATTAACCGTCTTTATGAAATCGAAAAGATGGAGGCTGACGGAACCTTCGATTTGCTGACCAAAAAAGAAGTGGCCAAGCTTCAATTGGAGTATGAAAAGCTGGACAAAAATCTGGGCGGTATCAAGGAGATGAAGGGCTTGCCGGATGTTCTCTTTGTTGTGGATCCGCACAAGGAATACATCGCTGTGGCGGAAGCTCGCCGTCTTGGCATTCCAGTTGTAGCGATCGTCGACACCAACTGCGATCCGGATGACATCGACTATGTTATCCCCGGCAATGATGATGCAATTCGGGCTGTCAAGCTGATTGCAGCAGCTATGGCCAACGGTGTTTTGGAAGGCCGTCAAGGCATGCAAGAAGAAGAGGCTGCCGGTCAAAGCTTAGAGGAAGAGATGTTGGCTGCTGCCGACGAGACAGCTTCCGGCCAGGCTCCTTCCATCGAACAGGTAGCGGCAGAGGCGGATGCGGCCGCAACTGAAGCCTAAAACAAACAGGTCGGGCAACCGCTCCACTTTGAACCGGAAGTTGACAACATAATATAAAGTTAAGTGAAAAATACAACAGGAGGAAATCAATGGCTGATTTGAATATTAATGCAATCAAAGAGCTGCGCACTAAGACCGGTGCAGGTATGATGGACTGCAAGAAGGCCTTGCAGGAATCCGGTGGCGATATTGACAAGGCAATCACCTGGCTGCGTGAAAACGGAGCTGTCCAGGCGGCTAAAAAATCGGACCGGGTAGCGGCTGAGGGCTTGGTCCATGCCTACATTCACGGTGGTGGCCGAGTCGGTGTCTTGATCGAAGTCAATATTGAAACAGACTTTGCTGCTAAGAATGAAGACTTTGTTCAATTTGTAAATGACTGCGCCATGCAGGTGGCGGCGATGGCCCCCCGCTGGGTCAGCCGTGAGGATGTCAATCAGGAAGATCTGGACAAAGAGCGCGAAATCATCCGCAA
>CAMXYS010000105.1 GCA_947253135.1 uncultured Clostridia bacterium
TTATCCAGGACGTCTCGTGGGCTCGGAGATGTGTATAAGAGACAGCTCAATTGATTATCTGGTGACAGATGCTCGGAATAATATTTTAGATCGGGATAAAACAACATATATAAAAGCCGGTGTCAAGAATGAAACTAATGATGAATTAACCTATAGTTTTTTTATGATCAGTAAAAAAACGGGTCAGTCTTTTTTTCTAAATCGAAACAATCATGGGAATTTATATGAAAAACTATCTCAATTGCCGGTTGGTTCCTATGATCTGAAAGTGCTTGTAGAAGCGCCGGGCAACAAAAAGATTTCTTCACAAATACCGGTGAGTGTCACTTCGGCAGATTTTAAATTGGATTTTTTTGTAGCCACACCAGCAGTTTTAAAAGACTCCTCCATTAAGCAATTTTACTTAAAGGCAAAAGCAACCACTCAAATAGGGCATGTCTATAGCTTTTACAGCATAGTAGGTGGTCGTTTGGGGCGGTTACTTTATACTAATGAACACGGTAATTTACTGTATACTCCTGATCTGAATGGTTCCCAAGGAGTTAGAGTTTGCGTTGTTAGTGTAAAGGGCGATGAAGTTTACGCCGATCGTTCAATCAATTACCTTGCTGATCCACCGGTTTTAAGCAAGCTGATTCTGTCTAAAAATTCGGTAAAGTTAAACGCTCGAGAAGCGGTTACTTTAAGAACAACTTCTAATATGGAGAGTGGAAAGAATTACACTTTCAGTTATTCTGTACGTGATGGTGGCGGTCGCCTTTATTATTTAACATCCAACCGCGAGGGCTTTTTAGTCTACAATCCTACGCGCGTTGGCCTTCATACTTTAATTGTTACTTTATCAGATCAAAGACACCGCCAGTCAACCCGCAATATCAGTTTTATGGTGACTTCAGGCCGTCGAGTAATTTATTTGTCGCCTTCCAATCAGCCCGCTAACATGTATAAAGGCATCCCCACTTCAGAAAGAGAGCAAATGGAGCTTGTAGCGAGTCTGGTTAAGCAAGAATTGACAGGCTTCGATGTAGATGTTATTTTGCCGGATTATGCCGCTGAGGACCGTCTTGGCTGGCGTAAAGTTGGCCCTAACAACGATAATGCTATACGTGGTAGCGGACGTCCTTCTCTGGCTGCCGACATGAATGCAGATTTTTATTTGGCCATTCACAGCAATGCTCTAGGCCGTACCAATAATGGCGTAACGGGTCCCTTAGCCCTCTATCATCCGGATAGCCAGTTATCATTTCAGACGGCTTCTGCCTTAGTTAAAAATGCACTTGCTATAGCACCTCTCGGGAGTACAACTACAACCTTGCATAATGGCATGGCTGCTTTTGGTGGTTATGGCTACGCAGAAATAAGAGAACCAATGAAGAAAGGGATACCCTCTGTTTTATTTGAAGTGGAATTCCATGACTATGCAAAGACGGCACAATGGATTGTCAATAACAAGCGGGCGATTGCAAAAAGTATCGCTAAGTCCTTAGTTGAATCATTAGGACTTCAGAAAGTTACGCCGGCACCTGTACCCGCACCGAGGCCCAACCCCACAGGTGAAATATTTATACTGGGGGCTCCGACTGCCACCGAGTCGCAAATGAAGAGTTGGGCTCAGAGTAAACGAGCTGCGGCATGGTTTATACAAGAGATCCCGACCTTTTATAGTCTATCTATTGCAGCGGGAGTGGACCCGAGTGTTACCTATGCTCAAGCTGCTCTTGAAACAGGTTACGGGCGTTTTGGAGGTGTGGTTGATGCCAGTTTCCATAATCCTTGTGGTTTAAAAACCAGTCTAGGTGGTGGAGATTACGACCGTTCTGCGCATACGCGTTTTGATTCTTGGACGACCGGCATTCTTGCGCAGGTGGATCACTTGGCTTTGTATGCCGGTCAAGCAGGATACCCGAAGCCAATGAATAAGAGTTCTAATTATGGCGTAGTTACCACCAGGCCGGGATACACCTCGGACCCGCGACATTTCCCCTACCTTTTCGGCACTGCTAAAACAGTTAAAGCGCTGGGAGCTAAGTGGGCACCGTCTTCTTCCTACGGCAATCGAGTATCCGGTTTTATTAGGGAAATTTGGCGCCATTAGTCTAGGTAAAAATGCGTGTTCTTCTAATTAGTAATAATCCACTGTCGACGGTAGAAAATAACGGAAAGACTCTCCTGTCCTATTTTCAAGATTGGGAAGAGGCCACTGTTTTTCAGATCTGGTTTCGGCCGGAGCTACCCAATTCAACAGCTTGTCAAGAACCGAACAAAAAAATGTCCTTTTTTCGTCTGACGGATGAAAATGTTATACGCCGTCAACCGGGGGAGCTGTTTGAACTTTCGCTGCTGGATTTGGCTAATAATTTTTCCGTACCCAGTGAAGAGAGTGTGATCGGATTGAATAAGCTGTACCGGTCACGGCTTAGCTCCGGCACTTTTTTTCGACTTTTGAGGGAGATTCCTTGGCTTTTCTATCCCTTTTCATCGAAGAATCAAAATCTACTCGATGTCTTGTTTTCTTTTAAACCGGATTTGATTTTTTTCTGTGCGGGTGATTCACTCTTCGCTTATCGCATAGTCGAAACATTGCGGAGCAGATTAGAGGTCCCCTTAGTGATCTATGTGACGGATGACTATATACTGCCCTATAAAAACATTTCTCCTTTAGCAAAATTTAGACGCTTTTTAATTCGCAGATCATTGCTAAAAATGGCGAGTGAGGCTTCATTATTTTTTACGATTGGTGAAAAAATGCAGCGCACATATAAAGAGCTTTATGGACTAAAAAGTCAAAGTTTAGTCAATATAAGCTCAGATCACTTTAGTCAGATAAACTACTTAGAAAAAGTTGCTTCTTCAAGCTATACTTGGCAGCTTGTCTATGCAGGTGGACTTCATTATGATCGGGATAAAGTACTGCTTATATTAATCGAGGCGATTAATCAATTAAACAATTTGTATAATTGGCAGGTTTTTCATCTTTCTATATATGCGCTGCCACATTTGCCGGAGGAGTGCCTGGCTGCTTTAAATTCACCGGGATCTACATACAAAGGGCCTGCTTCTGCAGAAGAGTTGATTAAAATTAATCAACAAGCGGATGTGCTTGTGTTCGTAGAATCAGACCATCCGGCAGCCAAGCGAGCGACAGCTCTTTCTCTATCGACTAAGGTTCCTGAATATCAATCCTATCATCGCGCTATTTTGTCGATCGGTCCGGATTCTTCAGCTTCGATTGAATACCTTAAACAGTATTCTTTATTTGCGCCTCCTTCAGCAACTGCAGTTTATCAGGTCTTATTAGAAATCATTAACAACCCTTCAATTCTGCAAAAATTTGCAGAGATAGCTTATCGAAACTTTACAGAAAGGCACAACCCTAATCGGGTAAAAAATGAATTTAGACAAAACTTATGTAATGTAAAGGAGCGCCATATTGGAAGCAGCTAAAACAACAGGAAAAACCGGACGGGTTTTGCAGGTTGTAATGGGTTTAAATCGGACAGGTATAGACAATGTTGTTATGAATCTTTATCGCCATATTGACCGTGAGCACTGGCAATTTGATTTTGCTGTCTTCTCCAATGAAGAAGGTGCACATGAAGCGGAAGCGAAAGGCTTAGGGGCTAAGATATTCCATATCACACCCCGTTCCGTCAATTGGAAAGCTTCGCAAAAAGATTTAGAAACTTTATTTCACGAGACTAACTATCAGATTGTCCATGCACATCAAGATTGTCTTTCGGCAGATATCTTAAGGAGGGCGAAAGAGGCTAAGGTACCGATCCGAATTGCTCACGCACACACCACCCAGTATCCGGTAGGGTGGAGACGCTATTATTATGCAATTGCCAAACATCAAATCCCCTGTACTGCTACGCATTTAATGGCTTGTAGTGAGGCAGCCGGCCGCTGGATGTTTGGTCAAAGAGCAGCCAAAAAAGGTCGAATTTTTATTCTAAATAATGCAGTTGACACTAAACAATTTGCCTATTCGGCAACACGCCGATCTCTTAAAAGAAAAGAGACCCGGCTTGAAAAACATTTTGTTCTACTCAATGTAGGCCGCTTGGCCCCCGTGAAAAATCAGGCGTTCCTGTTGGATATGATGCCATTTATAATTGCTGAACGGCCCGAATGTGCACTCTTAATAGCGGGAACCGGTGAATTGGAAATTGCTTTAAAGGAGCAATGTAAAAAGTTAAACCTGGAAAAAAATGTTTGTTTTTTAGGTGAAGTATCAGTAGAGGATTACTATCAAGCTGCGGATGCAATGCTCATGCCTTCTTTGTTTGAAGGTGTCCCTTTGGCAGCTATAGAAGCACAAATAGCCGGGTTGCCGGTCTTTCTATCAAGCAACATCAATCCGGATGTTATGTTTACTCCAAGTGCCCACAGCTTGCCACTAGAGGCTGGGCCGAAAGCTTGGGCCAAACAGGTACTTGACGCAACAGGCGACCATTCAAGAGCTCGCCGTACTTATGCAGAGGAGGCAAGGGAGCATAATTTTGATATAATTGGGCAAGCGAAATTATTATCAAGTTTTTATGATCGTTGTCTGGAATGCAATACTTAAAATGTACCGGACGGCTTTACTTCTGAAGAGATGAGGAGTAGTTGATGGGAAAGCAACGAGGCAATCAGCAGGGGGAATCGCCCCTTGTTCGTATATTCAGTAATGAGACGCCTTTTTTGATTTTATTTACCTGCTATACAATATTAAGCTGGTTAGGTCCGGTGACAGATAAAATACGTCCTTTTGTATATCCGTTAACGATCTGGGCCGCTCTTATACTATTGGCACAAACACTTCGTTTTAAGCTCTCTTATCTTCGTTTTGTGGCCTTAGGTGTTGGCATGGCTATCTGCTACTCTGCAACGGTTTTCATAAATCGTGACTTCAGTCCTTTAAGCGAGCAATTACAATCAGTAATCTGGATTTTTATTTTTTCAGTTTTAATTTTTGGTGTGGCTTTTAGACAAGATCGCCTGCGCAAAAACATAAGCGCCGTCACCGGGGTTTTTGCAATATTAATATTTTTGTGCAGCTTAATTTCATTAGCTACATATTATGCACAAATACAACCCTTTTTGTTGCAGCAGGATGGTAGCTATATTTTAGTCGGCTTCTTCAATGGACGCTTATTTGGTATCTATCGTGACCCCAATTATGCAGCGGTTTTGGCTGTTATAGCTTTCGCCCTCGGACTGCACTATGCTCTATTTGAAAAAAAATCTTGGGTTAAGACGATCTTTTTTAGTTTAAATGCCGTGGTTCAAATTATGTACCTGGCCCTGTCCTATTCTC
>CAMXYS010000106.1 GCA_947253135.1 uncultured Clostridia bacterium
GCGTCAGATGTGTATAAGAGACAGTCCTTAGTGCCATATTTGGTGCGCACAGTCCCTTTTTGGTCAAACTCACCCAGGTCAAACAAGTCATAGGTTCCATAACCTACATCATCAGCAGAAGAAGCCTTGTAGGCGGGCGGAATCCACACGGATGTGACCCCTTTTTCCGCCAAGGCCGGGGCATCTTCCGCTAATTGACGCCATAAACTGCCATCGTTGGGCAAATACCACTCAAAATATTGCATCATGATTCCGTTTTTCATAGACACCTCCGGTGCTTTAAATCAAGTAATCCCTATTATTATAGCGTACAGGTAAAATAATATCCCCGCCGGCCAAGCGCCGGCAGGGATATCAGGCTGCATTTCAGCCAACATTAAATTATTTTAAAAGATTTTATTTACTAAGGGTTCCCGCCCCGCCCTATGCTGTCTCTTGCTGAGGAGCCGAATCAACGTCCCTGATTGCTGCTTTTTGGTCAGTTGTCGGGCAGCGCCAAATGGCAGCTGTTGGGCAGGCTTTGACACAAGCGCCACAGTTGACGCAAAGCGAACTATCGATGTAGGCCACCGCCCCCTGCATACTGATGGCCTGTTTCGGGCAAACACGGGTGCACTTGGTGCAACCGATGCAACCGACGGTGCAATACTTCCGGACTTCGCCACCCTTGTCAAGTGAGCGGCAGCCCACGGTAAAGCGTTTTTTCTTTTCGACCATCTCAATTAAGTTTTTGGGACAGGCAGCAACACATTTTTCACAGGCCTGGCAGGCAGCCTCGTCAATAACGGCCACCCCGTCCACAATGTCGATGGCATTAAAGGGGCAAGCCCGCACGCAGGTGCCCAAACCCAAGCAGCCGTAGCTGCAAGCCTTGCCACCAGCAAAAGATTGGGCGGCGGCGGTACAATCTGCTATGCCAAAGTACTCATACTTTTGCGTGCTGCGGCCACAGGTTCCCTTACAGCGGACCCGGGCTACTTTGGGCGCGGCATTTAAATCGACCTCTACACCCATAATCGCAGCTACGGCCGCCGACCCGGCGGCACCGCCAACCGGACAACCGTTTACCGGCTGCGTGCCCGCAACGACAGCAGCCGCAAAATTATCACAGCCGACCTCGCCACAAGCGCCGCAGTTGGCCCCCGGCAAGACCTCCCTGACAGCAGCCACCCGCTCGTCTATCGGCACATCAAAAACTTTAGCCGCAATGGCCAGAATCAAGCCGAGCACAGCGCCCAGACCAATAAAAATAGCGGTATTGGTCAGAATCGGTTGCCAGTCGACAGCCGCTAAAATTACTGTATTTAACATGTCTTCCCCCTCTTAAATTTGAAAGCCGCTGAAGGCCATAAAGGTCAAAGAGACCAGGCCGGCCGAAACCAAGGAAACCGGGAAGCCTTGCAAAGACTCCGGTATGTCGGCCGTCTCCAGACGTTCCCTGATGCCGGCGAAGAGGCAAATAGCCACCGTAAAGCCCAGGCCAGTCATCACCCCGTTCAAAACTGACAGCGGCAAAGAATCCGCATAGTCAATCATATTATTTAAGCAAACACCCAAGACGGCACAGTTAGTTGTAATAAGCGGCAAGTAAACACCCAAGGCCTGATACAGCGGGCGGCTTAACTTTTTGATGATCAATTCTACCAGTTGCACCAGGGCTGCAATAATCAGGATAAAGCCGATTGTCTGCATATAGCCCAAGCCCAGCGGGTCTAGAATGAAGGTTTGCAACACCCAGGTGACCGCAGAAGCCATGGCTAAAACAACCGTTACGGCAACGCCCATACCGATGGCCGTATTCAGTTTTTTCGAAACACCCAAGAAAGGGCAAATCCCTAAAAATTGGACCAGGATAACGTTATTTAAGAAAACACAGGAAATAAAAGAGATTAAAATAACATTTAACATCGTTTAGGCCTCCTCTTCAGCAACTGAGTCAACCGGGGCGGCTTGATCTGCTTGGTCCGCCTTCCCGGTGGACCGAGCGGGAGTTTGGGGCCGCGCTTGACCACCGCCGGCACCACAAGTCTCACTCATCGCACAACCGGCACAAGACCCGCCTTCGGTTGGATCAATATCAACCTTTTTCTTCAGGTCTACTTTAGGCAGTTTTAATTTATTGGCCCAGGCCATAATTAAGCCAAAGGCAATAAAGCCGCCGGGCGGCAGGACCATCAACAGCATCGGCGGAACCGTCCCCAGGGCTTGTGAAGCAAAGACGTTACCTTCACCGTAAAGCTGGATACCAAAAATAGAACCGTTGCCGATGATTTCTCTGGCAGATCCGATCAAGGTCAAACCGACGGTAAAACCGAGTCCCATACCAACGCCGTCTAACAGCGAAGAGATGACCGGCTGCTTACTGGCAAAGGCTTCCGCCCGAGCCAAAATAATACAGTTGACCACGATCAGGGGAATGTAGATACCCAGAGACTTGTCCAGCGCCGGCACGAAGGCCTTGAGGAGCAGTTGGACAATGGTCACGAAGGTGGCAATAACTGTGACATAGGCGGGAATTCGAACTTTCTCCGGGATGAATTTTCGCAACATCGAAATAACAGCATTGGAACAGGACAAGACGACCATAGTGGACAGCCCCATACCGACACCGTTAATCGCGCTCGTGGTGACCGCCAAGGTCGGACAGGTCCCCAAGACTAATTTAAAAATTGGATTCTCATTTAAAATACCGTTGGTTAATGTTTTTAACGGCTTATTTTTCACTTGTTCCTGACCCATCTCAAGCTCCTTCCCCGACCAGTTCAGCAGCTGCATCACAAGCACTTTGTGCGGCCGCTGTCACCGCCCGGCTGGTGATCGTAGCACTGGTAATGCCGTCGATATTATTGGGGGCCCCGTCCTCATTAACTGTCATGGCCGGGTCGCCGGACAGACCTGCGAACTGCTCATAGAACTTCGGTTCACCGGCCTTGCTGCCCAAACCCGCAGTCTCACTGTGTTCGCCGATACGCAAGCCGGTGACAGTCAGGTCATTCGACACACCGACGGTAACGCTCATAGGACCGCCGAAACCGTTTGTTGTCACATTAAACACATAACCGATCGGCTCGCCGTTATTTAAAGCGACATAACAAGCCTCAATATCCTCACGTCCGGCCACGACACTGCTATCCGTCAACTCTTCAAACTCGGTCGCCTCTGCCATAACCTCCTGGCGCTGGGCACTGAGTTCCTGCTCCGTTCGCGCCGCTATCACCGGCGCTGTGATACCATTCACAACTGCCATTAAAACAGCGGCAACCAGAGCAATAAGAGTCAGGGCGATGGTCGGCTTCACATAGCCTTTATTCATATCCATTACGCTTTTACCTCCTTGTGCTGCCGCTCTTCCTTAACACGGCCAAACGAACGCGGCTTCGTCATTTTGTCAATCAAGGGCACCACTAAGTTCATCAGCAAGATGGCGTAGGAGACCCCCTCCGGATAACCGCCGAAAACACGGATGACAATACTGATCAGACCGCCGCCGGCAGCATAAATAACCTTGCCCACTCTCGTCATCGGCGAGGTTGTGTAATCACTGGCCATAAAAATAGCACCGATCAACATACCACCCGACAGCAAGTTGAAAAGAGGGTCTAAACCTAAAATCCAGCTGAGCAAAACAGCCGAACCGCAAAACACAACCGGAATCTCCCAGGAAATAATTTTGCGCACCAACAGGTAGGCAAAGCCTAACAGGAGGGCAAGCGCACAAGTTTCGCCGATACTGCCATAGATATTGCCCAAAAACAGGTCTTTAAGCGAAGGCAGCATGGCCGAGGTGACCCCCTCCGTCTGCCGAATGATCAGCTTTTGAATGGCCAAAGGAGTAGCGCCGCTGACCGCATCAATACCGGCATTGGCGCCGCTCAACCATTGCGGCACCAGCCAGGTGGTCATAGCTGTCGGCCAAGAAGCCATCATGACAGCCCGGGCCGCCAGGGCCGGATTTAAAAAATTCATCCCGATACCGCCAAAAATTTGTTTAACCAAAACAATGGCGAAAACACCGCCGATGATCAGCATCCAAAAAGGTGTTCCGGAAGAGACGGTCAAAGCCAAAAGCAGGCCGGTGACAGCAGCGCTCAAATCACCCACTGTTTGCCTTTTCTTCATGGCCCTATTCCAAATATATTCCGTCAAAACGCAGGTGGCCATGGCGACGACTATATTTACCAAAGCCCGCCAACCGAAAAAGATAATTCCCATCACCGCGGCCGGTGCCAAGGCGATCAGGACATCGCGCATAATGGATGTCGTCGTATGCTTGGCCTTGATATGTGGTGATGAACCGACTGTTAAATGTAATTCCATTATGACGCCCCCCCTGCTGTCTGCTTAGCCTTAGCGGCCCGGTCTCTAGCGTTCAATTTGCCCTTGGCATAGCGGAAGGATTGCACCAGGTTGCGGGAAGCAGGGCAGACGTAAGAACAGGAGCCACACTCGATGCAGTCTCTGACATAGAAGTCTTCCGTCCCTTCCCAGTCGCCCTTGCTGATCATGGCATTCATCTGCACCGGCAACAGACTCATTGGACAGACTTCGACGCACTTGCCGCAACGAATACAGGCGGACTCCTCTTGTAAATTGGCCACCTCATCGCTAAAAGCCAAAATTGCATTGGTCTGTTTGAGAATCGGACTCTCATCCGAATACTGGGCCACACCCATCATCGGACCGCCCATAATCACCTTTTTAGGTTCTTTGACAAAACCGCCGCAGAAGGCAAAGACATCCTTCAACGGAGTGCCAACCGGGACTCTAATATTGCCCGGATTTTTAATGCAGTCGCCACTGACGGTAATCCGTCTTTCTACCAGAGGCCTACCTGTTCTAAAATATTCATCCACAAAAGAAACCGTGCTGACGCTGAGGACCAAAGCACCAACAGAAGAAGGCAGTTTGCCGGGTTTGACCTTGCGGCCTGTCAATGCATAGATCAATTGTTTTTCCGCCCCTTGCGGGTAGCGGGTTTTGAGCGAAGCAACTTTAATGCGGTCATAGGCCTCATCCAGGGTGATCAAATCTTCAACCGCATCTTGCTTGTTGTCTTCAATACCGATGATCGCCTGCGGAATACCCGTAATTTCCAGCACCCGCATCACACCTTCCATAATCCCCCGGGGATTTTCCTTCATCTCACGGTAGTCGGAAGTGATGTAGGGCTCGCATTCGGCCCCGTTGACTAAAAGCACGTCAAACGGCTCATCCGGCGGCGCCATTATTTTAAACCAAGTCGGAAAACCGGCACCGCCAAGGCC
>CAMXYS010000107.1 GCA_947253135.1 uncultured Clostridia bacterium
TTTTTTACCAAGGGCCGCTAGCTGTTCTTCGACGAAGGCCTTGATATTTAAGGCCGTCAACTCGGGTGAAGCGTGGGCGCCGGCCCCCGGCTCGGCTATGATTTCGTCACAGATGCCCAATTCCGTCAAGTCAGCAGCAGTAATTCTGGCCACGTCCGCCGCCTCCATCTCTCGAGCCGGATCCTTCCACAACAAGGAGGCGAAACCGCGAGGAGAAATAACTGAGAAAATAGCATTGCTCAACATCCCCAAGCGGTCACAGACCGTCAAAGCCAAGGCGCCGCCGCTGCCGCCTTCACCGATCACGACACTGACGACCGGCACTGCAATCGCCATACTCTCCATCAAGGTGCGGGCAATCGCCTCACCTACCCCTCTCTCTTCAGCTCCTACGCCACAATAAGCGCCGGGCGTATCAACTAAATAGATAATCGGTCGGTTGAATTTTTCCGCCTGTCGAGCCAAGCGCATCAACTTGCGATAACCTTCGGGGTGGGCCATGGCGAAGTTGGTGCGATTGTTTTCTCGCAAATCAAGTCCTTTGTGGTGGCCAATAACTGTGACCGGCCGGCCGTTCAAGACAGCCAGACCACCCCAGATGGCCGCATCATCAGCAAAAAGGCGATCGCCGTGCAACTCCAGTGCAGCGTCAAAGATGAGCGGTAGATATTGCATAATATTAGGGCGATCCTTTTCCCTGATTAAATTCAAACAGGCTGAACCGGTCCGCCTAGGTGCCTCCGCCTCCGGGTCACCTGCTTCTTTCATCAGATTTTCTCTTTGCTCTGCTGTCAACCCGATGAGCCATTGCGGCGAGCGGATATCTTCGGCCGCATCAATCAAGCGGTCACTGCCGGCTGCAAATTGTTCGTGATGGAACAGCAGACACTCAGACAAAACATCACGCATATCCTCGCGCTGCACAATTAAGTCCAGAAAACCATGATCTTCTAAAAACTCGGCTCGCTGGAAGTCTTCCGGCAGCCGTTCAGAGATCGTGCCTTCAATTACCCGCCGCCCGGCAAAACCGATCAAGGTACCGGGTTCCGCCAAGATAATATCGCCCAGGCTGGCAAAAGAAGCGGTCACACCGCCGGTTGTAGGATCTGTCATCACGCTGATATAAAGCAGGCCGGCCGCTGAATGAGCACCGACAGCCGCAGATGTCTTGGTCATCTGCATCAAAGACAAAATGCCCTCCTGCATCCGGGCACCCCCGGAAGTCGTAAACAAGATGACCGGCAAGTGTCGCTCCGTCGCATATTCAAAGCACCGCGTCACCTTTTCGCCCACTACAGACCCCATGGAAGCCATCATAAAGCGGTTATCCATAGCCCCGATGACACAGGGCAGCCCTTTGATCGTACCGACGCCAGTGACAATAGCCTCTTTTAGTCCGGTCTTATATTGTAAAGAGCGAATTTTTTCGGCATAACCTTCATGCTCGAGGGGGTTTAAGGTCTTTAAATCGCGGTCCATTTCCTTAAAGGAGCCCTTGTCCACCACCAGATTGATGCGTTCCCAGGCGCTGATGCGAAAGTGGTGTCCGCAAAAAGAACAGACACTGTGCCTTTTTTCAAACTCATCTTTAAAAACCACGCCGTCACATTCCGGGCACTTGATCCACATGTCATCCGGGATCGGCTGGCGGTAAGAATAGGCCCTGGGTTTGGGTACGGCATCGCCGGGGCGGATGGTCTTTTTGTCCTCGGCCGCCTGGTTTAAGGCCTTGGCGTCTGACAAAAGCGCCTCTTCCTCAATACGTTTGCGCAACCGGTCCGATAAAGTGCTCATCCTTTTAGTCTCCTTGCAGGTCATTTATGATTTGCGGTAATTTGCGGTTTAGATAGCCGATATCATATTCGCCCGAAATAAATTCCGGATCCCGCAAGATGGCCAGGTGAAAATCAATATTGGTCGGTACCCCGTCGACTAAAAATTCAGTCAAAGCACGGCGCATGCGGGAAATCGCTTCTGCCCGTGTCGGCGCATGGACAATCACCTTAGCCAGCATCGAATCGTAGTAAGGCGGTATCGTGTAACCTTGATAAATGGCCGAATCAATCCTTACACCGATGCCACCGGGAACCATCAAAGTCTTAATTTTACCCGGGTGAGGTAAAAAATTGTTGAGCGGATCTTCTGCATTAATCCGACACTCAATGGCATGGCCGTTAAAATGGATTTCGCCTTGTGTCTTAGACAAGCGATAGCCGGCGGCCACCCGAATCTGCTCCTTGATCAAATTGCTCGAGGTGATGGCCTCGGAGATAGGGTGCTCGACCTGGATGCGAGTATTCATTTCCATAAAATAAAAATTGCGGTTCCGGTCAACTAAAAACTCAATGGTACCGGCCCCTTCATAACCTACGGCCTGGGCCAAGCGCACAGCTACTTCACCCATCTCTTTGCGCAGACGGTTGTCAACAAAAGGTGAGGTGGCCTCTTCCAGCATTTTCTGATTGCGGCGCTGGATCGAGCAGTCACGGTCACCAAAGTGCACTACATTGCCATAGCGGTCGGCCATAATTTGCACTTCCACATGGCGCGGATCCTCCACAAACCGTTCAATATAAACCCGGTCATCGCCAAAGGCCGCCTTCGCTTCGGACCGAGCTGCCAAATAAGCATTTTCCAACTCGTGAGCCGCCATCGCCACCCGCATCCCCCGGCCGCCGCCGCCACTGGCCGCCTTGACCATCACAGGATAGCCGACCTCAGCCCCCAGCTCCTTGGCCTCAGCCAAAGTGGGGACCACATCTTTGGTGCCGGGCGTGATCGGCACCCCCGCCTCAGCTGCCGTCTTGCGGGCTGTCGCCTTATCACCCAGCAGCCGCATTGCCTCGGCGGAGGGCCCGATAAAGCTGATATGGAGTTTTTCGCACATCGTTGCAAAAACCGGATTTTCCGACAAAAAGCCAAAACCGGGATGGATGGCCTCCGCCCCGGTGATGGAACAGGCGGCCAATATAGCCTGAGCATTTAAATAACTCTGCGGCAAGGCGGCCGGTCCTATACAA
Organism: uncultured Clostridia bacterium; assembly: GCA_947253135.1. Lineage (GTDB taxonomy): Bacteria > Bacillota > Clostridia > Saccharofermentanales > Fastidiosipilaceae > CAMXYS01. The sequence goes on from CAMXYS010000107.1 coordinate 3,021, forward strand.
ATGGCTTCGTCCGCCAGTTGCGTGTGGAGGGCATCTCGGTCCGCTTCGGAATACACAGCCACACTTCTGATGCCCATCTCCCGGCAAGCCCTGATAATAGTAACGGCAATTTCGCCGCGATTTGCGATTAAGATTTTCCTGAACATGAAGTCTCCACCCCGTCTTCTAAGTATTAGGACCCCTCGTCCGGCAAGCCAAGCGGCCCCTTATCTACCGGGTCAATTCCCCCTAATCGGCCTCAACGGCAAAAGTCATTTCGGCTGAACAGGCCAACTCATCGCCGACATAGGCACGACCGGTTCCCTTGCCGACGGTTCCGCGCAAGCTATCAACGGTCATCTCCAAACGCAGAGTATCACCCGGCAAAACCTTGCGCCGGAAGCGCACATTGTTCATCCGGCCAAAATAAGCAGTTTTGCCTCTGTAAGCCTCCTGCGACAGCAGACATACAGCGCCGGCCTGGGCGATGGCCTCGACAATCAAAACACCCGGCATAATCGGTTCATTCGGAAAGTGTCCCCTAAAATAAGCCTCATCCGGGCGCACATGTTTTAAGGCGACCACATGTCGGTCAGACATTTCCAACACTTCATCAACTAGTAAAAAAGGTTCCCGGTGGGGGATGACGGCCTTAATGCCGTCTTGGTCCAAAAGTGCCATAATTTCTCCTTAATCGACGAGCCACTGCCGGGGCATCCTCGCACCGTCAACTGGCCGCGAGTCCTTATTTTATGCGCAGCAAGGCCTGTCCGTACTCAACTTTTTCACCGTCGGATACCAAAATTTCAGTGACCTCACCGTCTTTTTCACAAACCACTTCATTCATTAACTTCATGGCCTCAATAATGCAAAGGACATCTCCCTTTTTAACACTTTTGCCGACCTCAACATAAGGTTCATGATCCGGCGAAGCAGCGGCATAAAAGACCCCGACAACCGGCGAGGTAATGAGGTCCCCCTCACCTGCAGGCCGCTCTTCACCGACGGTGCTGTCGGCAGTTTCGTCGGTCAGCCCAGCAGGCGCTGCCACAGCCGGTGCTGCCGGACCGGCTGTGGCAACAGCCCCCGTCTGACCGGCCAGTCGCGACAAGGATAACTCGACCCCCTCGCCATTCCAGCTCAGTTCTGTGATCCCCTGGCGGTTCATCTCAGCCATGAGTTCTTTGACTTGTTCAACATTCATGATCGAACTACTCCTCGTATTTAGCCAGGCATAGGGTACCGTTGTGGCCACCGAAGCCCAATGAGTTGGTGAGTGCATAGCGGATATCTAACGGACGGTTTCCGGCTGTCGTATAGTCCAGATCGCAATCCGGATCAGGCTCTTGATAGCCAATCGTCTGATGGATGAGACTATGTTTAATAGACAGGCAAGTGACAATAGCCTCCACGGCGCCGGCCCCGCCTAACAAGTGCCCCGTCATGGACTTGGTTGAATTAATGGCCACCCGACGGGCATCCGCTTCACCCAGGGCCAACTTGATCGCCCCGGTCTCATACTTATCGTTGAGCGGCGTGCCGGTGGCATGGGCGTTGATGTAATCCACCTCAGCCGGTCCAATGCCGGCCTCCGCCATCGCCAATTGCATCGCCTTAGCCGCTGACACTCCGTCCGGAGCGGGGCTCGTGATGTGATAGGCGTCGCAGGTGGCACCATAACCCACAATCTCACCCAAAATTTCGGCCCCTCTGGCCCGGGCCGTCTCCAGGGCCTCAAGCACTAAAACACCCCCGCCTTCGCCCAGGATAAATCCGCTGCGTCTGGCATCAAAAGGCAGGCAAGCCGTGGCCGGGTCGCTTTCTTTGGACAGGGCTGTCATATTGGCAAAGCCCGCCATTGCCACCCGCGAGACAGCGGCCTCGGTGCCGCCGGTAACACAAGCATCCAAGTAGCCGTCCGCCACCTTGCGGAAAGCTTCACCGATCGAGTGAGTGCTGGAAGCACAAGCACTGGTGACGGTATAGTTGTCACCTCGGAAATTATAGTCCATGGCGATGTAGCCGGGGGCTATGTTGGCAATCATTTTAGGGATAAAAATTGGCGACACCCGGCCGGGTCCGAACTTGTCCAGCTTGAGCACTTCCTCCTCCAAGGTGGTAATGCCGCCGACACCGCTGCCGAAAATGACACCGACGCGGTCCGGATCATAGGCCTCATTTTCCGCCAAACCGGCTTGCTTGACCGCCTCCCGGGCCGCCACCAAGGCAAATTGGGTAAAGCGGTCCAGCCGCCTGGCC
>CAMXYS010000108.1 GCA_947253135.1 uncultured Clostridia bacterium
GCGCCGGCGGCCGTATCCGGGGAGGCCAAGGCCGTGTCAGGGGAGGCCAAGGCAGCGGCGGTAGGACCCTGCCTTGAAGTAGGTCCGGCGGCAGCTGTCCCGGTGTCGTTTTTATGTCTGCTACCGGACAGGCCGATCAGATTTATTTCCAGCAGGGTTTTGGGGTTGCCGGACCATTTCAGGTCGCTGATCAGCTGCGACAAATGCCGGATTATGTTTACAATATCCGGTTGTTCATAGCGGGCGGCCAGCGTTTCCATAGAAGAATATTCAGCCGGGGTCAGATGCAACAGCTGTTTTGCCTCGGGGCCGCCGGCCTTGACGACCATCAGGTCGCGGTAATAACCGGTGAGCGTTTCGGTAAATCGCAACAGGTCTTTCCCCTCACGGCTGACGGTGGCAATAGAATTCAGCAGGTCAGCAATGGAGCGGTCGGCCAAGGCGGTGGCCAGTCGACCGATAAAACTCCGATCCACAACACCGACAAGGGTGCGCACGGCTGCTGCTGTAATAGTTCCGGTAATGGCACTGCCGCACTGGTCCAGTAGACTGACTGCGTCCCGGAGGGCTCCGTCGGCCTGGTTAGTGATTTCGGTCAGGGCTTGAGGCTCGATAGCTATGCCTTCAGCTGCGGCAATATCCGCCAAGCGCTTTACCATGTTGTCATCGGCTATCCGGTGGAAGTCAAACCGCTGGCAACGAGAGGTGATCGTGGCCGGCAGGCGGTGCACTTCGGTCGTAGCTAAAATAAAGATAACGTGGGCAGGGGGCTCTTCCAAGGTTTTCAGTAGGGCGTTGAAGGCACCGGAGGACAGCATGTGCACCTCATCAATAATGTAGACCTTGTACTGAGTGCGCGCCGGTAAAAAGACAGCTTCGTCGGTGATGCGACGAATATTGTCAACGCTGTTGTTGGAGGCTGCGTCGATCTCCTGGATATCCATCAGCCCTTCATCTTTGAGGGCGGTGCAGATTTCACAGTGGCCGCAGGGGTTGCCGTCGACGGGCTCCAAGCAATTGACCGCATTGGCAAAAATTTTAGCCAGAGAAGTTTTGCCGGTCCCCCGGGTGCCGCAAAAAAGGTAGGCGTGAGCAATATTGCCTGTCGCCACGCTGTGTTTCAGGGTTTGGACAATATGCTGCTGGTCGACGACGTCGTCAAAATTGCGGGGTCGCCATTTTCGGTAAAGTGCAATATGGGACATGCTAACCTTCTTCCTCCGAGTTTCCCTGCTTTTATTCAAGTATTTATAAGATTGTATGTCAAATGAAAAAAGATATCAGCACTTAACCGAGGTCGATCACAGGCTTCCTTGCAGCACATCCGGCTGATCGCTTACTGCTGCTTCCTTCCGGACCTGACAGGGTTCACGGGCCGCATCGCACAAGACCCGCGGCCGACCTCAGATAAGAGATGACATCTCTTCAATAATAAAGCCATTATAGCAAACTATCGGCGGAGTCGTCTATTTTTTGTAGAATGAGGTCGAGGTGTGAGTCAATACCGCCGCGAGTCAAGGCCTTAGCCGGTAAAAATAGGCGCATCAGGTCAAGTATGTAGAGATCAATGACGCAGAACAGTACGCCTTTTTCGATTCGATCGGTGTGCCGCGCACGACAGATGACATGTGGGCACAGACGGCGACCAACTCCCCTTTTGCTCTGACGACATGGTCACCTTCGGTCGGGCTATCCGGCAAAATCAAATGGCTGTATTTACAAATGACGAAGATTAAATAAAAGTTGCCGGCAACATATAGGGCACCGCTCACTTTTCGGGGCGGTGTCTTTGTTTTGTCAAAAAGGATTCGCCTGTCTTACTTAGAGCGAAGAAAAGACCGCTGTCGGCTTCCCGGTGGAGCGTGGTAAACTAGGGGGTATCAGCCCATCCGGAGCGGGTGCAAAATAGAGGAGTAGAGACCGGGATGAAGCCCAAGGAACAGCGTGGAAAAAACTTAAAAAGCAGACCGTTTATGAATCGTTTTGACCCGGTTTGGCTGCTGTTGCTGTTTGCCTTGATCGGCTTCTTATTTTGGCAAAACACAAGGAGGTCGCAAACCGATTTGGTTGCCGGTGTCTATTATCAAAACCGGCTGATTGATGTGATTGACCTGACAGCACCGCACCCGCGTCAATTCAGTTACCCGCAAAATCCGGCGGTCGTTTTTACTGTGACCAAGGACGGTGCCATCGCCTTTGCCTCATCGGACTGTCCGGACCGGGTTTGTGTCCACAGCGGTCAGCTCAAAAGGGCGGGCGATTACGCCGCTTGTCTGCCGAACGGTTTTGTTTTGAGATTGGGCGAAAAAAAGGCCATCGGAGAACCGGACAGGAGGTTGCCGGAACCGGACGGACGAGAGGATGGAACAAGGGCAAGGATACAATTGCCAACGCAGGCGGAGGCTGAGCAGCCCCCTGATTTGACGGTGGATATAGTGCAATGAGTGAATCAACTAAGAAAAAAGAAGTAGCAAGCCGCCCTCAGCCACCGCCAACTGTGCCCCGGCCGGCCGAACACCGGATTTCGCCCGGGGCTTCCCGACAGGCCGTGCACCGGCAGACGGTCGGTGTCGCCCGGACCGGCCTGCTGTTCGCCTTGGCCCTTATTCTACAGTGGCTGGAAATGCTTTTGCCGCCCTTGCCGCTGCCCGTGCCGGCCAAACCGGGTCTTTCTAATATTGTTGTCATGTATGCCTTGTGCTATATCAGTCGGCGTTACGCCCTCGCGGTGGCCTTATTGAAGGGGCTTTTTGCCTTTTTGATGCGCGGCCTGATGGCCGGCTTGCTGAGTCTGACAGGCGGTCTGCTGGCTTTAGTCGTCATGCTGGTGGCTGATTATTTAACCCGAGCAAAAATCAGCTGGTTGTTACTTAGTGTATTAGGTTCTTTGGCTCACAATGCGGGACAATTGCTGTGCCTGACCCTCTTGATGCCCGTGGGTACGGTGCAGAGCATGCTGCCCTTTTTACTATTGATCGGCTTGCTGACCGGGGCCTTGTCGGCCGCTCTTTTGAAACTGGCATTAAAGGCCTTGCGGCAGGTCCCGACTTGGCAGATGGAGGAATAAGATCGGTGAAAAAAAATTTAAAAATCGCCGGAGATAGGGCCCGATCGGTTTGGCCCGACCGTTTGGTGAAATTGTTTTTAACACTCTTGCTGACTGCCGGTTTGCTCAGTGGTTGTGCCCCTGCAAATACCGATCCTTCTTCTCGGGCTAAGTCGTCCGACCGGAATGGTGAAGTTTTGACTCGTTACGAGCGAGTTTTTACGGATTATTTTGATACGGTTACCACTATTATTCTTTATGCTGACTCTGCTGAAGAGGCAGAAGCCGCCTTTAATTTGGCGGAGGAGCGGCTGCGGAATTACCACCGGGCTTTTGATATTTATCACACCTACCCGGGGCGGGTGAACATCAAAAGTTTAAACGACCGGGCCGGACAGGGGCCGGTGCGGGTTGAACCGCTGGTGTTGGAATTGCTGCAGCAGGCTAAAAGGGCTAACGAGCTCAGCCATGGGGCTGCCAACCCGGCTTTAGGACCGGTCATTCGAGTCTGGAAGGAAGCCGTCAACAAAATAGGGGAAGCTCAGGAAAAAGGAGAAAGCGGTGACTATTTTTTGCCGGCCCAAGACCAACTGGAGGCTTTAAATCGTCACACTGATTTTGGGCAAGTTTTACTGGACGGTAAGGCCGGAACAGTCGAATTAAAAGATCCTGAGATGGCTCTGGATGTCGGTTCCGGCAGCAAGGGTTTGGCCGCCGAAAAACTGGCCGCTGATCTCAAACAGGCCGGTATCAAGATGGCTATGCTCAGTTTAGGTGGAAATGTCCGCACGATCGGGACCAAGGGGGACGGGAGTCCTTGGTTGATCGGTGTGCAGAATCCGCAGGCCTTTTTACCGCAGACAGCCGGGGCAGAGCCCTCGGTTGACGAGGGGGAAGCCACCGGTTCAAACGCACCGAACGGCTGGACGAAAGCTTCTGAACTGGGGGGCCGGACCGGACAAGGCGACCTGGTTTTAGCGGTTAAAGCAGTCGACTGTGCTGTGGTAACCAGTGGTCGCTACATGCGTTTTGTTGCCGTTGGAGACAAGGTATACCACCACATTATCGATCCGGATACGCTACGGCCGGAGAGCCGCTACGACAGTGTGACGGTTATCTGCCCCGATGCCGGCCTGGCCGACAGTTTGACAACCGCCTTGTTTAATTTACCGCTGGCAGCAGGCCTGGACTTGGCAGAACAACTGGAGAATTTTGAGGTCCTGTGGGTCAAAGGAGACTATCTGCAAATGACACCGGGATTTGCTCAATATGTGGCGGAAAACAAATAAGTTGTATAATAATACGAGGTATAGAAGAAGGAGAGGGTGAATAATGTTTCCGGAAATAAATAGAATCTATACGACTGAACCAAAGGCAAAACCCCAAGATGAGCAGCACCTGGGCTTTGGTCACCTGTTCACAGACCATATGTTCGAGATGGACTATGTCGCCGGCCAAGGTTGGATCAATCCGACGATTAAACCCTACGGCCCCTTTTTGCTCGACCCTGCTGCGGCGGTTATTCACTATGGGCAGGCGGTCTTTGAAGGCATGAAAGCCTATCGGCGCCCGGATGGAGGTATCAACTTATTTCGCCCCGCCTTAAATTTTGCCCGCCTCAACCGGTCCAATGTCAGGATGGGAATCCCGGAAGTTGATGAAAGCTTCCTGTTGCACGCCTTGCTGGAACTTCTGGAACTGGAACAGGATTGGGTGCCCTCTGCCCCCGGGACGAGCCTGTACATTCGTCCCTTTGTCTTTGCCACGGACGCTAAATTAGGCGTCTCGATAGCTGAACATTATAAATTGATGATTATTTTGTCGCCCTCCGGCGCTTATTATAAAAACGGCTTGGCACCGGTGCCCATTTATATTGAGGACAAGTATGTGCGGACAGTCCGTGGCGGTACGGGCGAGGCCAAGTGCGCCGGCAATTATGCGGCCAGCCTTTTGGCCCAGGGCAAGGCAGCCAAGCTAGGCTATGAGCAAGTGCTGTGGCTTGACGGTGTCGAACAAGCCTATGTGGAAGAAGTCGGCTCTATGAATGTCTTTTTTGTGATCGGTGACAAGCTGGTGACACCGCAGCTGAGTGGTGGTATCTTGCCGGGGATTACCCGCCGCTCTGTTCTGGAGCTGGCCCGCCACTGGGGTATCGAAACGGAGGAGCGGCGGCTCAGTGTTAAAGAGTTGCTGCAAGCAGCAGCGGAC
>CAMXYS010000109.1 GCA_947253135.1 uncultured Clostridia bacterium
ATTATCCAGGACGTCTCGTGGGCTCGGAGATGTGTATAAGAGACAGAATATCGCCGGCGTAAACATCGCCCTTGAAGCCTTCAGCTCGAGCCAAGTAAATTGTCTTCGGGGCATCAACGTGCATTCTGGTGCGAATTCCTTTTACATTCAGAATGATTTCGGTCATATCCTGAACGACACCCTTAACAGTGGAGAATTCGTGCAATACATTATCAACTCTTAAAGAAGTTACAGCTGATCCTGGTAAGGAAGATAACAAAACGCGTCTTAAAGAATTGCCTAAAGTCTGGCCGTATCCCCGCTCCAGCGGTTCAATCACAAAGCGACCATATGACTTGTCACTTGACAATTCCACAGTTTCAATATTGGGCCTATTAGTATCTAACATTCATTTCCTCCCATCACCAACGTAAATAAAGTTATCATCAAATAAAGTAATGATTAAACCCTACGTTTCTTCGGCGGACGGCAACCGTTATGAGGAATAGGTGTCACATCTTTAATCAAGCTGACTTCCAAACCGGCTGTTGCCAAAGCTCTGATGGCAGACTCCCGACCTGAACCGGGTCCCTTAATGTAAACTTCAACAGTTCTCATGCCGTTGTCCTTGGCCACTTTAGCAGCCTCTTCCGAAGCCATTTGAGCGGCGAACGGAGTTGACTTACGTGAACCGTGCATACCTTGTGCACCGGCGCTGGACCAGGCTACTACATTACCTTGCATGTCGGATACGGTGACGATTGTATTATTAAAAGAGGAATGAATATGCACCTGACCGCGCTCTATATTCTTCTTAACCTTGCGCTTTACGCGCCGACTTTTAACGCTTGTTTTTGTTGCCATGGCAATTTACCTCCTTTACTTCTTCTTACCTGCAATCGTATGACTTGGGCCTTTGCGTGTTCTGGCATTGGTCTTTGTGCGTTGGCCGCGAACCGGCAAACCGGCTCTGTGACGACGACCGCGATAGCAGCCGATATCAGTCAAGCGCTTAATATTCATAGCCACCTCACGTCTCAAGTCACCTTCTACTTTGTATTCATTTTCCAAAATATCACGAATTTTAGAAATCTCAGCCTCGCCAAGATCTTTCATGCGTGTATCGGGATTAATTTCGCATTTGCTTAAAATTTCCTTCGAGCTTGTCAAGCCGATGCCATAGATATAAGTCAAGGCAATCTCGACACGCTTTTCGTTCGGCAGATCAACACCTGCTATACGAGCCATTCTACATACCTCCGAGTTAAAAATATTGTATCTATATAGAAGATGAGCAGTTATATGCCGCGCTCATCCATTATTCAAAATAAAGGGCACTCAGGCGCCCTTAATCAACCTTGACGTTGCTTGTGCTTCGGGTCGCTGCAAATAACCATAACACGGCCATGGCGGCGAATAATCTTGCACTTTTCACACATAGGTTTTACAGATGGTCTTACTTTCATTTGAGTCACCTCCATCATTGTCAAAGCAGCGCAAAAGTGCTTTTTTGACATATGCTCTAATATTTTAGCAGAAAAAAAGGCATTTGCAAGCGATATAACCCTATATCGAGGCTATTATCCGCTTGTATTAACTTTTTATTAACACTTTTGCGTTTCGCTTGTAATTTGTTCTGCTCTTTGTTCTTTTACGTCCGTTCACCGAAACTTATTTGTCACGCCAGGTAATTCTGCCCCGATCCAAATCATAAGGCGATAACTCCATTTTCACCTTATCACCTTTAAGAATCTTAATATAATTCTGGCGCAAACGTCCTGATACGTGGGCCAAAACAATATGATCATTGGGTAATTTCACCTTGAATTCGGCATTCGGGAGCACTTCCTCCACCACGCCTTCAACTTCAATCACATCCGATTTAGACATATTATCTCCTTTTTATCAGTTTGCAGTTTCTATTCTCTGCAAATAAAATCACACAACAATAAATAGTATTCCTGCATCATCTGTTCCAGCTTATTAAGCGGTACAGCAATCTCCTGCAGATTCTTATGCTCCCGACAGGCGGTGGCCACACGAATTTTCGAAGTTATCATCATCAGGGCCAATATATCCGCTTTGCGGCTCAGATACTCCCGCTCTTTCTCGCTCAGTCTTGCCCAAGCATCCGTACCTTTCGGCATCAGCAGCAGATAAGAAGCTTTCATACAATGATTGATATTTTTCGGATGTTCCTGCAAAATTGTCTGTTCGCTCGGAGCGATAAAGTAGCGATACTTACTATATCCCGGCTCAGCTTCCGCCGGTTTCAGCTTCCGCTCGCGGCCTTTGTTCACTTTCAACAGTTGTTCCCGGATCAAAGTCTCCAAATACTTGCGGTCCTCGTCATTTATAATTTCCAGCAGCAAATCACCTTTATCACTGCCGATCATCGACAAATAGAAACCTTCAAGCGTATAATATTCCGCCATATCGATTTCTACCGGGTTATCTGAGGCAATTACCTGCTCCCGATACCTATCGAGCATCCGTTTGTAACCGTTGTGCGAATAGATAACATAGTAGTTATGCTCCGCCCGCTCCAACTCTTCTTCCGTCGGCTCCTGACCATCGGGACGGTTGATCAATCTGCGCAATTCAACGAAACGGACATTGCGCAAAATTTCAGCTTTTCTTTCCGGACTAAGTTCCTGCGTTAAATTTTCCATATCGGCACCCCGTATTTCGCTCGTTCTGCCGGCGTCAAAGTGAAAATAAAAACTCCCTGATCCGTCAAAGCGAACGTATTTTCATAATGGGATGATTTGCGACCGTCGGCTGTAACAATCGTCCAATCATCATCCATAACTTCAATATAGCGTTTACCGGCAGTAAACATCGGTTCACAGCACAGAACCATCCCCGGCTCGAAGCGCAAACCGTGCCCCGCCTTACCGTAATTCAGAACGTTCGGATCTTCGTGCATCTCCTGTCCGATTCCGTGACCGCACAATTCCTGCACCACACCGTAACCGTATTTTTCCGCGACCGCCTGCACTGCGTGGCCCAAATCGCCCAAGCGCTTACCGACCTGAACTTCTTTTATACCGGCGAAAAAGCCTTCTTCCGCCGCCTCCATCAACTGTCTGTCGGCCGCTGTAATTTTACCTACAGCATAAGTTCTGGCAGCATCGGCACAATAGCCGTCCAAAGTTGCCACCATATCCAAAGTTACAAGATCGCCCTCTTTAATAAAATGCTCCGGGTGCGGAATACCGTGGACCACTTCATCATTCACCGAAACACAGATAGCTCCGGGGAAAGGCGGATCACCGTAACCCTTACAGGTCGGGATGGCTCCGTGCGCCAAAATAATTTTCTCGGCAAAATCGGCCAAATCCTGCGTGCTTCTTCCCGGCACAATATAGGCGGGAATCTGCTCGAAAATATCGACCAAAACCTGCGAAGCTTCCCAAATCTTCTGCATTTCCCGTTTCGTCTTCAAAACCACACTCATACAATCGCGCTTCCACTATTTAATATTGCGCAGAATTGCAGCCAACTTGGCATACGATGAAGCGTAATCACCGCTATTGTCCAAATGCTGCACCAAACCCCGTTGCGTATAATAAGCAATCAAAGGTTCCGTCTGCTTATGATAGGTTGCCAAACGTTCACGCACCGTTTTAAGCTCATCATCCGCTCTTTGTACAACTTCACCCTGACAACTGTCACAAACGCCGTCACTTTGCGGTTTCTTACTCTGCACATGATAGCTTGTACCGCAATCGACACAAACACGACGGCCGCTCAAGCGTTCGACAATTTGTTCTTCCGGTACATCAATCGCCAGTACGGCCGACAAAGACAGACCCAAATCCGGCAACATCTTTGCCAAAGCTTCCGCCTGCTCCAAAGTTCTGGGGAAGCCGTCCAGCAAAAATCCCTGCTTGACATCATCCTGCTGCAATCTGTCAGCAACCATATTAATAGTAACACTATCAGGAACAAGTTGCCCGGCATCAATATAACGTTTCGCTTCCAAACCCAAAGCTGTCCGATTTTTAATGTTATAACGGAAAATATCACCCGTCGCAATATGCACCAAATGATAATCCTTCACGATGGTTTCCGCCATTGTACCCTTACCGGAACCGGGGGCGCCTAACAAAATCAAATTCATGGTAACCTCCATAAAATAAAAGCAGAGTCATTTGCTCTGCTTTTGTCTATTACCCCCAAGGGTAATGTATTAATCTAAGAATGTCTTGAGCCGTCTGGACGACATCTGCGACTGAATCTGAGCCAAAGTATCCATGCACACGCCGACAATAATGATAATCGCCGTACCGCCGAACCATAAGCCGTTAGTCTTAGTTACCGCACCGATAATCATCGGGAAAACCGTAACAAACGAGAGGAACAGACCCTCGAACCAGTTCAAACGATTAGCACAGGTCCGAATAAAATCGGTCGTCGGACGCCCCGGACGAATACCGGGAATAAAGCCGCCGTTCTTCTGCATATTATTGGAAATCTCGGTCGGATTATATTGAATGGAAGAATAGAAGAAGGTAAAGCCGACAATAAGTAACACATGGAAAACATACTGCACGGGATTGCGCTCCAAATTTCTGAACCACATCACAATCGGACTGTCCGAATTAATGAAAGCGAACGAGGTAATCATCGACGGAATCTGGATAATAGCCATAGCGAAGATGACCGGCAAAACGCTCGATTGATTGACACGAATCGGCAAATAAGTACTTTGACCGCCCATCATCTTACGACCGATAACACGTTTAGCATATTGTACCGGAATACGACGCTCGGCAATGTTGATGTAGGTGACTAAAGAAACCATCGCCAAAGCAACGGCAATCAGTATCACCACATAAACAGCAGCCATAATGAAGTTGGATTGCTCAGTCCAAATATTAAAGTACGCTGTACCGGATGTAATCATCTGCGGCAAACGGGCAATAATACCGGCAAAGATCAAGATGGAAATACCGTTACCGATACCGCGCAAATTAATCAATTCGCCGATCCACATAACCACGGCCGTACCGGCGGTAAATGTCCCGACAACAACCAGGCAGGTCAACCACTTAGGTACCGAACTGACAGCAACTTCACTTGTAGCATACCAGAAAGCGAAAGCTTGGAACAAACCCAGAATTACGGTAAAAATACGCACAATATTCTGAATTTTCTTCCGTCCCGTTTCACCTTCCTGACTCATTCTTTCCAAAGCAGGAATAGCTACTGTCAACAATTGAATAATAATCGAGCTGTTGATATACGGTTGAA
>CAMXYS010000110.1 GCA_947253135.1 uncultured Clostridia bacterium
CGGCACCGTGACAGGCTTGCCGTCTTGCGGCTTCAGCAAGTTGTTGGAAGACAGCATCAGGAAACGGGCCTCTGCCTGAGCCTCAGCCGACAGAGGGACGTGGACCGCCATCTGGTCACCGTCAAAGTCTGCATTGTAAGCGGTACAAACAAGCGGGTGGAGCTGGATAGCATGGCCGCCCACCAAGATGGGTTCAAAGGCCTGGATACCTAACCTGTGCAGGGTAGGGGCGCGGTTCAGCAAGACCGGGTGGTCCTTGATAACCTCCGCCAAAATATCCCAGACCTCATCGGTGGCCTTTTCCACCTGGCGCTTAGCTGCCTTGATGTTGCTGACATGGCCTTCTTCCACCATCCGCTTCATGACAAAGGGCTTAAACATTTCGATCGCCATTTCATTAGGCAAACCGCACTGGTGAAGCTTTAATTCGGGACCGATAACAATAACAGAACGGCCGGAGTAGTCCACCCGCTTGCCCAACAGGTTTTGGCGGAACCGGCCCTGCTTGCCCTTTAAGTAGTCGGAGAGCGACTTGAGGGGGCGGTTGCCGGCGCCGGTCACAGCCCGGCCACGGCGGCCGTTGTCAATCAAGGCATCGACAGATTCTTGCAGCATCCGCTTTTCATTCCGGATGATGATGTCCGGAGCACCTAAATCCAAAAGTTTATTTAAACGGTTATTGCGGTTGATCACCCGGCGGTACAGGTCATTTAAGTCTGAGGTGGCAAAACGGCCGCCGTCCAATTGCACCATGGGGCGCAGGTCGGGCGGGAGCACCGGAATTGCATCCAACACCATCCAACCGGGCTCCTGGCCGGACTTGCGGAAGGCTTCCACCACCTCCAGGCGTTTGATCAGGCGCACCTTTTTCTGGCCGGTGGCCTCCTCCAATTCCACCCTTAAATCGGTCGACATCTGTTCGATATCAATGTTGTTTAACAGCTCACGAATCGCCTCCGCCCCCATCTGGGCCCGGAAGGCTGACCGGCCGTACTCGCGCACCGCCTGCCTGTATTCATATTCCGTCAGCAATTGCTTATAGGTCAGCTTGGTATCACCGGCATCCAAAACAATATAGTTGGCAAAATAAAGTACCCGCTCCAGGTTGCGAGGTGACATATCGAGAATCAGACCCATGCGGCTGGGAATGCCCCGGAAGTACCAAATGTGGGAAACAGGTGAGGCCAACTTAATATGGCCCATGCGCTCGCGGCGCACCTTGGACCGGGTGACCTCAACGCCACAGCGGTCACAAACAATCCCTTTATAACGAATTTTCTTATACTTTCCGCAATGGCATTCCCAATCTTTGGTCGGGCCGAAAATGCGCTCACAGAACAGGCCGTCCCGCTCCGGTTTCTGGGTGCGGTAGTTGATTGTCTCAGGCTTTTTCACCTCGCCGTGTGACCACTCCAAAATCTTCTCCGGAGAGGCCAAGCCGATTTGAATAGCCTTGATATTGTTCATTTCAGACATTGATTACTTGTCTCCTTGTTGCACTTGCTCCACTGCCAGCTCATCTTATTCTTCGTCTTCTTCAATGCCGCCTGTTTCGTCCAAACGACCTGCTGTAAAGCCACTATGTTTGAGCACACTGACCAGGTTTTCAGCGGAATTATTGGCGAATTCCCCCATGGCCAGCCGGTCATATTCAGGCACATCCTCGTCCTGGTCTTCTTTGATCTCCATCACATTGCCGTCGTCCGTGTGAATTTGCACATCCAGGGCCAAGCTTTGCATTTCCTTGATCAAGACCTTAAAGGATTCCGGCACACCTGTGTCCGGGATATTCTCGCCTTTTACAATCGCTTCATAGGTTTTGGTCCGCCCGGTGATATCGTCGGACTTAACAGTCAACATTTCGCGCAAGGTGTAGGAGGCGCCGTAAGCCTGCAAGGCCCAAACTTCCATCTCACCGAAGCGCTGGCCGCCAAACTGGGCTTTACCGCCGAGCGGCTGCTGTGTGACCAAGGAGTAAGGACCGATTGAGCGGGCGTGAATTTTATCGTCAACCAAGTGGTGCAACTTAAGGTAGTACATAACGCCCACCGTGACCCTGCTGTCAAAGGGCTCGCCGGTGCGGCCGTCATACAAGACAGTTTTGCCATCCTCGTCCAAACCGGCCGCCCGGAAGGCCTCTTGCACATCCGTCTCATCGGCGCCGTCAAAAGCAGGTGTAGCCACCTTCCAGTCTAAAACTTTAGCAGCCCGGCCCAAGTGAACCTCCAGCAGCTGGCCGATGTTCATACGCGAAGGAACACCCAGCGGGTTAAGCACAATGTCCAACGGTGTGCCGTCCGGTAGGAAGGGCATATCTTCTTCCGGCAAAATATGGGAAATAACACCCTTGTTACCATGACGGCCGGCCATCTTGTCACCCACAGAAATTTTGCGTTTTTGGGCGATGTAAACCCGCACCTGGCGAATGACACCATGGCGGAGTTCATCATCATTTTCGCGGTCAAATTCTTTGACATCAACCACAATACCGTATTCGCCGTGAGGCACTCGAACAGACGTATCTCTGACCTCGCGGGCCTTTTCCCCAAAGATAGCCCGGTACAACCGCTCTTCCGGTGTCATCTCAGTTTCGCCCTTGGGCGTCACCTTGCCGACCAGAATATCGCCGGCCGACACTTCCGCACCCAGGCGGATAATGCCGCGGTCATCCAAGTCACGCAAGGCTTCATCGCTGACGTTGGGGATTTCCCGCGTGATTTCTTCTGCTCCCAACTTGGTATCGCGAGCCTCGCACTCATACTCTATGATATGGATCGAGGTGTAAACATCATCTCTCACCAGCCGCTCATTGATTAAAACAGCGTCCTCATAGTTATAACCTTCCCAGGTCAAAAAGCCGATCAGGGCATTTTTGCCCAGGGCCAGCTCACCGTTGTCGGTAGAAGGGCCGTCGGCGATAATATCACCCGCCTTGACCTCATCCCCCAACTTAACCAAGGGTCTTTGGTTAATACAGGTCGACTGGTTGGACCGCTGGTACTTAACCAAGTCGTAGACATCTTCACTCGTCTTGCCGGTCTTAACCACAATCCGATCGGCGCCGACAAAACTGACCACGCCGTCACGGTGGGCCACTGCACACACGCCCGAATCCTTAGCCGCCCGATACTCCATACCCGTGCCGATAATCGGTGCCTCTGTCTTAATCAAAGGAACCGCCTGACGCTGCATGTTGGAACCCATCAAAGCTCGGTTAGCATCGTCGTTGCCCAGGAAAGGAATCAAGGAGGTGGCCACCGAAATCGGTTGACGGGGGGACACGTCCATCAAGTCTACCTGTTCCGGCAAAACTTCCAAAAACTTGTCCAGCCAGCGAACGGTGACTCTTTTTTCCATAAATTCATTGTTTTCGTTCAGCGGCTCGTTGCCCTGGGCGATATAGTAATTGTCTTCCTCATCCGCTGTCATATAGACGACTTCATCAGTCACCCGGTTATTTTCCTTATCGTAGATGCGGTAAGGTGTCTCAAGCAAACCATACTTGTTAACCCGGGCATAGGTAGCCAGGGAGTTAATTAAGCCGATGTTAGGACCTTCCGGTGTCTCGATCGGGCACATCCGGCCATAGTGAGAGGTGTGGACGTCTCTGACTTCAAAGTTGGCCCGGTCACGGCTCAAACCACCCGGTCCCAAGGCAGAAAGACGGCGCTTATGTGTCAGTTCAGCCAAGGGGTTGGGCTGGTCCATAAACTGTGACAGCTGCGATGAGCCGAAAAATTCCTTAATAGCCGCAATGACAGGGCGAGAGTTAATCAGCTGCTGCGGCGTAGCGGAATCGACATCGGGAATTGAGCCCATGCGCTCTCTGACCGACCGCTCCATCCGCGAAAAACCGATCCGGATTTGATTTTGCAGGAGTTCACCGACCGACCGCACCCGGCGGTTGCCCAGGTGGTCGATATCATCCACCTGACCCACACCGTGGTGCAGGTTCAAGAGGTAGCTGACGGATGCGACCAAGTCCTCTACCGTCAAGTGCTTGGGGCAGAGGTCGGCCGCTCTTTCCGCCAACCGCTCAGCCACCACATCAACCACAGACAAGGAATTGTTTTCTTCGAGCTCCGCTTCTACCCGGGTGACAATTTCACTCAAGACAGCTGTCCTGACCATATCGGTGATGCCCATAGCTTCATAATCAATATCTGAAAAATCTGCCTCAGGGAAATAGCGATTTAAATATTCAGTTACAATCACCCGACCATTGCCGATAACCCTAACTTTATCCGTAGACTCAATAATATTGTCACCGGACTGGATTAAAGGATAAACATCCACCGCGTTGATGCCGGCCATCTGAATGGTGTGGGCCATTTCCGCATCAATTAAATTGCCGGCCTCACACAGCAGCTCTCCGTCCGGAGTAATAATATTTTCAGCAGCCCGGTGACCTTCAATCCGGCTCTTGATCGCATATTTTTTATTGATTTTATAGATGCCCACAAAGGCCAAGTCATAGCGTCTGGGGTCAAAGAACATATTGTGTAAAAGCGTTTCCGCCCCTTCGACAGAAACAGGTTCGCCGGGGCGCAGCTTCCGGTACAATTCTTGCAAGCCCTCTTCCTGGTCGGTGCAATTATCTTTTTCCAAAGTCGCCAAAATTCTCGGATCATCGCCGAACAGTGTCAAAATATCCTCGTTGGTGCCGAAACCCAAAGAACGCAGGAAGACGGTCAAAGGAAATTTGCGAGCACGGTCAACTCGAATAGAAACGACGTCGTTCGCATCCGTCTCATACTCCACCCAAGCACCGCGGTTAGGAATCACCTGGGCTGTATAAATTGTATTATCCGCCTTGGGATCTTTTTCCCGGGCATAATACCCGCCCGGTGAGCGGACCAGCTGAGAAATGATAACCCGCTCGGCACCGTTGATAATAAAGGTGCCCGTCTCCGTCATAATTGGAAATTCACCGATGTAAATTTGTTGTTCGACAACCGGGCCTTCACCTTTTTCCAGTCGGACTTTCAGGCGCAGAGGGGCAGCGTAATTGACATCGCGTTCCCGGCTCTCCCGGATCGAGTAGCTGGGGTGGGCCACATCAAATTCTTTGTCGACAAAATAAAGCTTTAATTCGCCGGAAAAGTCTGTAATCGGCGATATGTCTTTTAAGACTTCCGCTAATCCTTTTTCCCAAAACCACTTGTAAGATTTTTTCTGTATGTCAATCAAGTCCGGCATTTCCAGGATTTCGCGGATGTGGGAGTAGGAC
>CAMXYS010000111.1 GCA_947253135.1 uncultured Clostridia bacterium
TGTGCGCGTCCTGGTCAGCCACCGAGATATTCGCAAAGACCCACAAAATGAGACCAAGGAGCTGACCGATGGAATTGAATAATTTATACCGGCAATTCCAGCCGGACCTGCACCGGTGTGCTGCCGAACCCGAGGAGTCACCTCGTATCACAGTGATCGGCGGTGGCACCGGCTTGTCCACCCTTTTAAGAGGCTTGAAGTTTTACTCGCACAATTTGACGGCTGTTGTCAGTGTGGCTGATAATGGCGGTTCTTCCGGTCTTTTACGCAAGGACTTGGGTATCCTGCCACCCGGAGATATTCGCAACTGTATTTTGGCTTTGGCGGACACAGAGCCGCTCATGGACGAGTTGATGAACTATCGTTTTTCCGGCGGCAGCCTGGATGGGCAAAATTTTGGCAACCTCTTTCTGGCCGCCTTGTCTGCCATCTGCGACGACAATTTTTATGAAGCCGTGCGCAACTTTGCCAATGTCTTGGCGGTGACCGGCCTGGTCTTGCCCGTCTCCTTAACGGATTTAAACATCAGCGCTGTGCTTGACAATGGTGAGGTTATTCATGGCGAGTCTGCCATCGGTAGCCGAACTAATATGACGGCTGCTGCAATCGAAAAAATATATATGGATCCACCGGATGCCACCCCCTTGTATGAAAGTGTGCGGGCGATTAAGCAGGCCGACCTGGTTGTGCTGGGCCCGGGCAGCCTGTACACCAGTATTATTCCCAATCTCTTGTTTAGGGAAGTGGTGGAAGCCATTGAGGAGACAGAGGGCAAGGTCGCCTATGTCTGCAACCTGATGACACAGCCGGCAGAGACCTATGACTACACGGCTATGGACCACCTGCAGGCGATTTTGAACCACAGTGGCCATGCTACCTGTCAGGATTTTATCGATTTTTGTATTGTGAACAATGCACCGATTCCGGCCAGTTCCTTAGAGAATTATTTAGAACAGGATTCTGTCACTGTTTCCTGCAATCCGGATGCCATTTTACAAAGCGGAGCCGATTTAATTCAAACCCCCTTGGTCAGCCGCTCAGCGGGAGAAGTGCGGCATGATGCGGTCGCACTGGCAGAAGTTCTGACGATGCTGGCTTGTCTGGCCCGTGATGAAAAGATTGAACAGGCTGATACCAGAGTTTACAGGGGGTAGTTAATGCAAAGTTTTTCTGCCTCTGTCAAACAGGAGTTATTGAATAACTTTAAAAAAAAAGAGGAGGACCGCTACATCCTGTTGGGGTTGGCCTTGTTGTCAAACGGCCGGATGCGGGGGAACTCCTTGCGCTTTTCCACCGGTCACCAGGACCTGGCAACTCTGATGGCAACCTGTTTGGATGAGGAAATCGGTCTTCCGGTCAGCTTAAGGCAAGGAAAAGAATTAACCACTTTAAATATTGAAGGGCGCAAGTCCATCGCTTTGCTGAAGCGCTTTTGGCAAGAAGATTTCGACTTTGATGGAATGAAAGGTCGGTTGGCAGATGCCTGGGTTAACCCGACGGCTGATGCCGTTGGGGCAGGCGAGGGGGAGAATGGGTCCAAGGAACAGATAACCTCGTTAGGCCTAGACGAACCGGTTGTCGCGGGCGACTCGCCTCTGTACATAAAGACTTTGCAGTCCGTTTTTTTAGCGGGTGGATCCTTGGCTGAACCGAGTCGGTTTTATCAGCTGGAAATGACGATCAGAAGACGCCCTTTGGCCGAACAGTTGATGGCCTTGCTGCTTTCTTTAAATTTCCCGGTCAGCTTGATCAAACGCTCGGACTACTATGTGCTTTACATGAAGGACGCGAACGGAATTGGGGATTTTTTAGCCCTGACCGGAGCCCATCTCGCCCGCTTGGAATTTGGCAATTGCCGCCTCAAGCGCGACCTCCGCAACCACGTCAACCGCTTGGTCAATTGTGACAGTGCCAACAGTCGCCGTCTGGCAGATGCCTCGGCCCGTCAACTGCACAGCCTGACCCTTTTAAAAGATAGTCCGGAGTGGGAAAAACTGCCGGGAAATCTGCGCCAGACAGCAGAGCTTCGCCTTGCCTATCCGGACCTTTCCCTGCGCGAGTTAGGCGAACTGTCAGATCCGCCCTTGGCCAAGTCAGGGGTCAACCACCGGCTGAAAAGATTGCTTGAAATCAGTGCAACTAAGAAGGCGCCGCAGCAAGAGGAAAAAATGTAGGGGATCATATGTCTAAACTGTTTGAAACAGAACCGCTTTTGTCCAATCGGTCCACTCGGCCGTCATTGCAGGTCGCCTTAGTAGAGCCGGAGATACCGGCCAACACCGGTAATATCGCCCGTACCTGTGTGGCAACCGGCAGCTCGCTGCACATTTGCGGCACGCCCGGCTTTTCCCTGGAGGACAAGTACCTCAAAAGGGCTGCCCTGGATTTTTGGTATCAATTGGACCTGACCTTGTGGGACCGGTTTACTGATTTACAAAAGGCTGAACCGGGCATGAATTTTTATTATGCAACGACCAAGGCGGAGCGGTTGTATACGGAGTTGGATGCTTCCGGGCCGGTTTGCCTTGTTTTTGGCAAGGAGACCAAAGGCTTGCCGGAAGAAATGTTGCTCGCACATCCGGAACGCTGTGTGCGGATCCCTATGCTGCCTGAAATTCGCTCCCTGAATCTATCGAATAGCGTAGCGATTATGGTCTATGAAGTCTTGCGCCAGCGAAACTTTGCCGGCCTGGAAATCGCCAGCCGGTTTTTAACAGAACATTTTGAGCCACAGTAAAAAAAGCCGGAACGAGTTGTCGTTCCGGCAGGCAGGTTAATCATCAGCAAATACGCTTCTTCAACCGGTTGGAAAATTGAAATTCTTAAATTTGATTGCTCTTGACATTGGAAACCAGGTCCGTTTTAGGCGGATGGGTTGAAGCGGCCTGACCGACTGCTAAGGCAGCAATCACCTGAAAATCCGCAGGGACTTCAATTAGGGCATTGATGTTATTGTCTGCCTGGGTATTGCGGTCAATGCAACCCCAGATGTAAACACTGCCCAAGCCCTTTTCCGTTGCGGCTAAGCCCATATGGTCGATGGCACAGGCAGCATCCTGGTAGGCGACCGGCTCGGGAAATTTTTTGGCTGATACAAAAATGTAGCTGGTTGCGCCGTAGGTGGGATCATTTTTTCCCTCGGTCAAGCGTTCGCGCACGGCGGTTACCTTTGCGGGACTGGTTACCAAGGTAAAGTGTAAGTTTTCATAGGCGTGGTTGGAGACAGGTGCGTTGCCGCCAACGGCCATTATATAGTCCAAATCCTCTTGTCTGACCGGCTCATCTGTATAAGACCGAGTAGAGTGTCGGGCTTTAATTACATCTAAAAATTCCATCGTAAAACCTCCTTAAATCTGAATCTTTATAAAGTATAGCATAGCACTTAGCAAAAATTGTATTAGAGCTTGATGAAGAGGGATGTTGGGCTAGTCGGCCAGCCTATAACTTTCAGTCCGCAAGGGAAATCGCTCTTATATTGAAAAAAAAGGGGGGCTATTTTATGATTAGGGTTAGTTCTAAAGAAGAAAAAATGGACAGAGGCGGCGTTTATGTTAGATATCCAATTAATTCGCAAATCACCTGAGTTGGTTGCTCAGGCCTTGGCCAAGCGTGGCTTGGAGGTAAATTTTGCTGATTTTTTAGCAGCAGATCGGGAACGAAGAGACCTGATTGCAGAAGTTGAGGAGAAAAAGGCCCGGCGCAATCGCACTTCAGCGGAGGTGCCGAAGCTGAAAAAGGCAGGTGAGGATGTCTCCGGTGTCCTGGCCGAGATGAAGCAACTGTCTGACGACATCAAAGCTCTGGATGAGCAGCTGGCTCAAAAAGAGACTGAATTAAAGGACTTCCTGGCCGGTTTACCAAATCTGCCGGCGGAGGACGTTAAGCCGGGCGGCAAGGAAGCCAATGAAGTTGTTACTGTCTACGGCGACAAGCCTGAATTTGATTTTTCGCCCAAGCACCATGTTGACCTGGCCGAACAGTTGGGTCTGATTGACTACACGCGCGGTGCTAAACTGGCCGGCGCGGGCAACTGGGTTTATACGGGCTTGGGAGCACGCCTGGAGTGGGCTTTATTAAATTATTTTATCGATACCCATTTAAAAGACGGATATGAAATGATGCTGGTGCCTCATTTGCTGACCTATGATTGTGGTTTTACAGCCGGCCAATTTCCCAAGTTTAAGGAAGATGTTTACTGGTTGGAGACAGAGGCCGGCCGGGCGGGGACGAATAACCAGTTTATTTTGCCAACGGCGGAGACGGCCCTGGTCAATTTGCACCGCAATGAAATTTTAAATGAGGAAGACCTGCCTAAAAAATATTTTGCCTATTCGCCTTGCTACCGCAAGGAGGCGGGGAGCTACCGGGCCGAGGAGAGGGGGATGATCCGCGGCCACCAGTTTAATAAGGTGGAAATGTTTCAATATGCTCTGCCGGAAGATTCGGAGCAGGCTTTCCAGGAGTTGGTGGACAAGGCGGCTGCCTTGGTCAAAGGACTGGGTTTACACTTTCGCGTGAGCAAGCTGGCGGCCGGCGATTGCAGTGCTAGCATGGCCCGCACCAATGATATTGAAATTTGGATTCCCAGCATGAACGACTACAAGGAAGTCAGTTCCGCCTCGAATGCCCATGATTACCAAGCCCGCCGCGGCAATATCAGGGTGCGCCGCAAGGGGGCTAAGCAGACCGACTTCGTCCACACCTTAAATGCCTCCGGTTTGGCGACATCGCGTGTGTTCCCGGCTATTTTAGAGCAATGTCAGCAGGCTGACGGATCCGTCAGCATCCCCGCTGTTTTACAGCCCTATTTGGGCGGCCTGAGCGTTTTAAAGCCATTGTAATTAACGAGTTGACTCCAGGTGTCTCCGGCGCCGCGCCGGGCTGTAACATGGTCTGCCGGGTCAAGCTGGCTCGCCCGGCCGGCAGAAAGGTGAAGTGTATGAGTAAAAGAGAAGAGTTGCTGCGTTTGCTCCACGGTCGCAGTCGTTTGGACCAGCCGGTGATGGCTGCCATGTTGGGGCTGACGGAAGAAGAATTAAAGGCTGAGATTAAGACGCTGGAAGAGAGTGGCATCATCATCGGTTATAGTGCCTTAGTTGATTGGAACAAAACGGAATATCAGTCAGTCAAAGCCATGATCGAAGTCAAGTTGACGCCGCAGCGCGAGCTGGGCTTTGGCCGGATTGCCAAACGTATTTACAGCTATTCTG
>CAMXYS010000112.1 GCA_947253135.1 uncultured Clostridia bacterium
GCAGCACTCCGGCTACCCCCAGCCCTGCCGCCAACAGCCGCAATAATTCTCTCCCTAGACCGGTCGGAGCGACTTTCGGATAAAGCTGCCGGAAGATCAGGAGTAAAAAAGCAGCTCCTAAGATACTACCCAGTGCATAGCCAACTGATAGGCCGGCCGGCCCAAGTAAGTTTTCACGGGAAAAAAGATACCCGCAGACAGCGGTGGTCAGAAGTGAAATCAGGGAGTTGAGCAAGGGAATAAATGTCTTTTTAACTGCATAGAAGGCCTGAATCATGACAGTCACAATTGTATGACTGATGATTGTCAAACACAGAGGGGCCAACATTCCGGCCGTCAAGTCTATATGGTTGTCACCTACTCCGGCCGAATTCCACTGAAACACCCCCCTCACCACATCAGCTCGCATGAAGAAAAAAATAAGGGCACAGGGCACAGTCAAAAAGAGGGCGCGTTTGAGGCTGTCACCAAGCAAAACGGAAGCTGTTTGATGCTGTTTTTCCGCCACGGCCTCCGACAAGGAGGGCAACAAAACATTGCCGATAGCCACAGCAAAGACACCCCAGGGCAGCATCCAAAGGGTATTGGCATACCGCAGAGCCGTGGGTGTCCCCTCCGGCAATTGCTTCATAAAGGTGTTTAGAATAATGTAATTTAATTGCGGGATCGAGGATGACAATAGAGTGGGGATGGCCAGGCGGACCAGGTGGCGAAAACCCGAGTCACGAAAATTAACCAGTGGACGGAAAGGGCGCAATTCATTCCGACCCAGCAAAACTTGAAATAAAAAATAGGCTAAAGCGGCCAGCACAATGCCGACAGCCACAGAGAGGACGCTCCGCTCTGAAGGCGCCCCCCATACAATTAAAAACATGACAATCAGGCAATTGTACAAGACCGGTCCAAAGGCAGTTTTGGCAAATTGCTTATGGGCATTTAAAATGCCCACACACAGGGCCGCTAACATCATAAAGAGGGTCTGTGGAAAGAGGATCCGCGCCACCTGTGAGGCCAGACCGTGAGTCTCCGGCCTCGTAAATACAGTCATGATCTGAGGAGCCAAGAGTTCCCCTAACAAAACAGCTGTCAGCATCGTCAAGGAGGCAAAGGAAATAAAGATACTGACACTACGCCAAGTCTTTTTTTCCTTATCAGTACCCAAGGCACCGGCCAAGGTAGGAACAATGACAGCTTGAATAGAGCCCCCGATTAAAATTTCATACAAAAAATCCGGAATCAAAAAGCCCTGTAAATAAGCGTCCGTCAAATAGCCGAAACCAAAGCGGTTGGCCGCTAATATCTCGCGCAATTGCCCCGTAATTTTACCCAAGACCAGGGCAAGCATGGAGATCAAAGTCGCCCTCATCATCTGGTGGGCCGGGCGGCCTGAAGTCTCCTGGTCCGAAAAAGATGCTCGCTTCGCCATTTTAGACCTCATCTGAAAAAGGACTGTTCTGATTTTTTAAGAGCTCCAGCCGGGCCTCGTTAAAGGCATTTAAACAGGCAATTTTGCGAATTTTTTGCCGGTTCCCCCGAAAATAAAAATGTTTAGCTGAGCAACTGTCAGCAGTTGCCACCCCGATGTAGACAGTTCCGACCGGTTTTTCCTCCGACCCTCCGCCGGGGCCGGCTATACCGGTAATAGAGACCGCCACATCTGCGCCGCACAAGGCCAGGCACCCCTTGGCCATAGCCATAGCCACCTGCTCACTCACCGCCCCGTGCTCTACCAGCATTGCGGCGGGAACAGACAGGGCAGCTTCCTTGACGCTGTTGGCATAAGCCACTACCCCGCCTTGCAGGCAGACCGAGGCCCCCGGCTGATCGGCAAAGGTGGCGGCCACCAGACCGGCCGTACAGCTTTCAGCAAAGCAGATTTTTTTTTGTTGCTCTGTCAGCAGGTCTTTTAAAACAGCCGGCAGGCTGCGGTTGCCGATCTCATAGATATAGGGGCCCAGACGGTTCTTCAGCTCGTCCAGCAGTGGTTCAATAGCTGCCGGTTCCTCTGCTCCGACCGTCCGCTGAGTGATCCGGAAGGCGACCTCCCCCTCTGAAGCATAGGGTGCCAGGGTTGGATTTTGCTGTTGTTCAATCAGGTCCGCTAAAATAGTGGTCGCATCTGACTCGCCGATACCGATCATACGAACAAAAGTAGACGTTAACTTAGCCGTGGTTCGACTCTGTAAAAAATCTTTTACTGAAGACTCAAACATCATCCGATTTTCCAGTGGCGGCCCCGGCAACAGTATAATATAGCCGGTGTACTCGCGACCGTCGGCCGGCGGTACGGACACAATAGCACCGGGAGCGGTTCCATTGTGGTTGGGCAGCACTGTGGCCCCGACCGGCAGCATCGCCTGTTTGAAATTGTTTTTAGCCGGTTCCCGACCTATAGCCGCAAAATACTGGCGAATGGCGCGGGCAGAAGGTTCGTGAAAGGCCAGTTCTACACCGGCAGTTAAAGCTGCGGCAGCCATGGAGATATCATCTTCTGTCGGGCCCAACCCACCTGTTAAAATAACACAATCAGACCGACTTAAAGCTGTTTTTAAGGCGGCGACCAAGCGCTCCATATTGTCGCCTACCGTGGTCTGATACAGCGAAGAAATCCCGAGCAGGGCGACCTCAGCGGCCAGGTAAGCCGCATTTGTATTAATAATTTGCCCCATCAGAATTTCTGTACCGCAGGTTAAAATTTCACAGGTTTCAATGCCTTTCGCCACTGTTGTCAGACCCTCTTTCACAAGCGCTCTCCTATCTGTTTCTTAAAAGCCCGGACAGTATTATGTAGCAGCATAGTGACGGTCATCGGTCCGACACCACCCGGCACGGGGGTATACAGATCTGCTTCCCCAACTGCATCCGACCGGACGTCGCCACTCAACTCCCCTGTTTCGGACCGGTGAATCCCCACATCGATGACTACTGCCCCGGGTTTTACAAACGCCTGACTCACCAGACCTGATACACCTGCGGCAACAATTAGAAGATCAGCCTGAGCTGCCAGCCGGGCCAGACCCTGTGTGTGGGAGTGGGCCACTGTAACAGTGGCGTTTTCCCGCAGTAACAGCTGTGCCAGCGGCTTGCCCACAAGTCGGCTGCGGCCGATTATCAAACAATTTTTACCGGCTAATTCCACCTCGTATTCTGCTAAAAGGTGCATGATACCGGCCGGTGTACAGGGGACAAAGCCGGGTCTGTCTTGGCAGAGCAGGCCGACATTTAAAGGATGCAGCCCATCTACATCTTTCTCGGGAGAAATGCGGTCTAAAACGATTTGCTCGTCAAAAGAATCCGGCAAGGGCAACTGACAAAGGATTCCGTTTACGGCCGGATCATCATTTAGGCTGTCGATCAAGGACAGTAAATCTTCCTGCGCTGTGTCTGCCGGCAAATAGTAGGCTGAAGACTCAATTCCGACCGCTCGACAGGCCCTTTCTTTATTTTTTACATAAACAGCTGAGGCCGGGTCATCACCCACTAAGATAACAGCCAGTCCCGGTTCGGAACCAACTTTTTCTTTTAAAGTTTGAATTTCCTCTTTGAGCTTGTCTCTGAGTGCAGCTGCTGTTTTTTTGCCGTCAATGATAGAGGTCATATAAATTCCTTTTATCCCTTTCTGCTTATTCTTTTCCTGCTTCATCTTGCTCGGTTGCTTCACCGGATCGAATCATTTCCCATTCTGCCTGAGAAAGTTTGATGGTACGCGGTTTTGAGCCTTCAAAAGGGCCGATCCAACCCAATCTTTCTAATTCATCAATAATCCTGGAGGCGCGTGGGTAACCGATTTTGAGCCGTCTTTGCAAAAGTGAGATCGAGGCCTGACCGACTTCCATAAACAAATCAAAGGCCTCTGGTATCAATTCATCCCTGTCACCTTGATCTGACCCGGCTCCGTCGGATTGGGCTGAGGCCGTGGTGACCGCATCAGCAATTTTTTCATCGTAGCGGTCGTCGTTATGCCGGCGCACAAAATCCAAAACCTCCTCAACCTCCTCGTCTGTGACCAGGGCTCCTTGACTGCGAATCGGCTTATTGGAACTCTGCGGATTATACAGCATATCCCCCTTGCCCAGCAGTTTTTCTGCACCACCGGTATCCAAAATCGTGCGCGAATCGACTTGCGATGAGACTGCAAATGCTATCCGCGAAGGAATATTGGCCTTGATCAAACCGGTAATGACATCGACCGAGGGCCTCTGTGTCGCTATAATCAAGTGAATTCCTGCCGCTCTCGCCTTTTGCGTCAGCCGCACGATCGCATCTTCCACATCGCCCGGTGCCGTCATCATCAAATCAGCCAACTCATCAATCACCACCAAAATTAAAGGCATCGGCTCATCGCCCTCGCCTGGCGCTGCCGGATCCTTGACCGCCCCCTTGACAGACCGGTTATAGGCCTTGATATCTCGCACATGTTTTTCTGCAAAAACGGCATAGCGACGGTCCATTTCCACCACTGCCCAGTTGAGGGCATTGGCGGCCTTTTTAGGGTCTGTTACGACCGGCGTCAAGAGGTGCGGGATGCCATTGTAAACACTTAATTCAACAATCTTCGGGTCGATCAAAATCAAGCGCACATCATCCGGCGAGGCCTTAAAAAGAATGCTCATCAAAATAGAGTTGACGCATACTGACTTGCCGGATCCGGTGGCACCGGCAATTAAAAGGTGAGGCATTTTTGTCAAATCACAGAGCACCGGGGCGCCCGGTATATCCCTTCCCAGCACGACCGCCAACTTGGACTCGGTCGCTTTAAACTCTTTGCTTTCAAGCAGAGAACGCAAGAAAACAGTTTGAGTTTGGGCATTGGGAATTTCGATGCCGATCGCCGATTTACCGGGGATCGGAGCTTCGATCCGCAGACCCGTGGCGGCCAGGCTGAGCGCTATGTCATCAGCCAGATTGACAATGCGGCTGACCTTGACACCCAGCCCCGGGGTCAGTTCAAAGCGGGTGATGGCGGGACCTGTGGTGACGTTCACAACCTTAGCTTCAACGCCGAAATTATTGAGCGTTTCCTCTAAACGCTGGGCCAAACCTTCAACCACTGCCCGACTCTGCCCTTGCAGGTTGCCCGGATCCGGTTGTAAAAGGTCGGTCGTAGGAAATACATAAGGGCGTGGGGCCGGTCTGTTCTCCTGTTGTTTTGCTTGTTTGCCTTGCTGCAGGCGGACTGCTTGTTCACCGGTCGCCTGACCTTCTGCCAC
>CAMXYS010000113.1 GCA_947253135.1 uncultured Clostridia bacterium
GCGACCTGCAGTCAGTGGCTAAATTTGTCTCTGATAAAATTGCCACCCAGGATGGGGTGATCTCAACTCGCACTCACTTTATTTTGCAAAATTATAAGATTAACGGTATCTCCTTTGATCCGCAGGAGCAGGACCGTCGGGAGACCATTGTCCTATAGGTCTCAGCTTTTTTATGGCAGCTTGTCGCCGGTCTTTATGGAGATGAGATCGGTGCGAGTTGCGGTCAACTTTGAGTTTGCGCACCTAGCGCACTTATATTAAATGATTAGAGGCCTGCACCGGAGCCGTAGAGAGGAAAAGAAAAAAGCATGACAAGTGAGCCAGAATCGACTTTCACCGGCACTCAACGGGACAAATCCGTCTGGCCGGCAGACCGGCTTTCTAAAAGGATACAGGCTGTTCCACCTTCCGGCATCAGACGTTTTTTTGACCTGGCAGCTGAAATGCAGGGGCAGGTCCTATCGCTGTCCATCGGCGAACCGGACTTTGTCACACCTTGGCGAATCCGAGAGGCAGGCATTTATTCTTTAGAAAATGGTGAAACACATTATACGGCCAACCGCGGCCTCCTGGAATTGCGGGCAGCCATTGCCGCATACATGCAGGACCGCTTTAGCCTGGCGTATGATCCGAAAAGGGAGGTTGTAGTAACAGTCGGCGGCAGTGAGGCCCTGGACAATGCCGTCCGAGTTTTATGTGACCCCGGTGATGAAGCGATTGTGCCGGAGCCCAGCTTTGTCTCTTACAAGGCCAGTTGCGCCATGGCCGGCGTCAAGGCTGTTACAATTGATCTAAAGAAAGAAGATCAATTTCGTTTGAAGCCGGAAGCCCTGGCAGCTGCAATCACACCCAGCACCCGTCTTTTGATCTTGGGCTACCCCAACAATCCGACCGGAGCGGTGATGGAAAGGGCAGATTACAAAGCCCTGCTGCCCTTGTTAAAGGCCAATCCGCAAATCAGTATACTGTCGGATGAATTGTACGCCGAGCTGAACTACACCGGGGTAGAACACTGTTCCCCGGCTCAATTTAAGGAGCTCTATGACCGCACTGTGGTCGTCGGCGGCTTTTCCAAGAGCTTTGCCATGACCGGTTGGCGCCTCGGTTACGCCTGCGGGCCGGCCCCGCTGATGGAGGCCCTAAATAAGGTGCATCAATATGTTATCATGAGCTCTCCGACCACAGCCCAACATGCGGCTGTTGAAGCCCTCCGCTATTGCTTGCCGGAGGTGGAGGGCATGCGGTTAGAGTACAACGGTCGCCGGCGCTATATACTCAAGCGTCTGGAAGAGATGGGAGTTTCCTGTTTTGAACCCTTGGGCGCCTTTTATATTTTTCCGGATATTAGCTCTTACGGCTTAACTTCTGAAGAATTTTGCGAACGCTTTTTAAAGGAACACAAGGTCGCTATCATCCCCGGATCAGCCTTTGGCCAATCAGGGGAAGGATTTGTCAGGATCAGTTATGCCGCTTCTATGGAGACGATTGAAGCAGCTATGGACCGCCTGCAGTGTTTTACAGCCGACTTAAAACGAGGGATTTAAATGCTGGAATTTGAAAATTTAAAACATGAATTAATTGGGATGAAACCAGATTTAATTGCATTGAGAGAGGCCTTGCACATAGAGGAGACATCAGACCGCCTGGCTGAATTAGAGGCCCGGGCTCAAGAGCCTGATTTTTGGCAAAACCCCGAACAGGCCCAGGAAGTACAAACTCAGATAACACACTTGCGCCGCCGGATTAGCGAGATGACCGACTTGGAAAATCAGCGGGATGATTTAGAGTTGATGTGTGAGATGGGCCTGGAAGAGGGCGACAGCGACCTGCTGGCTGAAGTTAAGGCCGATATTGCCGGCCTACAAGAGCGCTATAGCAGTTTGAGAATGCAGACTTTATTTAACGGCGAGTATGACCACCTCAACAGTATTTTGACCCTGCATGCCGGGGCCGGCGGGACTGAAGCCCAAGACTGGACTTCTATGCTATACCGCATGTACCGCCGCTGGGCAGAAGACCACGATTTTGCCTTGGAGGAGTTGGATATTTTGGACGGTGATGAAGCGGGTCTAAAAAGTGTCACCTTTGCCCTCAAGGGCGAAAATGCTTACGGCTATATGCGGTCGGAAATGGGAGTTCACCGTCTGGTCCGCATCTCTCCTTTTGACTCATCGGGGCGCCGGCATACGTCCTTTGCTTCGCTCGAGGTCCTACCTGAACTGGACAACACCATAAAAATTGATATTCGCCCTGAAGACCTGCGGGTTGACACCTACCGGGCTTCCGGTGCTGGCGGTCAGCACGTTAACAAGACCTCCTCAGCGGTCCGGATGACACACTTGCCAACCGGGGTGGTGGTGCAGTGCCAAAATGAGCGGTCGCAGATCCAAAACCGGGAGACTTGTTTGGTCATGTTAAAATCTAAACTCTTCGCCCTGGCCCAGCAGGCTCAATTAGATAAAATTGAAGATTTAAAGGGCAATCAAATGGACATCGCCTGGGGCAGTCAAATTCGTTCCTATGTTTTTTGCCCCTACACGATGGTGAAGGACCACCGGACCAACTACGAAGAAGGCAATGTCGATGCTGTGATGGACGGCGAACTGGACGGCTTTATCAACGCCTGGCTGTCTTGGAAACAGGCGGAAGGGGCTAAGTGACGATTCTGGACTGTCAGCAGGTGAAAATAGAAAAAAAACGAATCGCCCTTCTGGGAGGCACATTCGATCCACCTCACTGGGGGCATGTTCAAATCGCCAAGGCAGCTCTCCAGGCCTTGCCGCAGTTGTCGGAAGTTATTTTTGTCCCGGCCGGCTTGCCGGCACTCAAAAATATACGGAGTATGACGCCCTCTGTTTATCGTTATCAGATGACCAAGTTGCTGGTTCGGGAGTTGCCACATTGCCGCGTGTCCGATCTGGAAGTCAGTCGGCCCGGCCCTTCATATACTTTAACCACTGTAAAATATTTTTTGAACCGGGTGGCTGACCGCAATGACTTGTATTTTGTAGCCGGTTATGATGTCTTATTTGACCTGCCTCGCTGGCATAAGCCGGGTGAACTGTTGCAAAGTTGTACTTTGCTAATCGGCACCCGGCCGGGCTATCCTCTGCCGGAACTAATGCAGCAAAAAAAGTTCCTGGAAGAAAATTTCCAAGCTCGTATTTTGCTGTTCGAAATGGAACCGCAGCCGGCTTCTTCGACTGCTATCAGGGATTTGTTCAATCGGCCGCAGGCGACTGCGACCCCGGCTATGCTGGACCCGCTTTTACCACGGTCCGTAGCTGATTTTTGCCGCCAATATGAGCTTTATCAAACTGACTTATTTCCTCCGGATTTACCCACGTCCGTTTTAGAGCAGTTTTTTCTATACCAGCAAAAGATGTGGTTTGAGATGAGTTTTGGTCGTCTTCTTCATTCGGTGAGCACGGCCATGCTGGCCTTGCGCCTGGCTCTGCGGTTCAAGGTAGACCCTGCCGCTGCCTTGTTGTCCGGCTTGCTTCATGACCTGGCCAAGGAAAAAGATGGTCGGTCCTGGCTGGCACAGCATCCGGCTGAAGCCTATTGGTTACAAGACCATCCCCCGGTTATACACGGAGCCCACGGCGCCGAGCTGGCGCAAGCGTGGGGCTTAACCGACCCGGAGGCTTTAGCTGCGATCCGCTACCACACCACCTTGAGAGCCGGGGCCACAGACTTGGAAAAAATTATTTTTTTGGCAGATAAAATTGAATATGGGCGAACTTATCAGGATTTGGAACCGATTCGTCGGGCGGCCGAACATAATTTGGATGAGGCTGTCCGCCTCTGTTTGGCGTCCGTGATTAAAGTGATGCAGAGGAGACGGGAGCGGCCACACCCTTTTTCGCTGGCAGCTCTACAGGAATTACAGAAGCAACTGTAATCTAGGCAGGCAGAAAGGATACAATATTGAAAAGTCAAGAGATAGCAGAGCTGGCAGCAGCAGCTTTAGCCAAAAAAAAGGGTTCAGACATCGAGCTTTTAAACGTGCGCGACAAGACTTCAATTGCCGATTATTTTGTGATCGGATCAGGCAGCAGTAACATCCAAGTTAAAGCGCTGGCCGATGCAGTGGTAGAGCAGCTGGCCACTGTGGCTGAACAAGAGCCGAGACACATTGAAGGCCGCGCCGGAGACCGGTGGATTTTACTAGACTATGGGGATGTGATTGTCCATGTGTTTCACCGGGAGGAGCGCGACCGCTACCAATTGGAGAAATTATGGGCAGATGATCTTATTAGCAACGTCTAGCTCAGTTTTTTGTCTTTTTTTGTTGGTGGAAAGCCGGTTCTTTTTAGAACCGGCTTTTTACAATAAAGAGGGGGATCAACAAAAGATGAAGTCGGAGGGAGCAAGATGAGTGTAAGGGTGCCGGGTGAGTGTCGGTCGGTGAGTGAGCCGGAAAAAACGGGACTGGGGGAGGCGGTCAGCCTGGCTGGGGCTGGACAGCAGCGTTTGTCATTAAAAAAATTATTAGCAGCTGTGACTGTTCTAATGGGATTGAGTTTATTGGCCTTGCTGTATTCACTTTTTAAAAATGTTACCCCTCCTGGCAATCCGGACAAAAATTCTGTGGAAGTGCTTGCGGCTTCGGCCGCCAAGACTGAGGACAAGGTTGACGATTTAACGGCCGCTGCCGCCGCAAGACAAGCAGAGATAAGCCCGGCATCAGACGGCTTTTCAGGGGTTCAATTGACAGCAGACCAGACAGGGCGCCACAACGGCCCGGTGGAGGCTGCGCCAGTTAGAAATTCGGATGAGGGCGAAGCCGGGGGGGCTTTTCCTGTTTATATTTGCGGTGAAGTCAAACAACCGGGCGTCGTCCGGGTTAAAAGCGGGAGCTACCTTGAGCAGGCAATCTCAGCTTGCGGTGGTTTTACTGAGCAAGCCGACCGACAGGCGGTCAATCTGGCCATGGAGATGCGGGCCAATATTATGGTGGAGGTGCCCGCCAAAGGATCTGAGTCGTCAGCCACGTCCAGGCCGGAAGGCTATGTGGACAGCTTGGCGGAGGCAGGAGCGGGGGAAAGCGGTGCTGACAAGGCAGGTG
>CAMXYS010000114.1 GCA_947253135.1 uncultured Clostridia bacterium
GTAACGGAGGCCTGCCGCAAACATGGCATTAAAGACGGTATCATAACCGGTTTTACCACCGGTGGCGTGGCGGCTTTAACCACCTTGGAGTTTGAGCCGGGTATGGTTTTTCATGATCTTAAAGCGGCTCTGGATGTTTTTTCACCCTACCGGGATGCCAACGGGGCTGTGATTCACTACCGCCACCATGAAACTTGGCATGACGACAATGGCTCTTCTCACATCAAGTCGGCCCTGCTGTCACCTTTTATCACGATTCCCTTTGTTGATGGGAAAATTACCATTGGACCTTGGCAAAATCTGACCTTAGTAGAATGTGATACCAGAGACCGGGTGAGAGATATTGTCTTTCAGGTCATGGGAGAATAAAAATCAAGGTGCAAAAGAGCCGGCCTAACCGCCTATAAGATTGTGGTAGCTGTGCCTTTTCGCTACATCAGGGGGGCGAATAGGCGCAACAGCCAGAGCCCAATTCGCTTGAATACATTTAGTTTGGGCAGGTTTTCTTCGGTCACCTGACCGGATCTGGCGATGGTGTCGGTAAAGTCGTTTTTTATGGACTCCAAGCAGCCTGTCTTGTACATCCAAACCGCATTTTCCAAGTGCAGGTAAAAAGACCGGTAGTCAAAATTGACAGTGCCTACGACGGCAAAACGGTCATCTACCAACATCACCTTAGAGTGAATAAAGCCCGGCAAGTATTCATAAACTTCGATGCCGTGAGCGATCAGTTCCCGGTAATAAGAACGGGTGACTGCATGAACATACATTTTATCGGGGATGTGCGGGGTGATGAAAGTGATCTTCACCCCGGAAACTGCTGCGGTATAGAAGGCATGCAGCATCTCATGGTCTAACACCAGGTAAGGGGTCATGACATAAATAGACTCGGTGGCCCGGTTGATCAGGTTGCGGTAGACATCGGCGGCAATTTTCCGTCCATCATCGGGGATATCGTCGTAGGGACAAACTAAATCTTGCGTCGCGGTTTGTCCGGGGGCCAAGGTCGGTCGGCAAAAGGGCAGATAGGCTTCCTTGGCGGTATGGTCACTTTTTTCTACATGGTTCCAAAGCGTCAAAAACATGATCGTGCAGCTGCGACAGGCAGGGCCCTCAAGCCGCAGACCGGCATCTTTCCAATGGCCGAAGCGCTCAATTAAATTGACGTATTCGTCAGCCAGGTTGGTGCCGCCGGTGTAGGCGATGCGGCCGTCGATAATAACCAGCTTGCGGTGGTCTCTGTTATTGAACAGAAAGGAAGGCAGGGCTGTCAAGGGATTAAAAACATGGACTTTGACACCTGCAGCTTTCAGTTTTTTCAACAGGCTGTCGGGCGTCTGCCAAATGGAGCCGATATCGTCGTACATTAAACGAACTTCCACCCCTTCTTTCACCTTCTCCAGCAACAAGTGGTACAAGGCCCGCCAAAGCTGGCCGTCTGAAAGGATGAAGAATTCAATAAAAATAAAACTTTTAGCCTGCCACAAATCCTCGAACATTGCCTCAAATTGGCTTTCACCGGAATCATAGTAGGTGGTGGCTGTAGCGCTATAGACGGGGTAACCGGCAGCTGCCTGCAGGTAGCCTGCTTGTAGGCGGGCGCTGTCGTCTTGTATTTGAGTGGTGTCGAAGGAGTGGTCGGCAAAGAGTTGACGTTTGATTCGATCGGTCAGGCGTGAATAACGGAGTAGGCCAAGCCTGCTGACCTTGGCCATACCGGAGACGAGGTAAAGGACACCGCCAAATAAGGGGGAGATGAAAAAGAGGATGATCCAGGAAATTTTGTAGGTGGAATTCATCTCGTTGTTCCAGACCAGGATGGAACAAATAAAGCTGATGGCCACAAAACCGGCATAGACCAGCGGCCAGCGGGCTGAAAGGGTGCGGGATAAAAAAAGAATTAATAAAAATTGCAGCAGGATCGTGCCGAAACCGATAATAATGCGGCCCCACGGCAAGAGTCGGCGCAATTTTTTGATTTTGGATCGACCGGCTGCAGCGGACGAAGTTGTGCTGTGATCAGACATACAAGTCCCACCTCCATACGGGTAACAGTATAGCTCAATAACACTTTTTTTACTTAAAGTGAAGACTTCAAAATGAAGGGGGAAGTTTAAAAAAAATACACTTGCGCTCGCTATAATGAACTGAGTATATCCAATCTTGTAAAGATAGCCGTGGCAACTGCCATTCGGCTAGAAATACGGACCCGGGTTTCCTTTAACTGAATGACTGGGGAGAAAACAAATGACACGAGCAAAAAGTTGCCGGCCCAAGACCGGCCGGCCGAGTAAACAAACAGCAAGGGGCGGAAAACCGCGGCGCTTTCTTTGGCAATGGCTGATTCCGGCCGGGGTTGTCCTTGTTTTTGTGGTCATCTTTCTGGTGATGGCCTACCGCGAGCCGCCGGAACTACCGGTCCACATTAATTTGGAACAAAGGGTGGTGGGGCCGCCCACTGCAACAGTAGAGCAAGCCCGGCGCTGGGCTGAAAAAAGAGGGGGGACTGAAACTTTCTGTGCCTTGTCTGACCTTTACTGGGAACTGGCCCCTCAGTACGGGGTTAACCCGGTCGTAGCTTATGCCCAGGCGGGTATGGAAACGCGTTATGGCAATTTTGGCGGGGTGATTGATGCAAGTTACCACAATCCCTGTGGCCTAAAGACGGCCGCCGGAGGCGAGGATGCAGACCCGGCCGCCCACCAGCGCTTTGCCACTTGGGAAGAGGGGGTCCGGGCCCAGTTGGAACACCTTTGCCTTTATGCGGGTGTGGAGGGTTATCCGCTGGCCTCACCCTTGGATCCCCGTCATTTTCCGGACTTGCTGGGCCGGGCCGGCACAGTTGGAGAAATTGGCCGCTTTTGGGCTTCTTCAGACCATTATGCTGAATTGTTGGCAGAGCTGATTAATCGGATGGAGGTGCAGTATGTACATGGGCAAACAACCGTTACAAAATCCGGCGCAGTGGATTGAGCAGACTTACGGACCGGTTTACAGTTGCAGCAAGCAGACGACCATTGCTGATTATCCGCTGCTGGGTATGAACTTCTTTCCGGACGAAAAAGACCACTGCGCCCTAGTGGCCCTGACCTCCGTATTCCGCCTTTATGCAGAGCGGGGCTACAGCTACCTGCCGGCGGACGAGGAAAGGCTTTTTTATCGCATTCGCCGCCTGGCCCGCCAACGGTTTATGCTCTTTCCCCGCGGCCCCTTTTGGCAGGGCGGGACGGTTCCCTTTGCCCTGTCTGCACTGGCTCGGGCAGTTTGGCGTTTTTACGGTTACCGCCATGGTCGGGCTGCCAACCGCACCTATATGTTTAGTGGCCTGCGCGGGGCGGCCGCTTTGATGGCGGCAATCGGTGAGGGGCAACCGGTGCTTTTATCGCTGTCTTCAGGCTACTACTGCAAGCATACGGTGACGGTGTATGGCTATGAAGTTTGGACTCGCACGATGACCGGCGATCGGACAGCTCGGCCGGCGGATTTGCCGGAACAATTGGTTTTTCTCCGGGTCAATGACCACTGGACAGACAAGGCGCGCTATGTGCTGCTAAACAGCTTAGACCCGGCCTTTGGCGGCCCTTTTTTCATGCTGACCTTCATCCGACCGCCGGCCGACGATAAAAGGCCGGATTGAAGCTTCTTGCTTTCAAGTGACAAGTGGTGAGGCAGCGGAGAACGGCCGGTCAGGGTTGGCGCCAACCGGCTGTTAACTAGTTGTTTGTTTAACCGGAGTTGCTTATTTTTCGAGGCGGTCACTGCAGTCAAAATTTGGTTGAACAAGAGAGGATTGGTTAGGCAAAATAATGAATGGGCTAATGAAATATTTAAAGCGACACCGGTTGCTATTGCTATTGCTGTTGGCCGCTGTTTTAATTCAGTCTTGGGGCAACTTAGCCCTGCCCAATAAAATGTCTGATATCGTCAACACCGGTATACAGGCACATGGCATACAGACTGACTACATCATCAAGGAAGGTCTGAAAATGCTGTTGCTCACAGTGGCCGTGGTGCTTTTTACAGTGGCGACAATCTGGCTGTCGGCCCGCATTGCTGCCGGTGTCGGTCGGGATATGAGGCGGGATCTCTTTCTAAAGAGCACCCGGATGTCAGACCGGGAGTATGAACAATTCGGAACAGCCTCTTTAATTACCCGCACAACCAATGACGTACAGCAGATCCAAGATGCTTTGGTTATTTTGCTGCGGATTGTTTTGAGCTCGCCTTTGATGGGGATCGGCGCCATTGTGATGGCCTTGCGGATCAATGCCACCATGTCTTGGATTCTGCTGGGCAGCTTGTTGTTAATTGCTTTGACCATTCTCTTTCTCTATCGCTTCTTGGTGCCACGTTTTACCTTGTTACAGCGGCTGACCGACCGGATGAACCGGGTTTTAAGAGAGACGCTGGGTGGTTTCTTAACTGTCCGTGCCTTTAATGCACAGGCGCATGAGGCGGAGAAGTTTGATGAGGTGAACCGCAAGCTGACCGGGAATATGCTTTTTGTGGGCCGCATCGGCTCTGTTTTGATGCCAGTAATGATGTTGATTTTAAATTTGACCCACTTGTCAATTGTTTTTTTCGGCGCCCGCCAGGTGGCCCTGGGACGGCTGGCAGTGGGCAACATTATGGCCTTTATTCAATATGCGACGCTGGTCATCTTTCAATTTATGATAATCGCCTTAATTTCGGTCATGCTGCCACGGGCGATTGTCTCGGCCGGACGAGTTGAAGCGGTTGTCCGGGCGGAGGTGAGCATTCAGGATCCGGAACCGGCAGGGGGCAGTGTTAAGGACCCCTGGCGGGGGAGTCGAACTGAGTCGCTAGCGGCAGGAGAGACAACCTCTACTGGTCCGGATGGGGATCCGGATGGGGCGAAGAAAGCGGCCCTCCCCGGTGGCGCCGGTGGTCGCTCCGGGGAGGGTGGCGGCCTGTGCTTTGACCGTGTTCGTTTTCGCTTTCCCGGCGCTGAGGAATGGGTGCTGGACGATATCAGTTTTTGTCTGAAGCCGGGGCAGACGGTGGCCGTGATCGGCGGCACCGGCT
>CAMXYS010000115.1 GCA_947253135.1 uncultured Clostridia bacterium
TTTTCCAGGAGAGCTATGTCAACTTAACCGATCCCTTGGCCTTGAAGAGCTACAGTGAGGAAATGATCAGCGACGATGAAGTCAAAGTGGTGGCCACCCTGAAAAAAGACGGCCGAGAAATAACCGATTTGGCGACCGGTAACGGCTTAGTTGCAGCCTTTTGTAAGCTGCTTGAAAGAGAAGCCGACAGCAACTTCCAGATTGTGTCCTACCACCAGCACGCCCTGACAACAGGTAGAGAATCGAAGGCGATCTCCTATATAATGATAAAAGATGACAAGGGCCAAGAATATATTGGGGCGGGTATCTCCGGCTCAATCAGTAAGGCCTCCCTGCGGGCCGTTGTCAGTGCGGTCAATAACCGCATCCGCTCGGCCAATTTAAATAAATGACGGTGAGGCGGTTTAATGGGGCGGGGAGAGAAGAGAAAGGACCTTTAGATGAAGCGTTTTAAAGCCCGATTTGATGTGACCACCGTACCGACTCTGACCGCCTATTTTGAAGCATTTCCGCCGGCGGACGGCGACTTTATCCTGACCAATGAATTTTTGTTTGAAGCCTATATCAAGCCTTTAAACTTACCGGTTGGCAGTCTCTTTATCGAACAATTCGGCCGGGGAGAGCCAACTGATGAGATGGTCGACCGGATTCGCCAGAATTTGCCCGCCGGTGTCCGCCATATGATCGCAGTCGGTGGCGGGAGCGTTATGGATATTGCCAAAATGTTATCGGTTAAAGCCGGTGACTCCACCCGTGACTTTTTTGACGGGGTAGCGCCGCTTCGCCAATTCACAGTCACAGCCATACCGACAACGGCCGGCACGGGCTCAGAGGTGACCAATGCCGTATCCTGCTATTTGACCCATCTCAAAACCAAACGGGGCATCAACCACGATTTACTCTATCCGGAACAGTCTGTTTTAATTCCGGAATTGATGAGCGGCCTGCCTTACCGTTTTTTCATCACGGCAGCAGTGGACGCCTTAGTCCATGCGATGGAATCTTATCTGTCGCCACAAGCCTCTGCCCACAGCATGCTGTTCTCACAGGAAGCGATCAGGCTTTTGTTGCGAGGCTTTGTCAAGATGGAAGAGAAGGGGCTGGAAGCCAGAAGCCAAGACTATGGTGATTATCTTCTGGCCTCCAATTATGCCGGTCTGGCCTTCTGCAGTGCCGGCTGTGCAGCTGTTCATGCTCTCAGTTACCCCTTGGGCGGAAATTACCATATTCCGCACGGTGAGGCCAATCAATTGGTTTTTGCCGCAACCTTTAAGCTTTATCTGGAAAAAAAGCCGCAAGGTCGAATTAGTCAGTTAAAGACACTTGTGGCTGAATATCTTAACACCACAGCAGACCAAGCTTTTGAGCGACTCTTCGGGCTACTAAATCAACTTGGCACTATTAAACCCTTGCGAGAATATGGTGTCGAAGCAGCTGTACTGCCTGAGATGGCGGCTAATGTCTATCAAAACCAGACTCGCCTTTTGGCTAATAATTATGTGCCCATCAGCGAGGCGGAAATGTTAGCGATTTATCAATCGATCTATTAATTAAAAATTCCAAAAAACTTAGAGGCCTGATATCGCTTCTCTAAAACAGATAAAACCCGGCCGCTGTCTAGCGACCGGGTTTTGCTTTGCCGGTGATTGCCTTAGCCGTTAAGCTGTTTTTTTATTGGGGTCTCATTCTTTTTAAGTATTTTATCCCCAGGACAAGAGACTGCTCCGGTGGGCGAATCAGAGTTAATTTTAATGTCGGTCAGGAGCGAGTCGGCCAAACTCAAAAAAAGCTTAAAAGGCTGCCCCCAAATTGCCTTTTTTCAGTGCAAGTGACCAATACCGGCGACAGCATACCGCCAGCTGCCCGTGAACATATTTTTGAACTGTTTTACAGGGTGGATGAATCCCGTTCCAGTGAATCAGACGGGCGAGGGGTGGGACTAGCTTTAACCGCTGAAATCCTGGCCAGACATCATGCCCAAATCCAACTGCTTCCCCCAGATTCAACCGGTGAAAATATCTTTGAAATTTTATTTTACGAGGAAGCGTAAAAGTAGCGACTGGTAAAACAAACTGAAATAAAAAGCGGTCCAGTCATCCTGTACAAGGTATATAGCAAATCCACAAAGAGAACATCTGTGAGCCAAGTACAGATCGTCCGGAAGCCTGTCATTGGGAAAGAGATTAACTTGCAATTCCCCCAATTCTCAAAAATTTAAAACTAGGCTTGCTATAAACTC
This sequence comes from uncultured Clostridia bacterium, assembly GCA_947253135.1. Classification (GTDB taxonomy): domain Bacteria; phylum Bacillota; class Clostridia; order Saccharofermentanales; family Fastidiosipilaceae; genus CAMXYS01. The sequence continues at coordinate 2,240 of CAMXYS010000115.1, forward strand.
CTAGTACATGATATAATCTTCCTGTTTTTGATTAGGGGTGGTCCTCTGCCGGTTGACTGAAATTCTTGAGAAGTCGAATGATCCGCGCAAGAACGTCCTGCCACGAGAGGAGGAGCGAATAAATGAATTTAATTAAAGCTGTTGAGCAAGCACAATTGCGTGACAATACGGCCGTTGATGTCGGCGATTACGTCCGTGCCCACTGGTTGATTAAGGAAGGTAACCGCGAGAGAATCCAGGTTTTTGAAGGTACGGTTATTGCCCGCAAAGGGGAAGGTTTAAGCGAGACTGTGACTGTTCGTAGAATTTCCTACGGTGTCGGTGTCGAGCGTGTGTTGCCTTTGCACTCGCCTAAGTTAGACCGGATGGAAGTGGTCCGCAAGGGTAAGATCAGGAGAGCTAAACTCTACTATCTCCGTGACCGGATTGGCAAAGCTGCCCGGGTTCGGGAAAAACTGGTCAATAAAGGTTAATTTATCCAAACATTTTGTCAGCAAAACTGCGATCGGAAGTATTTCGGTCGCAGTTTTTATTTGCATTTATTATGTAGCAGTGGACTGCTATAAAAGTCATAGAAAAAGCCTACAAAGGCTGCAGTTGCCCTCTAAAAGTAAGAGGAGCAGCAGCTCTTTTTGCAGGCTTAATCTAACCTAATACGTCTGTACTTATATTTTATTAAAGTTCAGCGATTAGCTTTTGGATATGGTCAACTGTGAAACCATAGCGTTCCAAAATTTCGTCACCGGGGGCACTCAAAGCATAATCTTCAACGCCTAAAACTGTCCCGGTGCAACCGACAAATTGATACCAGTCAGTCGGTAAACCGGCTTCGAGTGCCAACCGTTTTTCAACTTGTGGCGGCAAGATGCTGTTGCGGTAGGCTTGATCTTGTTTTTTGAAGAGCTCCATCGAGGGCATAGAAATAACTCTGACACCAATACCTGCGGCTGCCAGGTTTTGGGCAGCTGCCAGAGCCAAGTGCAGTTCTGATCCGGTGGCAATCACCAGTCGGTCAAATTTTCCGTCGGCCGGTTCGTAGGCCACATAGGCACCCTTTAAAGCTTTTTTACCATCGCCCGTTGCTTTGAGACAAGGCAGAGCCTGGCGACTCAAAATTAAGGCGACCGGCTCCTTGGCCTGGTTGAGATAAGCATAGGCCGCAGCTGTCTCGTGGATATCGGCAGGGCGCCACAACGTCAAGCGGGGAATTGCCCGCAACATGGCCACTTGTTCAATGGGCTGGTGGGTCGGACCGTCTTCACCGAAGGCAATGCTGTCGTGGGTAAAGATATAAAAGACAGGTAGGCCCATCAAAGCAGCCATACGGATGGCATTCTTCATATAGTCTGCAAACATGAGGAAGGTCGCACCATAGGGCTTTAAACCGTGCAAGGCCAGTCCGTTACAGATAGCTGCCATGGCAAATTCGCGGATACCGAAGTGGATATTTGTACCGGCCGGGTTAGCCACACTGTAAAAACCATCTTGCTCACGGGTGCTGTTGTTAGATCCTGCCAAGTCGGCGCTGCCACCGATCAAGGCTTGATTAAATTCAGCCAGGCGATTTAAGCAGAGGCCTGAGGCTGCCCTGGTGGCCAAAGCTTGATCTTCGAACTGCCAAAATGATTCCTCTACAGTGAGGTCGACCGGTTGGCCTGACATTATTTTTTTATAGTCGGCGGCCAGGTCCGGATAAGCTTGTTGCCAAGCCTTATATTGTTTTTCCCAAGCAACTTGAGCAGCTTTAAAGCTCTCTGTTTTTTCATTTAAATAAGCGGCTAAATCTGCCGGAACAGCAAACATCTCCGTCTCTGTCCAGCCCAATTTTTCTTTGGTTAAGCGCACATTTTCTTCGCCTAAGGGCGCACCGTGCGAGGAAGAATCGTCGGCCTTGGGTGAGCCGTAACCGATCACTGTATCCACCATAATTAAACTCGGTTTCTGACTTTCAGCTTTGGCTTCTGTCAGAGCCTCAGAGATGGCGGTGAGGTCATTGCCGTCCTTGACGTGCAGAACCTGCCAGCCCTGAGCCGTAAAACGGGCGGCGACATCTTCGGTAAAGGCTATATCAGTGCGTCCATCAATGGTTATTTCATTGTTGTCATATAAAACAATTAATTTCCCTAAACCCCAAGTTCCGGCAAGAGAAGCAGCCTCCGAAGAAATGCCTTCCATCATGCAGCCGTCACCGGCTAAGGCATAGGTGTAGTGGTCAACGATGTCATAACCGTCTCGGTTGTAGCGGGCAGCCAAATTCTTTTCGGCCAAGGCCAGGCCTACCGCTAAGGCAATACCCTGACCAAGCGGACCGGTCGTAGCTTCTACACCTGGTGTATGTCCGTATTCAGGGTGCCCGGGTGTGCGGCTGCCCCAACGGCGAAAATTACTTAAGTCATCAGCCGTCAAACCATAATTGAAAAGGTAGAGCAAGCTATAGAGAAGCATGGAGCCGTGTCCCGCACTAAGAATAAAGCGGTCGCGGTTGGCCCAATCAGGGTCTGCCGGATTATGCTTCAAGTGTTTTGAAAAGAGGGTGTAACCCATTGGAGCGGCGCCCAAAGGCATACCGGGATGACCGGAAGCGGCTTTCTGAACGGCATCAATGGAAAATACCCGAACCGCTTTGACAGCCAGTTCATCCATTTTTTGCTGCTGTGACAGTTGATCTGACATATATTTCTCCTTGTTAAGATCAGCGAAGATTAGCAGTCAAGACTGCTAACGCAATAAAAGATTTCGCTTTTTATACTTGCATAATGATTATGTGCTTTTTTGCCGTTTTACCAGTTTCGCAAACGTCCTA
>CAMXYS010000116.1 GCA_947253135.1 uncultured Clostridia bacterium
GGCAGCGTCAGATGTGTATAAGAGACAGAATGTGAGGTGACAGACATCGATCATTACGCACCCAGTGCCATCGACTTTAACCCGGAAGAGTATCAACTGGCTAAGGAGATGACTCAAGCTGATATAGACAAGGCTGTGGCAGATTTCAAGGCGGCGGCCAAGCGGGCGGCTGAAGCCGGTTTTGACGGCTTGGAATTACATGCTGCTCATGGTTATTTGATCCACGAATTCTTGTCACCCCTAAGCAATGAGCGCACCGATCAGTATGGTGGCAGCCTGGAAAATCGGATGCGGTTTTTACAAGAAGTTCTGGCGGCAGTCAAAACGGTCTGGCCGGAAGAGCGTCCGATTTGGATTCGGGTCTCGGCCACAGACCACGCAGAGGGCGGCCTGACCGGTGACGACATGGTTCAAATTGTCAATGCTGTCAAAGATCAAATTGATGTTGTTCACGTCAGCACAGGTGGCTTGATTACTGTGCCGATTCACTTGTATGCCGGCTACCAGGTTTCTTATGCCGAGCAAATAAAAAAAGAATGTGGGATTCCGGTGATTGCTGTCGGTTTAATTAATAATTTCGACCTGGCACAAAATCTGATTGAAGATGGCCGGGTTGATTTTGTCGCTTTGGGCCGAGAATTATTGCGCAATCCGTACTGGTGCTTGACCCATGCCAATGAGCGGAAGCGCCGTGACTTGATTCCGACTTCTTACCACAGAGCCTACCGCTGAGCAGCCTGTCACTGCTTGTAGTAGACCACAAGCGGTTTTAGTAGTTGTCAAAAACAGGGAAGTTTGAACACTTGATCATGAGATGATCATTAATTTTTAAAAATGAGATTAAGTTTTGATTAATATTATCCCTTCAAAATGCCGGTTTTTAATTTCAAAACCGGCATTTTAAATAAAAAAACAAAAATATGTGATCGAAATTATCTTTTTTGCCCTAAAAAGATGGCAAAATAGCATTTAGAATGAAAAAATAAAGTTTGAATTTTCTTCATTGATCCTGCCAAAAACCTGATAAAGCATTGAAAAAGCTATTTTTCTCCGTTAAGATTAGGAACGTTGAAATCATCTTGAAAGATAAGTGAATTGTATGTGTAACAGGAGGTAAAAATATGGCAATTAAAGTTGCAATTAACGGCTTTGGCCGCATTGGCAGACTGGTTTTTCGGGCCTTGTGCGACCAGGGACTGCTGGGCAAGGAATTTGACGTCGTCGCTGTCGCTGATGTTTCGACCGACGCTGATTACTTCGCCTACCAATTGAAATATGACACAACCCAAGGTCGTTTCGCTCATGAGATCTCTACCAAGAAGAGCTCTGCTGACGCCGAACATGACGATATCTTGGTTGTCAACGGTGATGAGGTCAAATGCATTATGGCTCAGCGTAGCCCGGCCGACCTCCCCTGGAAAGAACTGGGTGTCGATTATGTCATCGAATCCACCGGTCTCTTTACTGCTGCCGACAAGGCTAAGGGGCACCTCGATGCCGGCGCCAAAAAGGTTATCCTGTCCGCACCGGGCAAGGGTGGCGTCAAGACGGTTGTTATGGGCGTCAACGAGAACGAGTATAATTCAGCCGAGCACGACGTCGTCTCCAATGCTTCTTGCACAACCAACTGTTTAGCACCTCTGTGCCATGTGCTGATCCAAGAGGGCATCGGAATTGAAACCGGCCTGATGACCACAATTCATGCCTATACTGCTACCCAAAAGGTTGTTGACGGCCCTTCTAAGAAGGACTGGCGCGGTGGCCGGGCAGCAGCACAAAACATTATTCCTTCCACTACAGGTGCGGCCAAGGCTGTTGGTGAAGTCCTGCCGACCACTAAGGGCAAGCTGACCGGTATGTCCTTCCGGGTGCCGACTCCGACCGGTTCTGTTGTTGACTTGACCTTCCGGGCTGAGCGCGACACCAGTATCGAAGAAATCGACTCCTTGATGAAAAAGGCTTCCGAATCCTATTTGAACGGTGTTTTGGCTTACTGCAAAGATGAGATTGTATCTTCTGATATCATCCACGACACCCATTCTTCTATCTATGATTCGTTGGCCACGCTGCAAAACAACTTGCCGGGTGAAAAACGCTTTTTCAAGGTTGTATCTTGGTACGACAACGAATGGGGTTATTCCAACCGTGTGGTTGACCTCGTCAAATATATGGCTAAAGAGGATGGCACACTCTAAGTTTTAGCTGACAGGATTACCCGCCGGCGGTGCCTTTACTTGCCTTGAACCATAAAAATTTGCGTGGTAGAATAACAACGCAGTGGGCACCGGTACAGGTTATTATGAAGGCTCACTACACGACAGCAAAGATCCGTGTAGTGGGCTTTTTTATATCCACCCAAAATATATCGCCCCTGCTGGAGGAAATATGACAACAAAATTGCTAAAAAAAACACTGGCAACCCTTGTAGTAGCCGGCTTGACGCTAAGCTTGGCAGCCTGTGGGGGCAGGGGAGCAAAGCCAGAGCAAACAAAAACCGCGAATTCGACTGAATCACTTCAAGCAGCTGATGGAAACAAGCAGGGTGAGCCCGTTTCCGGTGGTAAGGTGACGGTCGGTATTACTCAAGAGCCAGACTCCCTGGACCCGCACTTAGCCGCTGCTGCAGGCACAAAAGAAATTATCTATAACATTTTTGAAGGTTTGGTCAAGTTGACTCCTCAGGGAGACTTTGAACCCTGTTTAGCCGAAAAATTTGAGTTAAACGAAGCGGCGGACAGCCTGGTCTTTAATTTGCGCCAGGGTGTCAAATTTCATAACGGACAAGCCTTAACACCGGCTGACGTCGCCTATTCGATCAAACGAGTGTCCGGGCTGCTTGACGGTGAGGACAAGCCGCTGATTGCTGAATTTGCTGATGTGGCAGAAGTAGAAACTGATGAGGAAGCTCAGACGGTCACCCTCAAACTCAAAAAGCCTAATCCTGATTTTATTCGCTATATGACCTTGCCGATCATTCCGGCAGACAGTGAGGACCAAGCCCAAAATCCGGTTGGTACCGGCCCTTTTACCTTTAAAGAATATCTGCCGCAGGATCGGTTGGTGCTGGACCGCAACGATTCTTATTGGGGTGAGCGCCCGGCTTATATAGAGCAGGCAGTCTTTAAAATAGTCCCCTCGGCTGATGCGGCTATGGTTGATTTGCAAGCCGGTCATCTGGATGTTTTTCCCTATATTACGACCGATCAGGCAGAACTGATCCAAGAACATTACAATTTCTATGATGCCAGCTCCAACATGGTGCAGCTGTGGGCTTTGAATAATGACCGGAAGCCTTTTAATGATCAACGCGTCCGCCAAGCTTTAAATTTGGCTCTGGACAAGAAGAACTTAGAAGCACAATTAACACAGGGCCAGGGTACTGTGTTAGAGTCCGGTATGTCGCCTCAAATGGGGGCCTTTTACAATGAAGAAGTCAACCGGGAACGGCCGGCCGATTTGGAGGCCGCTAGGGCTTTGTTGCAGGAAGCAGGTTTGGGCGATGGCTTTGAGCTCACGATTACAGTACCGGGCAATTATGTTATCCATGTTCGTACAGCTGAAATCATTGCGGCTCAACTGGAGCCTTTAAATATAAAGGTTAATATTAAAGAAGTAGACTGGGGTACCTGGTTGACAGATGTATACCAAGGCAGAAATTATGACAGCACAGTGATTGCCTTGACTTTTGATTATTGTGCGCCCGACACCGTCATGGGGCGCTATGTTTCGACAGCCGACCACAATTTTGTTAACTTTAATAGTGAGCGCTATGATAACTTGCACCGAGAGGCTGTCAATGAAATGGACGAGACCAAGCGGGCGGCCCTATACCGGGAGATGCAGGCGGTTTTGACAGAGGAAGCAGCATCAGTATTCTTGCAAACGCCCGGTGTCCGTACGGCTGTAAAGAAAGGTATTGGCGGTTATACAACTTACCCTATGTACGTGCAAGATATGTACAATGTCTATGTGGAGGCAGGCCGGTAAAACGGTAGGGAACAGCAGAGCGGAGTTTTGCCTTGTTTGGCTATTTTTTAAGACGTTTGAGAGACTTACTTCTGACCTTGTTTTTAACAGTCAGTTTTGTGTTTTTAATGTTCCGCGTTATTCCGGGAGACCCCGCTCGGATTGCAGCCGGCGTGGAGGCCGGACCGGAGAAGGTGGCCCTATTAGCAGAGCAGATGGGTACTAATCAGCCGGTGGGCCGACAATATATTAATTATTTAGCCGGCTTTTTTACCGGCAATCCCGGCCGTTCGTTGCGCTTCCAGCGTCCGGTTGCAGAGTTGATCGGTGAAGCATTGCCAGTAACCCTGAGTCTGGCCTTCTGCGCTGTCCTTATCATTGTTATTTTAGCCCTCCCCTTAAGTGTTTTGGCTGCCAATAAACCGGGCCGGTTTTTAGACCGCAGTCTCCAAGTAGGTGGCGAGGTGTGTCTGGCGATTCCGCCCTTCTTTATGGCCATCATTTTAATGTTATTGTTTCGCCTGACACCCACTGCTTTGAGTGAGAGGGCCGGCTGGTTGCGCCTGCTGCTACCGGCCCTGGCTGTGGCACTTTCGCGCTTGGCTATGGCGGTTGAATTTCTACGTGATGCCCTTGTTTTTCAAAGGGAGCAAGATTATGTAAGAACTGCCCGGGGCAAAGGCTTGAAGGACGGGGCCATTATGTGGAAGCATGTCCTCCGCAACAGCCTTCTGCCGGCTATTACTGCTCTTGGGCTGATTGTAGCGGAAGTAGTTGGCGGCAGCATTATTATTGAACAGGTATTTATGCTGCCGGGCTTGGGGCGCCTTCTGATTACCGCGGTAGAAGCCAGGGATTTTCCGCTGGCATCCGGCATCATTATTTTTATCGCGGTTGCCATTATTTTAATTAACTTTGCGGTCGATTTGATCAACCGTAAAATTGATCCTCGCTTGGTGGACTTTAGCCGTCCTTTTC
>CAMXYS010000117.1 GCA_947253135.1 uncultured Clostridia bacterium
ACCGGTGGCGAATCGTCGGCAGCGTCAGATGTGTATAAGAGACAGGAGGAGGCTGAGTGCAAATTATAGAGCATAAAAAAAGTTGGCCCCATCACTTGGGGCCAACTTTTTTTATGTTATCAAACTAAAATAATCAGCGTTTTCTTTTGCGCGCAGCTTCTGATTTTTTCTTTCTGCGCACACTTGGCTTTTCATAATGTTCTCTTTTACGAACTTCGGCCAAGACACCGGAGCGCGCACAAGAGCGTTTAAAACGCCGCAGAGCACTATCTAGAGATTCATTCTCTTTAACACGTATTTCTGCCACTCTTCTCCCCCCTCTCGGCGCCAAATTAAGCTGTCATCCTGTTCATACAGGAGTTCAACCACGGTGAATGTTGCTATTATAGCGTTTTTAGATCATCCGGTCAATCGCCAACATGCTATAATTCAGGCAAGTACACCAACCGACGGCGACATGATGTGGCCGGCATTACAACCGGCCGGTTCTAGAGGAGACCTTTATGCATTTTTTACATTTAACCTTGCGTGTAGCAGATATAGATCGCTCTTTGGCCTTTTACCGTGATTTTGTTGGTCTGACTGTCGAGCATGAAGAAAGGACAGACCAATGGGCCATCGCCTTTCTCTCTGAACAAAAGGGCGGTACCCAGATCGAACTGGTTCAGATAGCCGGTGACAGCCCCGCCCAGGCCAGTGGTTTGACGGTTTGTTTTGAGTGTAAAGATGCCAAAAATTTACATGAATTGGCTCAGGCTAAAAACTTAAACCCCTCCCCGATCCGCCAGCCTGATCGGAGCATGCTCTACTTTTATGTCTACGACCCGGACGGCATTTCAATTGAATTCAAAGAATTGAATGACCACCATTGGAGTCGCCAAAATGTTTAAGGAAAACCTACCGCTATACCTGATTGATCCCATCATTCAGCAAGCCTTGGCCGAGGACTTGCCCTCCGGTGACCTCTCCTTGGCAGCCCTCCCTGATCCGGGTGCCCTGGCGAGCGTCGAACTCCTGGCAAAGTCGGAGGGTAGGCTGTGTGGTCTTTCCATCTTTGCTCGAGTTTTTCAACTGCTTGATGCCAACTGCCAATTTAATTTTAAAAAGATGGACGGCGACCCGGTCTCGCCCGGTGATAAAATTGCATTTCTAACCGGCCGCTTAGACGCCCTTTTGTGCGGTGAGCGAACCGCCTTAAATTTTTTACAAAGACTCAGCGGCATAGCCGGTTATACGGCCTGTTTTATCGAGGCAATGGGCTCAACCAAAACCCGCTTAGTTGACACCCGCAAGACGACCCCGGGACTTAGACTGCTGGAAAAATATGCCGTTCGGACCGGCGGTGCCCAAAACCACCGCTTTAACCTTAGTACCGGTGTTATGTTGAAAGACAACCATATTGCCGCAGCCGGATCACTGACAGCAGCAGTCACAAGGGCCCGAAAAACAGTCCCTTTCGTCCATAGGATTGAAGTGGAAGTAGAAACAATGGAAATGGTCAAAGAGGCCGTCCAGGCCGGTGCCGATATCATCATGCTGGACAACATGTCACCGTCAGAGATAAGGGCTGCTATTAACTACATTGACGGGCGCGCCTTAGTTGAACTTTCCGGCAATATCACCCTTGAGAACATTGCTGCTTATGCGCAAATCGGAGCTGATTTTATCTCCAGCGGCGCCATCACTTATGGGGCGCCCCTATTAGACTTGTCTATGAAGAATATGAAACTCCATTGATTCGGGCAACTAAGAAGGTGCTAAGGTGCTTAGGTGCTTAGGCCATTTGCTGCTCAAATACTTTAAAATGCTCAGTTGCGGTTAAAAGCTTTGAGCGTCCGGTCCATGGCCCTTTCCTGGTCGCGACGAATAATAGCCTCTCTTTTGTCATGTAATTTTTTGCCCTTGGCCAGGGCCAATTCGAGCTTGACCTTATTGCCCTTGAAATAAAGAGACAGGGGAATTAAGGTCAAGCCTTCTTGCTGCACTTTACTTTGCAAGCGTATAATTTCGCGCCGGTGCATAAGCAATTTGCGCTGGCGCAAAGGATCAACATTAAAACGATTACCCTGCTCATAGGGGCTGATGTGACAGCCCTGCAAAAAAAGCTCACCATTTTTAATCGAGGCATAACTGTCCTTTAAATTTACATTGCCTTGGCGAACCGACTTAACTTCTGTTCCCTTTAGAGCAATCCCGGCTTCAAAGGATTCTACAATGTGGTACTCATGACGAGCTTTTCTGTTTTTAGCGATGACTTTACCGGTTTGTTGCTTAGACATTACTTGCTCATTTCTACTAAAAGCTTTACTTCTTCAACCATAAAGCTGCTCCCATTGATCAAGTGGCAAGGAGGCCCTGGCATCCAGCCCATCTCCTGCCGGTGGACAACCGGAGGCCTGCATATAATAACCCATGGAGGCAATCATAGCGGCATTATCCGTGCATAAAACCAAAGCTGGCAAAACCGCCTTTCTGCCCTCTTTGCGGCAGGCCTCCTGCAGGAGCTCTCGTAGGCGGGAGTTGGCTGCAACACCGCCGGAAAGCGCCAATGCTTCACCCGGATAGGCGGCCGCAGCCTTTAATAAATGGTCCACTAAAACACCGACAACCGCCTCTCTGAAGGAGGCGGCAAAGTCGGCCAAGGCAACCTTGTCAAAAGCTTCCGCCCCGGCCTGTACTTGTTCTTGTTGTTGTTTGTTGTGGTTCAGATAGTTCAAGGCAGCTGTTTTTAGACCGCTGAAAGAAAAATCCAGGTTGCCCAGACCGAAGTCAGTGGTCGGAAAACGGATCGCGCGGGGGTTACCAGTTGCTGCTATACGGTCAATTAAAGGCCCCCCCGGATAGCCGAGGCCGGCTGACCGGGCCACCTTGTCAAAGGCCTCACCGGCAGCATCATCGCGGGTTGAAGCCAGCAGCTTAAAGCTTGTGTACGTTTCAACTCTAATAATCAAAGTGTGTCCCCCCGAAGCAACCAAGCTCAAAAAGGGAGGCTTTAAGTCCGGGTCGGCCAAATAATTAGCAGCGATATGTCCGGCTATGTGGTGGACCGGGTAAAGTGGTAACCGAGTAGCCAGAGCGATACCTTTAGCAGCAGAGACACCCGTCAGCAGGGCTCCAATTAAACCCGGGCCGGCTGTCACTGCCAGGCCGGACAAATCTTGCCAGCCCACGCCGGCTTGCTCCAGTGCTGCTTGGATGACGGGTACCAGTTGCTCAACATGTTGCCGCGAAGCAATCTCCGGCACGACCCCACCAAACTGCTTGTGGATATCAACTTGACTGGCGATCACATTCGACAAAATGCGCCGGCCGTCAGCTACTACAGCAGCGGCGGTCTCGTCACAGGAGCTTTCAATTCCCAGGATTAACTTATCGCTTATTTCATTACACATTTATTACGCCTTTGTTAAATAGAATTTCCTTCTATCGTTTCACGATTTTAAATTGTTTCACGATCACTTGTTCGGTTGCTGTCCAAACACTTCCTCCTTATACTCATACATATCAGAGTTTACCCTTTGCCCGCCATCTTTCAACTAAATCTTTCCTGGAGTTACATATGAGCCGTCCGTCCTCCGCTGCTGTCAAAAAGTCTAAACATTTTTTGTTTTTCACCACTATTTGTGGCATTTTAGCCGCCCTCATCCTCCTGACCGGGAGCATAACTTTTTTTGCAGCTAACCGGCTCATGCGCCATCAAGTCAAACCGTTGGAGACCTCTGTCAATAATCTGATGCCGCCCTTTGAGCCGGCTTCATTCCTTTCTATTGACGATGATATCAATTTGTCCGGTTGGTTCTTCAGAGCGACCGAAAAACCCAAGCATATCACTGTTATTTTAGTCCATGACTTTAACAGCAACCGGGCCCCCTTTGGAAGCAAAACGGCCAACCTTATTCACAGCATACTGGCCGATGGTTACAACGTGCTCACCTTTGATCAAAGGCATGCCGGCAATTCTGACGGGCAATTGACAAACTTTGGCCACAGCGAGTGGTTAGATGTTCTAGGTGCTATCCGCTATCTAGAAAAAGCAGCCGGTTCTGCTGACTGCATTCTTTACAGCATTGGCAGCGGCATTACTGCCAGTTTAAATGCTTGGCAAAGCTTACATGCACCTGCTCAGACAGCAGACAGTGGCCGCCTCTCCGATGTGAACAAAGAGCCCCCGCTATCGCAGGCTAAAAACTTTCAAACTGAATTAATCAAACATAATATCGCCCAGGCAGCCCTCAACCAAAAGCATATAAAGGGCATGATTCTTGACACCGCCCTCCCCACGTCAGACGACTACATCCGTCAAGCAGTCCGCACTTACGGGGGGATACTTGCCAAATTAACAGCCCGGACCGTTCCGTCAGCGGTCCGTTTGACCGGGGAGACCGGCAAGAGTACAGATATCAAAAAGATCACCGCTGAACTCCCCTGCCCGATACTTTTTATTATTCCGGAAAGCAGACAAGGTGTCTCAGAAGACAAACTTTTAGAAGTTCCCCGCGCCAGAGCTGTAGCCAAGCCTGAATTGACCTATGCCGTGGACGCTTCGAATAAAGTCCGGAATGAACCGGGGAGTGTTGAACCGGAAACCGGTTCGGTTGCCACTGTAACAGACACTGCCCACCGAGAAGAGAAAATTATGAATGATTCTTTTTCCGGCGACAGTTATCTGTATTGCCAAAACATCAGCTTATTCTTGGAAAGCTTGGGCGATCAGGTGAGCAGCTTTTAAGAGCGCCTAAATTACAAGCGCCTAGATACCACTGTGCCCAAAACCTCCGCCGCGGTCGGCTGTCAAGCCGCCCTCAGACAAAATAGAAGCGACATCTTCAGTCAACTCCACCCCTGTCTCTTATACACATCTCCGAGCCCACGAGACGTCCTGGATAATC
>CAMXYS010000118.1 GCA_947253135.1 uncultured Clostridia bacterium
GCTAAAACCGGCGTAAAAGATCTTCCACAAGTTTCTTTTAAGCAGAATGGTGAAACGCTTACCACGACCCCTCCGCCACCTGTCCGCGACGGTCAAATCATTAATATCCTTTTGATGGGCCTTGATTTCGCCGGTGAAGGCGAAATTTACAGCAGGTCTGACACCATGATGCTGGCCACAATAGATCAAAAAAATAACAAGCTAAAGTTGACTTCTTTTCAACGAGATATGCTGGTGTACTTACCCGGGACTGATCATCCGGTCAAGTTGAATGCCGCCTCTCAAGAGGGACCTCAACGGTTGATTGAAACTTTAAATAACACTTTTCAGCTAGATATTCACGACTATATTATGTTTAATATTAACGGCGCTGAAGATATTATTGATGCCGTTGGCGGTGTCGAAGTAGATGTGCCTACAGACCCGGAGGTCTTAAAATATCTAAATCGCTTAATCGAAGAGCAAAATGCGGCTCTTGAAGGTTGGGATGATGCTGCCAGAGCGCGCTGGTCTCCGTACGTGTGGAGAGGAGGCCGCCAACTCTTAAATGGCCGCCAGGCCATAGCCTACGCCCGCATGCGCGAATTAGATACAGACTTTCACCGCATGAACAGGCAACAAGAGGTGGTTGAGTTATTAGTTCAGAAGGTAAAATCCAATTTGACCAGCCTCCCGGCAGTGGTGCGGTCGGGCTTGTCGCATGTGACCACCAATCTGACAGATTGGGAGTTGACTCAAATGGGTCTGTCGATCCTGCCTAAAATCGGCAACGGCATTGATCGCCTGCAAATACCGATCCAAGGTTATTTTTGGATGGACAACGGTGAAACTTGGTGTATTCGGGCCAATTTTAATTTAATCACCCCACTGCTACATAATTTTGTTTATGGAAAACCACCGGCACAATTTACGGCGGTAGCTTTGCCGCCTTACACCCCTTTGGCTAAAACCGGATTGGAGCAAATGCCTTCAGGTGTCTACAGTGGTTTAGCGGCGGATGTGCCCTATACAGGTGCAGCGGGGGATCCGGGGGGCCAGCTGCTGAATGGCGAAGAAATTCTGGCGGCGGCCACTGCGATGGCACAGGATGCGGACAATTTTGCCGGTGAGTCCGGTACTGCTGAGACCACTTTCGCCACCGGTGCCGGACCGGCTGCCACGCCAAGCGCTGATCTGTATACAGAGCCACTGCCTGCAGAGGTCAACTCTGCAGGCACTTCAGTGAATCCGGAAAATTAATACCGGAGATGGACTACAACTCCACCTCGCCATCTGCTAGGCAGGGTGGGGGGAAAACGTCAGGAGTTGTGCCGTCACCACAGTGGTGATCAAGATGCTCGTTGATATAACTTTTGCTACCGGCGGGGAACTGAGGAGGAGACAGTGAGCCATGGAACAAAAAGCTAAGTCGGGCCGGCCTTTTTATTTAGCGGCCGGCAGCCCGGAAATGGCTGCTGTGCACGCCTTGCAATTGGAGATGCTGCTGCTGGTCGACAAGCTGTGCCGAGACTACGATTTGAAGTATTATCTCATTTTCGGGTCACTGCTTGGTGCCGTGCGGCATGGCGGTTTTATCCCTTGGGACGATGATATTGATATCGGCTTATTGCGGTCCGACTACGATCAACTGGCAGACCTCTTGGCGACAGAAGTTGACCCGCAGGTCTATTTTTTTCAAACTGCAGAAAATGATGGTGGCATAACCATTCCTTATGCTAAACTGCGGTGCCACAATACCCTTTTTGAAGAGTGGCAGACCCCACCCAATGCCCTGTGGCAGCAGGGCGTATTTTTGGATATTTTCCCATTGGATGCTGTCCCGGACGAGCCGGGCCGGGCTGCTGCCATGAGGCGGCAATTTTTACAGGCTCACATGGGGCTGCGTTACAAGTTGGAAGGTTATCGGTCCGACAAAGTATTGTACAATTTGGCCTATAAGCTCTTGGCCCTGCCGTCAGTGCCGACGCTTTTAGCCAAACGCCACCGGGCCTTAATTGCCGGTGCAGGGGAGAAGACAGACCGGGTTTTAGCGGCACCGGCTTCGCCGGCTGATTACGAGAGTTCTTACTTGGGCAGGGCAGAATTGGAGCCGGCGTGTGACCTGGATTTTTGTGGCCATCCGGTGATGGTGCCACACCGGGCCGAAGTTCAGCTGGCTTATTTGTTCGGCGATTACATGTCTTTGCCGCCGGAGGAACAAAGACGGGGGCACGCTTTGCGGTCGTTTTACATCGATGAAAATTTCTGGGCACCGGTTTTAAACAGACGCCTGGTAGAAGTGAGGTAAAAATTGCAGCAGGAGAAACAGCGAGCGGGATCCGGTCTGGTTTACCGAGTTGTTGTCTATTTTTTAGGCAATATCTGCTCCAAGTTAATTACCTTCTTACTGACCAGATTACAGACCGGCGCCCTGACGCCGGCTACCTTTGCGTCGGCCAACTTACTTGCCACAACCCTGCCCCAGCTGGTTTCAATTTGTTTTTTTGAAATTTGGTCAGGCCTCCTGCGCTTTATGTATGATGTGAAAGAGGCGGAAGAGGGGGACGGGAAACACCGCATTTTTACCAATGTGCTGGCGGCTTCCGCAATTCTGTTGCCGCTCTTTCTCCTGTCCGTTTTTTTCTTGAACCGCAGCCAAGGGGGCTTTTATTTTGCTGAGTTAACAGTTATGGGCATCCTCTATTTGTTGGACTTGCTCTATCAATTTTCAGCCCGAGGCTATGGTAAAAATCGTTTGTTTGCTCTGACCGGTGTAGGCGCATCCTTTGTGTTGGGCTTTTCACAAATTCTTTTTTTAAACGTCTTCCGCCTAGGTGGGATTTCTCTGATTTTGTCACCGATCATGGCATCACTATTTTCAATTGTTGTTTACGAACTGCAGCTAAAGCAACTGCGTCGTTGTCGGCGCCATGAACTGGACAGCACGCTGATCCGGGTGATCTTAAAGTTTTCTTTTCCGCTGGCCATCAATGCAACCGCCTTTGTGGCCCTAACCAAGTTCAATGAGTTTTATATTCAATACAAAATGTCTAACACTGATTTGGGCATGTTGACGGCAGCTAACAAGATAGCCATGACGGTCAATATTTTCATCTCAGTATTTTCTTTAGCCTGGCAAGAAACAGCTTTTTCGGTCAGTAGCGACAAAAACCGTCATCTTTATTACAGCCAAACCTTGAAGCAATACGCCACTGTTTTAATGTGCGGAATTTTCCTGTTGCTGCCTTGTGGGAGGCTCGTTTTCAGGATTTTGGTGAGCAGTGGAGACAACGGCTCTTATGATCCGGCTGTTGTCTTAATACCGATGTCATTGATTTCCGTCGGTATTTCTGCCTTGTCTAATTTTATGGGCCACATTTATTCGGCAGAAAAAAGAAATGACCAATTATTTTATTCCACCCTGGTCGGCGCTGCCGTCAATATCCCGACGATGATTTTACTCTTGCCTCGCTTGGGCTTGCAGGCGGCTAATACAGCACTGACAATCGGTTTTTTAGCCACTTTTTTGTATCGTTATTTCATGCTCCAATCCATCGTTCGTGTCCGCCTGCCCGGCCGTTTAGCGGTGGTTGGCTTAGCGGGGCTGGCGGTTAACAGTTTTTTGTTTTATTGTCCACTTAACCCGCTCCAGCGGTTCATCTGGCTCCTGGTCAGCTGCCTGATCGTGCTTTTGATGATGCGGCGTGATCTGTCCCTTATTTTTACCGCCCTCAGGAAAAAGTTGAGGAAGGAGGATTAGCTGATGCAAAAAGGTTTAGTTATCTTTACGGCGACCTATCCGTTGGGAAATAAAGATCACTTTATAGAGGGCGAGTTGCCCTATCTCAGTCGGTTGTTCGACCGCATTCTGATTTTGCCGGTCAATGCTGTCGGCCAGCTGCTCAAATCAGCTCCCGGCTCGCCAGACCGGCCGAAGGCGCTGAGCGAGTGCAAGTTGCTTGTGTCATCTGAAAAAGAGCATTTTGAGACTGCCAAGACAGCTTGTTCAGTAAAGATTTTAAATGCCCGCTCTCCCTTCAGTGGCAGGTTAAGAGATGCCTGTTATGCGCTGAGAGCTTTCGTTGCGGCTCCCCGGGAATTAAGAGAGGAGCAAAGATTTACCGGCGGTGCTTTAAAAAAGAAGGCCTTGCTATATTATTTTACCGGCCGCGCTCGGCAGGTCGTTCAAGATGCAAAAAAAACTGTCTTTGACTTTGCCGCTACAGTCGATAGCCTGGTCTTTTATAGCTACTGGCTCTATGTCGGAGCTAAGGCGGCGATTGATTTGGCCGGACAACTTAAGCAAAGCGGCTACCGCAAGGAGATCAAAATCTACTCTCGGGCGCATGGTTATGACCTCTATGAAGAGGCTGAGGGACGGGGCTATTTGCCCTATCGCGGCTATTTGTTGCAAGGCTTAGACGCTATTTTTCCCTGTTCGAGAGACGGCGTCCACCACCTGGACCAAACCAGACAGGACCTGGTGCGAAACCGCGCTCCGGTGCGAGTTGCTCGCCTGGGTGTGCCGGAGCCGGCTGAGACGGCAGCCGGCATCGTCCCGGCAGACCAAGGGAGTCTGGCTGAACTCCTTGCTGAAAAGAGAGAGCAGGCAGGCGCCTTTACTGTTTTTGAAATTGTCACCTGTGCTTGGATTCGCCCGGTTAAACGCTTAGAATTATTGCCGGCAGCCCTGGTTCACTTGAGCAGTTTGCTGGCCGAAAAACAACAGCAGTCGGGGCCGCCAAGTGCTGACGCAAAGGCTCCTAAAAAGCTGTTAGTGCGCTGGACCCATTTTGGTGACGGTGAAAAAGATGACTACTACCGGATCTTGATGGAACAGGCAGTCGAAGCTGAAAAAACAGTGGCAGCTGAAGGCGCCTATCATTTGGAAACTCA
>CAMXYS010000119.1 GCA_947253135.1 uncultured Clostridia bacterium
CCATGGGTCACTCTGGTCTGTCACCTCTTTTCTTTTAAAGATTAATTTACATTCATGCTCTTAAAATTCTTTCGGTAAGTCGATGGCGACAAACCAATGTATTTATTGAAGATAGAGCTGAAGTGGGCCGGCGAACCGGCGTTTACACTTTCGGCGATAAAAGCCACCGGGTATTCGGTCTCAATCAGACAGGTCTGGGCCTCGCCCAACCGGCGCTTTAAGAGGTACTTCATTGGCGAAATGTCGTAGCGGTCTTTGAAGAGGTGGGCCAGATAAAATTCACTGGCGTTAAAGGTTTGTCCGATACAGGCAAGTGTCAGAGCTTCGCGGAAGTTTTGATCCATGTACTGTCGCATGGTCGTGCAGACGTCCCGCTGAATCCTTTCGCGGTTACTTTTTTGAATACTCGGGGGGCTCTCTTTTTGAAAAATCAGCTGTCGGTAGGCCAGTAAGAGGATTGACAAGGCCAGGCTCTGGCAGGTGAGCTCAGCAGAGGGGCAACTGTTGGACAGGGTGTGTAAGCTTTTAAACAAATGGGCCGCCTCACTGTTTTTGTTACCCATCTTTAGGATAGGATCGGCTGTCCCGTAGTCCAAGGTGTTTTCCGGCATGCCGATAAAAGTGACACCTTGGAAGGCAACACTGTAGCTATAATAACCATTGTTGACGGCGGGAATTAGCCAGCTGTCACCATGGACGACACCTTGATTGCAGATGACGAGGTCGCCTGCTACTAGTGGGTAGGTATAGCCGTCGACAAGGTAGGTTACCTCGCCTTCGGCCAGGTAGAACAGCTCTAACCGGTCGACGTGCGCATGGGGCAGAAAGGAGCAGTGGCGGCTGTGGTTAGGAGCAATCCGATTGCAGTTTAAAAATTCCGGAATCTTGCTGTTTTGCAAATAAGGAGCAAGAGAATTTTGCTGGGCCATAGTTATCTCCTATCTAATCCTTTTGAAAGCTGAGCAAAACTTTGCCTGCGGCTTGTTCGGCCTTTCAGCGAAAGGCACTGAGTTTTTGGTCCGGGGGCACCGTCAAGATAGGGCTTGAACCGGACACCATTTACCATGCCATAATTGTATACTAAATAATTAAACAGTGCACTATAAAAAGATCATGGTTGAGTTTGGGTCCGGCGAAGAGTGAACGGGACCCTACACGCAGCAGCCGCCCACCATAAAGCAAGAATCCGATACCGCTATTAAAGAGATATCCCTTAGACTGAGATCAGTTAGGTTACCCACACAGACCAGTGCAGGAGGTGTAGAATGAAAAAGTTAAAAGTCGGTATCATCGGCGTAGGGCGTCTTGGCTATGAGCACGCATCCAATATTGCCAATCGGATTCCCAATACAGAATTAGTCGCCATCTGCGACAGCCAAAAAGAGAGAGCGGACAAGGCCGCTAAAGATTTTGGGGTGGAGGCGGTCTATTATGACCCTAAAAAGCTGTGTCAAGACCCCAATGTTGAAGCGGTTGCCATTGTCACCAATACAAATTCCCATGTTGAGATGATCGACCTGGCTATGGGGGCGGGCAAGCACGTTTTTTGTGAAAAGCCTTTGGCCGATAATGTAGAAGCTTGTTTAAAAGCTGAAAAAATCGTGGCAGCTCACCCGGACCTGGTCTTCATGCTGGGCTTTATGCGTCGCTACGACTATTCCTATGTCCTGGCTAAAGAAAAGATTGACCGGGGCGACATCGGCGATGTGATTCTGGTCCGCTGCTATTCGCAAGATCCCATTTCTATTATTGAAGGAACCCTGGAATATGCCCCTCGGTCGGGCGGTCAATTTATTGACATGTCCATCCATGACATCGACTTGATCCGCTGGCTGACTGACTCTGAACCTAAGGATTTGTGGGCTATTGGAGGTTGCTATGAATTTAAGCAGTACAAGGATTGGGATGATGGGGACAATGTCTCCTGCCTGATGCAGTGTGAAAATGATGCCATGGCCTTCTTCTATGCCGGCCGGGCCGCCGCTCATGGTACCCACGTCGAAACGGAAATTATCGGTACGCGCGGCATGTTGAGAATTTCCGGTGTTCCCACCGACTCCTTAATGCAAATTTACAGCGAACACGGCGTCTGCCAGGAGTGCTACCAGGATTTTGTCTCTCGTTGGCACCAGGCTTATATCAAGATTGTCGAGCATTTTGCCGACTGTGTTCTGACGGGCAAAGAGGCCACACCGGGTGTGGTTGACGGTACAAAATCTACCAAGATCGCTGCTCTGTGCAAACAATCTTTCCTCCAAAATGAGAAATTGACAGTCAACTGATCCTGATTGTTAATCGCTCTTTCCTATTACCATTCCATAGGGAAAAGGCCGGTTCAAAGCGAACCGGCCTTTTCTCTATGTTTGGCTCCCGTCAACGGGTTGTTATTAGCGGGACAGATCTGATTTAATAGTAAAAGTTTGCTTTAGCGGTGAAAATCTAATTTGGGGTCTTTCATCATGACTTTAGTTCCGGCCGGTACGGAGGAGGTAATAAAAACATTGCCACCGATGACGACATCATCGCCGATAACGGTTGCGCCACCCAATATCGTGGCACCGCCATAGACGGTGACATGGTTGCCCAGGGTGGGGTGGCGCTTGACATTGCGCAACCGTTGGCCACCGCGGGTAGAGAGCGCTCCCAAGGTCACGCCCTGGTAGATTTGGGCGTGGCCGCCGATGACCGTGGTCTCGCCGATGACAACGCCGGTTCCATGGTCAATGAAAAAGTAGGGACCGATGTCGGCGCCGGGGTGGATATCGATGCCGGTAACGCTGTGGGCATACTCGCTCATAATGCGGGGGATCAAGGGAACTTGCAGCAATTGTAGTTGGTGGGCGATGCGGTGAACAGTGATGGCAAAAATACCGGGGTAAGACAGGATGACTTCAGCAGAGGAAGAAGCGGCCGGATCGCCATCGTAGGCGGCTTTGACATCGGTAGTCAAAAGCGTCTGGATAGCCGGCAGACGGCTTAAAAAGCTGCGGGTTTTGCTTTTGGCGAGGTCACGTTGACTATCTATACAAATAGCTCGGTTGTCACAGGGGCGTCTTTTGCTGTGGCACAGGGCCAAACATATTTCTTCAGAGAGATCTTCATAGAGACGGTGCAGGCGGTTTCCTATATAGTAAGGAAAAGTGGTTGTGGTCACTGTCTCTGGACAAAAGTGCCCAGGGAGGAGGAGCTCGCGCAGTGTCTCGACAGCTGCTATGATGCGACTCTTGTTGGGCAGATAGGCTGTATCTGTTTCGATCAAGAGGGGGTTTTCTTTATAACTGAGGACCATTTGGTCAACGTATTCAGCCAACCAATTTTCATACTTATGCATGGGAAATTACTTTCTTTTGTTCGCTCTCTATATTTAAGTGCTTTAGACTGATTGCCTCATTCGGATCGTCTCGGTTTGCAGCGTCAAGTTCAAGTGGCAAATCCAAGATGATGGGGGGCAGGCAGATCGGTCGGTTCATAAATCGTTAACGTTCAGCCGGTTGACTTAAGCTGTCGGATTCGGTAAATTAAAGACAAAGAAAGTCAAAGGCAGTTCAACTGACCCAGATTTGATTGGCTGGTCACCTGCAGCGCCAAAGTTCGGTTGAGTTGTCCTATATTATATATGAAATTAGCTTGAAAGGAGAGCGACATGGCACGTTTAAGTGATGTAATCGAAGCAATGATCAAGGAAATGATTGATGAAAATGGCGGCCGGGTCGAACTGACCAGGGGCGAATTGGCCGAACAGGTCAACTGCGTACCTTCACAAATCACCTATGTCTTGTCGACTCGTTTTACCAACGGCCAAGGCTATGTGGTTGAAAGCCGACGAGGTGGCGGTGGTTGGATCAGGGTCAGTCGGATAGCTAATGATGGCCGCAAATCTAATTACATAATGCATGTTTTGAATGCTTTAGATGATCAATTGAGCCGTCACGATGTGGATGTTTACCTGACCAACTTCATTGACTATGACATTATTAACAAGCGCATTGCAGCTGTGATGTACGCAGCGACGTCCGACCAGGCTTTAAAGCGGATTCCGCCGGAAGTTAGGGATGTTATTCGGATGGATCTGTTCCGCAACATGCTGCTCAACATCGCCTTGGAAATGGAGAGAGAAGAAGCGCAAAAGGGGTAGTCAACCGGCCCGAATTAATTTCGGGCTCTTTCTTTCCGATAAAAGTCAAAGAAGGACAATAGAAAAAGGAAGTGAAGTACAGATGAAATGCGATGATTGTAAACAGGCAGAGGCGACAGTTCATGTCAGCCGTACGATTAATGGACAAAGTGAAAGTAGGCACTGGTGTGAAGCTTGTGCAAGAAAACACCCGGAGTGGTTAGATTGGGGGCCGGCTTCAGGGCTCGGTAGCGCTGCTGAAAGTGGCCACAATTTCTTCCAGCAGGCTTGGCCAACTCACTTTTTAGACGGTGGTTTGGCTTCCTTGTTGGAGCAAAATCTCCCGGATTTAGACCGGCGGCAAGGCTCAACTTGCTCAACCTGCGGAACCGGCTTGGAGCAGATCCGCCGCACCGGGATGTTGGGCTGCCCTGATTGCTACGACCAATTTCGCTCCGTTTTGGACGAGATCTTTAGTCGCTTGCAAAGAGGGGACCGGCACCGGGGCCGCCGACCGGGCGTGATGTTCAAGGCCGAAGCAGCAGCGGACCCCAACGTGGCGGATACGGCGACAGCAGCGAAACCGCTGGCCGAAACGTCTGCTGCACAGACCGGCGCTGCCGGGGGTGAAACAGTTCCGGCAACTGATCAAGTGGCCGGTTTAAAACAAGCCATACAAAAGGCAGTTGCAGCTGAAGACTATTTAGA
>CAMXYS010000120.1 GCA_947253135.1 uncultured Clostridia bacterium
ACAGTGAGGGCACCGGAGGGCTCGTCGTTGCAGGCAATTGACAATTTTTCACCGCTTGTATCGAAGCCGATCAGAGCTTGGTAGGCGCGGACCGGGGGCAAGTCGGAGTAGGCGGGATCTTGATCCAAAGTTGCCATGGCTAAGGAGATTGCATTTAAGCCTTCCTGCGGTGTAGAGGCATGGGCCTGCTTGCCTTCAAACTTGACAGCGTCACGGTCAGCCCGCTTTAAAACGGCCTGCCCCGGGACGACATTTGCTCTGGTGCCACCTTTAAGTTCAAAGGGCGCCGGTTCGGCAAAGTGAACTTGTATGTGCAGCAGACCTTTTTCAGCAGCAATAACCGGAAAATCGGCATCAGGTGTAAAGGCATAAGCAGGAATCTCATCGATTTGTCGATAGTGTTCCAGGCACAAGGAGCCGGATTCTTCATCTAAACCGGCAATTAAGCGCAGCCGGTGGTGGGGGCGGTAGCCTTGATCTTTTAAAAACTTTAAGGCATAGAAACAGGCCAGCAAGGGACCCTTGTCATCGGCTACACCCCGGCCGTAAATGGTATCCCTATCATCCGCAACGACGAGAGTAAAGGCCTGTTGCCAATCCCCGGCCGGCACCACATCAAGGTGTCCGACTCCGGCGATCAAAGGGGCCGCTTGGTCCCCCCATTCCAGCCAACCATAATAACCGGCTTCTCGGTGGGTGCGAAAGCCCTCTCGCTCAGCCAATTCCAGCAAATAATCCAAGGCTCGAACGGTCTCGCTGCCAAAAGGCGCGCCGGTGGCAGGGGGCCCCTTGACACTGGGGATGGCGATTAAATGAGTCAAGGCCTCGGTGAAGTCTTCCTTGTAAGGATAAAGACTTTTCAATTTAATTTTGCACATATCAGTTTCCTTCTTTTTGATTGTTTGAAAGTAGTCATTCTTAATTATAACCGGCTTGCTGGCAAACTTGCAGTTTTGCATATTTTTCGCAACAATAAGGGGTCAGAAAAGGAGTTAGACATGTGTAAAGATAAACCAGTTGGACTTGACCGCGGGAACTATAGTCTCGCTGTCCTTTTAATTTTATTATCGGGTCTCGGTTTTGCTTTGATGAGTTTATTTGTCAATTTGGCCGGTGACCTGCCTGCTACACAGAAGGGCTTTTTTAGAAATTTTGTGGCCTTTCTTGTCTCCCTCGCAATTCTCTTACAGCGCAAACATGGAAAAGGAGGGGTCAAAACTTTTTGGCGGGCCGAGCTGAGCAAAAAAAATTTACCTTGGCTGATTTTGCGGTCGGCCTTCGGTACGGCAGGAATTCTGTTTAACTTTTATGCCGTCAGTCATCTGCCGCTGGCCAATGCGTCCGTATTAAACAAGCTCTCGCCCTTTTTTACAATTATTTTTGCCGCCCTCTTTTTGCGTGAAAAAGTCAACAAGGCCCAGGTGGCGGGTCTGGTTTTAGCCTTTGCCGGTGTACTTTTGGTGAGCAGGCCGGATGCCGGCGCTTATAGTCTGGCCCATTTGTGGCCGATTTTAGTCGGTTTGGCCGGTGGACTGGCAGCCGGTGTAGCTTACACTTGTGTCCGCCATCTGGGCAAAAGAGGGGCTGACGGCTCTTTTATTGTCACTTTTTTTTCCGGCTTTTCCTGCCTTGCCCTGTTGCCCGGCCTGCTTTTAAATTACCATCCGATGACGGCCTACCAATGGCTTATGGTGCTTTTAATCGGCTGTGGTGCTTTAATCGGACAGTACGGTATCACCTTTGCCTACCGGTACGCGGCACCCGGACAAATTTCCATTTACGATTACTCCATGGTGATTTTTTCGGTCCTGTTAGGCGTGCTGGTTTTGGGAGAAAGACCTGACGTTTATACGTTATTAGGTATTGCGGTTGTTTTTCTAGCTTTCCTGGTGATGTTTTTATATAATCGACACCGCTCAGAAAAAATGGTTAGCAGAGGGTGATAACTTATGTTTAAACGCAAACGCAATGCAGCTGAGATGAAATTTCGTCGGCAGGCTCAACCGACTGGGGTGACGGTTATTTCCGGTTTCTTAGGGGCAGGCAAAACCAGTTTGATCCAAAAATTATTGGCAGGTCCGCTGGCGGGCCTGAAGGTCGTCTTAATCGAAAATGACTTTGGCGATTTAAATTTAGATGCCAACTTATTGGCAGAGCAAGGTTTTACGGTCAGACCCTTAACGCAAGGTTGTATCTGCTGCAGTTTGACCGGAGAATTTGTGGCCTCAATCCGCTCAGTGATTAGCAGTTATCGGCCGGACTTGCTTTTAATTGAGCCCTCAGGTGTGGGTAAATTATCTGACATCAGAGCCTCTTTAAAAAAGGCGGCGGCCCAAAACTTGTTAGTTGACCGCGGCCGGATCACAGTGGTTGACAGTCTGCGTTGCCGTCTCTATTACGATAATTTTGCTGATTTTTTTGATGATCAAGTGGCGGAGGCCTCCACTCTTTTTTTGAGCCGGACTGACCTGCCTGAGGCGACTGCCGAAGTCCTTGCAGAGGCCCGGTCTTTGTTGGCATCTTTGAATGCCAAAGCACCGATATACACAGAGGCGGAGGCGGTTCTGGAGGCTGTCAAAGAGGACTTGCAGAGGGCCCAAGGCGAGATGGACAAACCAAGTTATCTGGCAGCCGCAGACTTAGGTCGTAGAGCTGACAGCAAAACCGCTCCCCCTAAAGCTGCCGGTAATTTTCGCCAGGTGACTTTGTCTTTTCCCCGCTTGCCGGATCCGGCTTGGCCAACTGCCCTTTTTGCCCTGTTGGCAGAGCAAAAAGGCCTGTCCATTGTGCGGGCCAAGGGTGTTGTCCAGTTGGCGGACCAAGCGGACCCGGCCGGTTATCGTTATTTTGAATTACAATATGTGCCGGGCGATCTCCGCCTACTCCCGACGGCCTTAGAAGATAATCGAATCACTTTTATCGGGCCGGACCTGGTAGCTGCTGAAGTGGCAACATGGGTCAAAGAGCATTTGCGCCGGGCTCTGGCTGACAGCTAAGAACAGGCGGAGGCCGGCACTGACGTTCAGAGCGGGACCAAGCTATAAGAAAGGATAGCATTGATGTTAAAGGCTTATGCAGTGACAGGCTTTTTGGGAGCCGGCAAAACCAGTTTGCTCAATGGTCTTTTAAAGCAACGCCTGGACGACGGGCGGCGGATCTTCTTGTTGCAATTTGAAAGCGGTGAACAAAAGCTTGCGGTCGACCGGGGAAAAAGGTCGACCCTCACCGCCTTGGCGGTGAGCAAACGCAACTGGGACAGTCGTCCGGAAGAGGTTGCGGCCGGACTTCGCCGGCGCTTGATTCAGGCGGTGTGCGCCGACAGGGTCGATGAGCTTTGGATTGAATGGAACGGAGCGGCCCCCTTTGCTGAATTACAGGCCCTCTTTACGAAGTCTTGCAACCGGGCGGAGAAAACGGAAGAGCGGCTTTACGGTATAGCGGAATTAGCCGGTGTGGTCACTGTGGTTGACACACCGCGCTACGATGCTTTTATGGCCCAGGCAGAAAATAATTTGCCCGGCTTTTTAGCAGCAGCGGATTTAGTTGTACTGCGCGGTCCGGATCAAAGGCGGGTGCGGCGAGAGATTAGTAGGTTACTCCCGGGGACCGGCTTTTTTAGCATGCCCGCTACAGCAGGGGCTGAAGCCAAGCCCTTGCCGGCTGAACAGGCAAGACAAGTTGATCAAAAGTTGACCGGGCGCAAACGCTTAGTTCAAGACCGGCTCACCTTTATCTTGCCGGTGGTCATAATGACTGCCTTGTTATTGGGTTACACCTTCTTCAAACCGCGCTTTCCCGGTCTCGATCGCTTGCTAACCGTTTTTTTGGGCATTTTAATGCAGGCCATCCCCTTCCTTTTGATTGGTGTTTTAATTTCCTCAGCGGTGCAAATTTTGTTGCCCCCGGGCTTTCTGACCCGCCTGTTTCCACGTGGTAAGCTGTCATCTTTGCTGTTTGCTTTACTGGCCGGTTTTTGTTTGCCGGTTTGTGATTGCGCCTCCATTCCGGTTTTTCATAGCCTCTTGCGCAAGGGTGTTCCGGTGTCGGCCGCTGTCACTTTTATGGTAGCTTCTCCGATTATCAATCCGATTGTTATCCTGTCGACCTACCACGCCTTTGGTGGTGATTGGCGCATCGTCGGGTCGCGTTTTGGCCTGGGTTTGATAGCCGGGCTGCTCACCGGCCTGTTGATGTCCATCGGACAGGGTCGCAGGTCTGCGGCACCGGGCGCAGAAACGGACCTGGCGACCGCCGGAGGAGCTGGCACTTTGCGGTCTGACCGCTTGATGAGGCGTTGCTCGCTCAGCACCGGCATCAGCTTGGGCCCGGACTCATCCGGCTTTGACAAAATACATTTTTTTTGCCGGCATGCCGCCTTAGAACTGTTTGACATCATCCGTTACCTCATTGTGGCGGCTTTGCTTTCTGCTGCGGTTCAGATTTTTGTGAATTTAAATGCTTTGCCCGTTCTGACCGCTAACCTGCCGGCCGCTGTCCTGATCATGATGGCCCTGGCCTTTTTATTGTCACTTTGCTCATCTTCTGATGCGGTGATTGCCAGAAGTTTTGCCAGTTCTTTTCCACCAGCAGCCCTGATGGCTTTCCTGATTTACGGACCGGTCATGGATATGAAAAATTTGATTATGCTGTCCGCCGCCAGCCGCAAGCGTTTTATCTTGCGCTTGTTTTTGACGGCGACAGCGATCATGTTCTTGCTGGCCCTGGTCTATCATTACTTTTTACTGCCGCTGCTTTTGTAAGGTGAGACCTACTTGTCGGTCAGGCAAAGCGGGCTTGAATAGCCGAAAGGAGAAAAA
>CAMXYS010000121.1 GCA_947253135.1 uncultured Clostridia bacterium
CACCGGTGGCGAATCGTCGGCAGCGTCAGATGTGTATAAGAGACAGCTGTTGTAATGAGTGGGGCGGCCATAATGGCAGGATCCATTTTGATGGCTTTGGCCAGGAAGGGCAGTAGACCACCAATCACCTTGGCCATCATGACGATAAAGATGAGGGCACAAGAAACAGCCAGGCTGACGATGGCATCTGCCGGGGTCAGGAAGAATAAACGTAAAAAGTTGATGACAGCGAGTGTTAAGCCGATCAGCAGGCTGATGCGAAACTCCTTCCAGAGGACAGCCAGCCAGTCTTTCATTTGCAATTCTCCGTTGGCTAAGTCTTGGATCATCATACTGCTGCTCTGTGCGCCGGCGTTACCGCCGGTATCAGTCAGCATGGGGATAAAGGTGACCAGGATCGGCAGGGCGGTAAAGGCGGCCTCATAATGTTGTAAAATGCCCCCGTTGATCATGCCTGAAATCATCAGGACCAAAAGCCAGACAATACGCCTTTTAGCATGGTGAAAAACGCTGCTTTGCAAGTAGGTTTTTTCAGAAGGATTGACCGCCGCCATGATAGACATGTCTTCTTGAGCCTCTTCTGTTAAAACGTCAACGGCGTCGTCGATGGTGACAATGCCGACCAAACGGTGTTCATGGTCGACGACGGGCAGAGCCAAGAAGTCGTACTTGTCAAACATACGGGCGACTGTCTCTTGGTCTTCTGTCGTTTGTACTGCCACAATATTTGTTTCCATCAAGTCTTCCAGGAGTTGGTCATCTTGTCCGTTTAAAATTTCTCTGACACTGATGACCCCTTCTAAAACTCTTGTGTCCGTGGTGACGTAGACCAAATAGATGGTGACGTGCCGGTCACCGGTGTGGCGCAGGCAGCGAATGGCTTCCGCCACGGTCATGTCCTTTTTCAGGTGGAGGTATTCAGTGGTCATAATTGAGCCGGCGGAATCCTCCGGATATTGGAGCAAGCGGTTGACCGCCTGCCTTTTGTCAGGAGCTGTGTTCTGCAACACCCGCTTGGCCACCGTGGCGGGCAGCTCGTCTAAGAGGTCGGCCAGGTCGTCCATAAACAGGCCGTCCAGCAAGCCTTTCAGGTCGCTGTCGGAATAGGATTTGATCAGCGATTCTTGCAGGTCTTGGTTGAGGTCGCTAAAGACATCAATGCTCAATTCTTTAGGCAGCAGGCGAAAGACGATGGCACTTTCTTCCGGCTTAATATTGTCCATATAGGCAGCAATGTCGGAAGAAGGAATTTCCGGGAGCAGATTGCGCAACTCACGATAGTTATGTTGGGCCAGCAAGTCATCCAGTTGCAGGCTGATTTGGTTGAAATCGGTATACATAGGTAACCCCTTTCCGAGCGGAGGAGGAATTCACCTGTACCGGGCTTGGACCGGACATCACAACAGTTAAAAAATTCAGCGTATTGTCAAGAACAGTGACAATAAGAAGCGACCCCTGAAAGAAGGGTCTTCGTAGTGTGATATAAGTCGCCTGAACCAGGCCCGCTATAGGCGTCCACCTAAACCGCTCCTTTCTTGTGAGTCAAACAGTCGGCTACATCAAACAGTCGGCCGATCAATTTGGTCTGTTTTGATTGAAGAATGGTTTAAACGATTTTCATCGAACCGATATGAAGTCTAACAGATGGGTGCCATAAAAAGCAAATGGATTCGTCTGCGAGTTGGACCGGCGAGCCGGACCGGCTGCGGGAGAGCAGCTTCATCAGACCGGCAGAGAAAGCATGCCGACACTTAGTGATTTAGGCTATTATTAATAGCGAATACCGGAAGGAGGTCTCCTTTACCTGGAGAAAGTTTATGTCTAAAACAAATTTAACCGCAGCCAACTGTTCAGCTGCTTCACCATTTGGCTATATTTTGCTGCTCCTTTCAGGTGCTTTTTGGGGGAGCGGAGGCTATTGGATAACCAAGATGACGGCCACCGGAGCCGGGCCGTCGGCGACAGCCTTTACAGGACATTTTTTCGCCTTGCCTTTTTTGGCGATTTTGATTTATGCCCGCCA
This sequence comes from uncultured Clostridia bacterium, assembly GCA_947253135.1. Lineage (GTDB taxonomy): Bacteria > Bacillota > Clostridia > Saccharofermentanales > Fastidiosipilaceae > CAMXYS01. The sequence continues at coordinate 2,024 of CAMXYS010000121.1, forward strand.
CGGCAAAGCCGGTTTCCGGATGTCAGCCAAGGGGATATTGTATTGCGCGCTGCTGGGTATTTTAACCAAGGGAGTCTTTAAACTGACCTATGACACAACTGTCACTTTAGTCGGTGTTGCCATGGGCTCCATTTTACTTTATTTAGCGCCTGTTTTTACCGCCGTTATGTCTGTTCTTCTGTTTAAGGAAAAGCTGACGGCTCAGAAGATTATAGCTCTCGCCTTGAACTTTGTCGGCTGTGCCTTGGTCGTGACGGGAGGCAACTTCACGGAGTTGAATATATCCGGGCTGGGCTTGCTTTTGGGTGTGATATCAGGTTTTTTGTATGCCCTCAACACCGTTTTAGGAAAACTGACAACAGGCTTAAATTCTCCCCTGACCGCCGCTTTTTACATGTTGGTCTTCAGCAGCTTGACAACGGGGCTCAGTTCAGGCGTATGGCAGCAGGCCGGCTACTTTATCCGAGGCGATTTTATGCTGTGGGCCCTGATCAACTCAATTTTTACCGGCTTTTTGGCCAATGTTTGTTTTTTTGAGGGTTTGGCCCTGGGAGTCGATGCTTCCAAGGCCACTATTTTGGCTTCGGTCGAAGTCATTGTCGCCACTTTAACAGGCATCCTCTTTTTGTCTGAAGTCATTAATTGGGTCGGTATCATAGGCATTGTCATCATGTTTGCCTCCATTATTTTGATGAATATTAAATTGTCGTCGGCCAATCGCAAGCCGACAGCAGGTTTTTAAAAAAGCAATTTTGCTCTAGGCAACTTTAAAGAGAAAGGGAATTATTTTATGAAAAAATTTAAAAATGCTGTCATTTACGGACATTCAGGTGCAGATGAGTTACTGGTTGACGCAAGCGGCTGTGTCAAAGACATCGGGACTAACTTACCGCAGGCCCAAGAAGAGATTGACCTGGGCGGAAGATTACTGCTTGAACCCTATGTCGATCCACATCTCCATTTGGACTATGTCTATACCCTGTCGGAAGGACTGGGGGCGGGGGCCGGTTCGGGGACCTTGTTTGAGGCGATTGAGCTGTGGCCTAAATTTAAAGCCGGCTTGACAGTGGAGGGGGTGAAACGGTTGGCCCTCAAAGGTATTTACGATGAGGTGTCGCGCGGTGTCCAATATATCCGCACCCATGTGGATGTGACTGACCCTAAGATGACCGCCTTAAAGGCCTTGCTGGAGTTAAAAGAGGCGCTCAAAGACAAGGTCTATATTCAAATTGTGGCCTTTCCGCAGCAGGGCATGTACACTTACCGAGGCGGCAGGGACTTAGTAGAAGAAGCCTTGAAAATGGGGGCCGACGTTGTCGGTGGTATTCCCCACTACGAGCCGGCTCGCTGTTTTGGCGAACAGTCTATCAAAGATATTATTGCCTTAGCCCTTAAATATGATCGGCTGATTGATGTGCATTGCGATGAGACGGATGACACCCAGGCTCGTTTTGTGGAGCTGTTGAATGCTCTGGCTTGGATGGAAGACTATGGCAGTCGTACGACGGCCAGTCACACTTGTTCTTTCGGGTCGGCTGACAACGCCTATGCTTACCGGATGCTGGACCTTTTTAAAAAGAGCGAGTTGAATTTTATTGCCTGCCCGACGGAAAATGCTTACCTGCAGGGCCGGCAGGACAGCTATCCGAAAAGACGGGGGCTGACTCGGGTGAAAGAATTTTTGGAATATGGCATCAACATTGCCTTTGCCCAGGATTCGATCAATGACCCCTGGTATCCGCTGGGAAACGGCAACATGATGAATATATTAGATAACGGGATTCATCTGGCTCAAATTATGTCGCCGGCTGAAACGGAAAAGAACCTTGATCTGATTACCGTCAACGGTGCTCGCTGCCTCAATATAGCAGAGGATTATCGCCTGGCTGTCGGCAATGAAGCCAACTTTATTGTCTTGGACGGGAACAGCCCCTTTGATGTGATCAGAAATCGAGCCGAGGTCCTAGCTTCTGTCCGGCGGGGAGAGTATTTATTTAAGAAAGAGCCGACCCGCTATGAGGTAACCCTGGAACTGTGACGTTGACCGTTTAAAGCATGGGGCGGGCCCGGTCCCCCCCCATGCTTATGCGGCTGTCAAGGCCTTGACAGAGATCAATCAAGTGATACAATTAATGAGCTGTATCTGAGCCTAAATACAGCAGGGGCAAGTCGAAACTTGCGAGGCTGATCAAGGCTCCGGTCAAATGACAAGCGGTCGTGGTGGAATTGGCAGACACGTAGCGTTGAGGTCGCTATGAGGTAACACTCGTGCAGGTTCAAGTCCTGTCGACCGCACCACATTCCTCTAAACAGTGTTTGGAGGTTTTTGTTTTCTTGTCTAACAGCAAAGCTTATGTTATAATTTTTGAGCATTTTGTGAAGTGTAATCTAATCAGGAGGTGAAAGAGATGCCGAATATTAAGTCAGCGATCAAGCGCGTCGGGGTTAACCAACGCAAGCGGATGTACAATAAAAAAGTGAAGAGCAGCCTGAACACAGCTGTTAAAAAGGCAGATGCCGCAATCACAGCCGGTAAAGACGAAGCTGCCGCTTTGGTAAAAGCTGCGCAAAAGAAGATTGATCAGGCTTGCGCCAAGGGTGTTTTGCCGAAAAATACTGCTTCTCGTAAAAAATCTCGTCTGGCCAAGCGCCTCGTCAAATAAGCTAAAACCTGTCTCTTATACACATCTCCGAGCCCACGAGACGTCCTGGATA
>CAMXYS010000122.1 GCA_947253135.1 uncultured Clostridia bacterium
CCGACAGCAAAACCAAGCCCGCCGAGCGTGTTCATCCAGAGAGCGCGGAAGGCGTTATTTTCAGCTTCTTCCTCCTTGGTATAGCCGATCAATAGGTAGGAAACCAAACTGGTGATCTCCCAGAAAAAGAACATCCAAATCAGGTTGTTGGAGTAGATGATCCCAAACATGGCCCCGATAAAGAGGAACAAGAGTGAGAAGAAAAACCAACGACGGTCCTGTAAGGCATCGTGGTGGCGGACATAGGTCGCCATATACTTCACAGCATAAATACAAATCAAGCTGCCGATGATACCCACAATCATTGTCATAAGAACAGAAAAATTATCCAGCATCAAATTGGCTTCAACTGACAAAGCACCAACTTTTCCGGACAATTCAAGCCATGCGATCAAACCCGTTTGAGCAACTGCCATTAGGGCTATGTAATAGCGTTTGGCCTTGATCGAAGCGACTGTGATGATCAGACAAATAATGATTTCGCCGGCAATCATCAACTGGTCGACTAAATGAGCTGAAAAAACAAAGTCCATCCTGATTTCCTTATTGGCGAAAAAATTAATGCACAAGGCGATTGCCACGCCGGCCAGGATAGCTGCACTGACGTACATCAAATAGCGACGAAACGGACTTGGCCGTTTCATAAACCACAATATTAAGGCGATTACAAAAGGAAAAACAATTAAGAACGACATTGCCCCTTGAATCATAATGCCTCCCCCTCTCTTTTAATCTGTCTTCAGGCAGATCGGTTAATAATAATCTTTTGGCCGTTTACAGGCGGCCCTGATCCTTAAAAGATTGTTACTCAGTTGATCTCCGGCAAACCATCTTGGACGGCCCGGTATGACTCCGGTGTGCCGATATCTATACACCTTCCTTCAAATTGAAACAATTTTACTCTTTTTCGTTTTTGTAACCATGCCGGGAAATGCCCCGGTGAGTCCGGTGGATTTCCTGCTGCCAAATATGTCTTAACCAACGGCACTGTCGACGCCTTGTAAAAGTAAGTGGCGTAGACAGCCAAGTCAGATTGTGGTTCTGCCGGTTTTTCAACCAAAGATAAAACATTGCCGTCCGCATCAACTTCTGCCAGCGCAAACCGACGCGGATCTTCATTCTCCTCCAATTGACCGCCCAAAATCATATCTTCATCCCAGTTTTTAAATGCCTGCCAAGCATCTTTCAAGCGATAGGTGAATAAATTGTCACCGGCTATCACCATAAGATCTGTATTTGCTTCGACCAGGTCCAGTGCTTCAATCGCAAATTGCATATCGCCGATTGCACCCAATTTATTGTCGTCGGAAGTGGTTTGATCATCCAAGATGATGATCTGGTCATCATCTCGGCCTTCCTGCCACTGTTTGAAATCAGCAGCAAAACAGCTGTTCGAGATAACGACAATGGTCTTCATATCCGGTATAGTTCTCATCTCGTCGACAATATAGTCTAAAATCACCCTATCTCCCACCGGTAAAAGCGCCTTGGCCTTGTTTTTTGTATAAGGGTGGAGGCGGGTAGCATAGCCAGCGGCCAACACTAGACCGATCATACTATTATCCCCCCCTCTTCCGAGCGGAGGGCTCTGCCTCCGGCAAATGTTCAAAACGATGAGTGAAATCAAAGGTGGCAAAATAATCTGCAGGTTGCTCAGCACGGCGAATTAGTTTAGTCGCGCCATTTTCGCACAGCAAAATTTCAGCCGAACGCAATTTGCCATTGTAGTTGTAGCCCATGGAAAAGCCGTGAGCTCCGGTGTCGTGAATATAAATCAGATCGCCGATTTCAATCGGAGGCAGGTGGCGATCCACAGCAAATTTGTCATTGTTTTCACAAAGACCACCCGTCACATCATAGACTTCGGTACAGGGCTCATCTTCTTTGCCCATAACGGTAATATGGTGATAGGCTCCGTACATAGCCGGCCTCATCAGGTTGGCAGCGCAGGCATCAAGGCCTACATAATGCTTATAAGTATCTTTTTTGTGAAGGACTGTGGCGATCAGGGCGCCGTTAGACCCCAACATGTAGCGGCCTAACTCTGTATAAATAGCGATATGTCCCATGCCGTTCGGCACTAGGATCTTTTCGTAAGCCCGGCGAACACCGTCTCCGATAGCAGCAATATCAGCCGGTTCCTGCTCCGGTCGGTAGGGGATGCCGATCCCACCGGAGAGATTGATAAAGTCTATCTGAGCACCGGTCTCATGCTGCAACTCTACCGCCAACTCAAACAAAGTTTCTGCCAATTTTGGGTAATAGGCTTCTGTCACTGCATTGCTTACCAAGAAGGCATGAATACCGAAACTTTCAACGCCATATTTTTTCAAGAGGCGAAATCCTTCGACCATCTGGCTGCGGGTGAAGCCATACTTGGCATCACCGGGATTGTCCATAATGTCATTTGACACCTGAAAAATGCCGCCCGGATTAAATCGGCAACTCATTCGCTTGGGCAAGTTCCCGATTAAATCGCGCAAATACTCAATATGGCTGATATCGTCCAAATTGATCGTCGCTCCCAGCTGATGGGCCAAACGATAATCTTCCGGCGGCGTAACATTGGATGAAAACATAATCTCAGCGCCGGAAAAGCCACAGACAGAAGCCATTTGAAGTTCTGTATAAGAAGAGCAATCAACTCCGCAGCCTTCTTCTTTCAAAATATCTAAAATGCTCGGATTAGGCGTCGCCTTGACTGCAAAATACTCCTTAAAACCGGGATTCCAGGAAAAAGCCGCTCGCAAGGCGCGGGCCGTCTCCCGTACCCCCTTTTCATCATAAATATGAAAGGGCGTAGGCTGGTTTTTAACAATAGCAAGCAGCTTTTCACGGCTCAAAAAAGGTCGTTTTTTCATGATTCTCCCGCTCTTCTGTATTGATTTCAGAGCCTGCTTCAAGGGCAGAACTACTCAGGATTTCACTATATCACACCTGTTGATTACCAGGAGTTGAACCGGGCACTGAATCAAGTCTCCACAATATGATATAATACCACCTGTTTATGCGATCCTTTATTGATATGCAGCCTGAAAGTTAACAGGAGGAGGCACGGGTGATTACTGGCCAAAGCCGAATTCCGGCGATTAATCCCGATCTTAAACCCTACTATGAGCGCATACGCCTGCAAGCAGTTAGTTTTACACCGACGGCCACCCAGCGAATTTACCGAATTTTCAAGCGTTTTTTTGACATCCTGGCAAGTGCCCTAGCCATCTTGATCTTGTCGCCTGTTTATTTTGCCATTGCTATTGCCGTACGTTTGGACAGCCGCGGGCCAGTCATCTTTAAGCAAAAAAGAGTTGGGCAAAACGGCCATCATTTCACCATTTATAAATTTCGCACTATGTCTACGGATGCTCCGGAAGCCGTCTCAACAGCTGACATGAAAAATGCCGGTGCCTATGTCACACGAGTTGGTGCTTTTTTAAGACGCACTAGCTTGGATGAATTAGCTCAGTTATTTAACGTTTTTAAGGGGGATATGAGCCTGGTCGGCCACCGTCCTTTGATTCCGGACGAGACGGAGATTGACCGTTTTCGCAAGGACAACGGTATTTATTACCTCAAGCCGGGCATCACCGGTTGGGCTCAAATTAACGGCCGAGACGACATTACTTTAACTCAAAAAATGCTGTTGGACCGGGAATACCTACACCGCTTCTCCTTGGCTACAGATATACGAATATTATTCCGCACCTTTGTTGTTGTTTTAAAAAGAGACGGAGTGGCCTTCTAATAGAGGAGGTCGTTTTTTAAACAAATGGGGGCGCCTGCTACCTTCTGCCCGGGGGTCTCCTCAACGCCTAAAGACACCTTTGATCTGTCCTTTGAGTTCCTTATAGCCTTCCAGTTTAAATACAATCGAAAACGCGAGATAGGATATAACACCGGTCGCAACTTGTAGTAATAGCTTGGTTCCTGCTCCACTCAGCGGCAAACCGGCTATCCAAGTGCAAAGTGCCATAAAGGCTGTCGCGGCAAAATTAGGTAGCAGGTCCTTAATTTGAGCGCGGTAAGAATAGCCCAGCAAAGAGCGGTTGGGAAAAGCATTGATAAAAGACCCGATAACACCGGTCGTCAATTTTGACCAGGTCATGGCCATGACACCAAGCGGCGCCGTTACAGCCAAGCTAATGATGCCAACTAGTTTTTTGACTACCTCCAGTTTTAAAAAAATATCGCTGTGTCCGATGGCTGTAATGGCTTGCAAATTAGCTGTATGCATCGGAAAAAAAAGATAGGTCAAACACAAGATCTGCAAGTAAGGTACAGCCGGCAACCATTTTTCCTTGAAAAGGAGCAAAATGAGGGGCTCTGCACAAACGGCAATCCCCACCATAACCGGAAAAACAAAATAAGAGCTGAGGATCATGCTGCGGCGGAGCATATGGCGAACTTTACTGCGGTCATCTTGCTCCTTTGACATCACCGGCAAAAGCACACTGGAAATCGCTCCGTTAAGGGTATCCTGAATAATCATAGGAATCGATTGAGCCCGATTAAAGTAACCCAGAATATTTCTGTCAAAAATTTTCCCTACCACAGCCGGGTAGATGTTGTTATAAACAGTATCCATCAAACCGGACAAAAGCATTTTAGAACCGAAATGAAAAAGTCTTTTAACCCGCACAAAACGAATTCTTAAAGCGGGCAACCAACGGACGGAAAAACCCATAATCAAGGTTACCGCTAACTGGTTAACCAGCTGCTGGACGATCAAGGCCCAGAC
>CAMXYS010000123.1 GCA_947253135.1 uncultured Clostridia bacterium
CTTCCATCTAAGCCGGAGCCGGCAGCAGATTTAACGGTGACGCGCGCAGCGGAGGCAGACAGACGCAGCTCAGCTGAGTTGGCCGGTAAAGCAGCTGCGGCTGAAGCAGAAGCTGCAGCAAAAAAACAGGCGGCCGAGGAGGCTGCGGCTGAAGCAGAAGCAGCAGCAAAAAAACAGGCAGCCGAAGAGGCTGCGGCTGAAGCAGAAGCTGCAGCAAAAAAGCAGGCGGCCGAAGAGGCTGCGGCTGAAGCAGAAGCTGCAGCAAAAAAACAGGCAGCCGAAGAGGCTGCGGCCGAAGCAGAAGCTGCAGCGAAAAAGCAGGCAGCCGAAGAGGCTGCTGAATCTGAACAAGCGACTGCAGCGACTACTACTCCGGAGACGCAAGCCGAAACAACTACTGTTGTAAGCACCGCAATCGCCATTGAAAAAGTCGATGAAGTGGTGGCAGATGTTGAGGCTAAAACGGCAGAACACGAAGCGGAGCTTAAGCGTCAGGCCGCTGAAGCAGAACGCCAAGCCTTTTTAGACAAAAGAGAACAAGCAGCTGCGGAGTTAGGTCCGGATCTACTTAAGCTCTATTTAGGTGTAGTGGCGGCAGAATGCGGTTCTACTTGGGACTACGATGGCTGTTTGCGAGTTGCCCAAGTTATTATGAACCGGGTCGACAGTGGTCACTGGGGTGACTTAAGAGGTGTCTTGACAGCACCCAATCAATTTACCGTTTACTCCAGCGGTGCCTGGGCCAGCAAGGTTCCGACCGAGGCGCAGAGAGAAGCGGCCCTGGACGCATTGGCCGGCAAGAAGATTTTTGCTGATGATATCATCTTCTTTTGTACGGATGCGGCTTATGCACGGAGTTCTTACTTTAAACGATTAGACCACAGAGATACCTTCGCCAATACCTTGTTTTTTGCAAAGTAAAGGCGAACGGAACTACCAAACGCAGAAAGAAGGTCATTACCGGCCTTCTTTTTTGTTTGCTTTTTGCGGGTGCGACATCCTCAAAAGTAACAATTACTTGTGTTAGAATGAAATCCGAATTTTAGATGAGGAAAAAGACATGGTTGAATCTGCATATCAATATTGGGGCATCGATCCTGATATTGTCCGATATGGACGGACTTGTGAAGAAGAATTGAAGACTGTGCACCGGCGCTTTGAATTGATTAGAGAGACCAATCAATTGCGGGTGCTGCAGGCTTTTCAGGCAGTGGGAATCAGCGACAGTGCCTTTTCCGGGACTACCGGCTATGGCTATGACGATTTAGGGAGACAGCGACTGGAACAAGCTTTTGCCCAAATTATGGGGGCCGAAGCGTCGCTGGTCCGGATCCAAATTTCCACCGGCACACAGGCTTTGGCCGCCTGCTTTTATGGCAACTTAAGGCCGGGGGATGAATTGCTTTCCATCACAGGCAATCCCTATGACACCTTGTGGGGGGTTGTCGGTATCGACGACCCTAAGGATAAGGTCATGTCAGACAGTGGCACCTTAAAGGATTTTAATATCTCTTTTCGGGCCGTGGATTTGACGACAGCTGGTGAACCCGACTGGGAGGCCGTCGGTCAAGCTGTGCGGCCGGAAACAAAATTGGTTTTTATCCAAAGAAGTATCGGCTATACAAAGCGCAAGGCCCTTTCTATAGCGGATATTGAACGTTTGGTTAAGCTAATCCGCCGGCAAAGCAGCGAAGTCATCATTATGGTTGACAATTGCTACGGTGAATTCACAGAAGTTAGAGAACCGACGATGGTCGGTGTCGACTTGATGGCCGGCTCATTGATCAAAAATCCGGGTGGAGGACTGGCCCCCGGTGGAGCTTATATTTGTGGGCGACATGATTTAGTTGAACGTGCGGCTTGCCGCCTGACAGCCCCCGGCATAGGGTCAGAGGTCGGCCCCAGTCTGGGGTTTAACCGACAACTGTTACAGGGTCTGTTTTTAGCACCACACGTGGTCTGTGAAGCCTTAAAGGGGATGAGCTTTGCGGCCTTGGTTTTGGCTAAAGAAGGCTTTGCAACAGCCCCTTCCGCCTTTGCAGACAGAGGAGATATTGTTCAAGTGATTGAATTTGGCCGGGCCGATGACATGGTGCATTTCTGCCAAAGTGTGCAGCAGTCAGCTCCGGTGGATGCCTTTGTCAGCCCGATTCCCGGACCGATGCCGGGCTATGACAGCGAGGTTATTATGGCGGCCGGAGCCTTTGTACAGGGCGGATCTTTAGAATTGTCCGCCGATGGCCCGCTCAAGCCGCCTTACCGTGTCTTTATGCAAGGTGGTTTGGTATACGAGCAAGTTAAACTGGCGGTCTATTTGACTTTAAAAGAGAGAAGGAGTCCGCATGGCTAAGGCGGATTTGACCGGTGGGCCGGGAGCGGAGCAAAAAGGCGAGTCGGCAGCCAAGCGGACGCGGCGGGGAAAAGAAGGGCCGGTGTCTAAGCGGAAACGGCCCGGTCAGGCCGGGAAGAAGTCGAGGCAAAAGCTCGCTCGTTCGCCGCAGTATACGGTGCGTCCCGGACCGATTACGGCTCAGCGTACTAAGACTCAAACGACTCCCTCTGCAGCTATGCAGCAGCACTTTATTCGTTTAAATAGACGAAGGGAAAGGCAACGGACGACAGCCATGGCTACGATTGTGTTGCTAGCCCTGGTTATTGTCGGCATCTTGATATCCTTAGTATCCGGGCGGTCAGGAAAAAAAGAGCAAATGCAATTTATCAATACCGGTCAAATCGAGAGTCAGTTGCCAATGAGGGCCTTATTGATTAGAGAAGAACAAGTTTTAGCTGCCGCGACTGAAGGTTTGGTTGAGCCGGTGGTTAGTGAAGGGCATAAAGTGGGAAGGGACAGCTTGATTGCCAGGCTACTGCCTCCGGAGGAGGTCTCTCTGCCGGAAGAATTAAAACAGTTGAACCAAGATATCGAGCAACGTCGACGGGAAATCTTAATAGCGGGCGGTGACCCGGAAGCAGTCCACATAAATGACTTGTTTACTGAGCGGATTAACCTGGTGGCCGGGGGCTTAAGAAAGGAAGCGGCGGCCAATCAGTTGCAAGACAGCGAGGGTTATCTGCACTCTGTTGAAATGTTGTTGGAGGAGCAGAACAATGCCCTGGACAGCCTTGCCAGCAGTGATGAGAAATTGCAGGGGCTTTTGAATCGGCGGACTGCACTAAAGGAACAGATTAGACAGCTGTCAACACCCTTGACAGCTCCGGAAGCCGGATTGGTCTCCTACAAAAGTGACGGGTTGGAAGATTCATTGAAGCCGGCTACGGCAGGACAAATTACGGCAGACGATTTTGCCCGCTACATGAAACAGGCGGCGCTTTTGCCGAATTTGGCGGACCGGGTCAATCTTGGTGGTCCGGTGGTCCGCTTGGTCACAGATATTAAGCAATATGTGCTGGCCGAGGTGCCGGGGCTCAGTGTGACTGCAGCGGCAGACTTGCCGGCGCACCCGGTACTTCATTTGAAAGATCCGGATATTATACTGAAGCAGTGTACAGTGGAGCGGGTAATACCGGTCGATGACCATGTTATGTTGCTCTTGTCGACGGATGAAGCTTTGGAAAATTTGCTGGCCAAAAGACGGGTGACCGGTGAACTCCGGTCACAAGCAATCAGTGGATTGAAGATTCCCCGCCGGGCTGTTATCATGGCTGACGAAGAGGCTGATGTCGGCCGTATCCGCTTGGTGCGCAAGGGCTATATAGCAGAAGAAACGGTGAAGATAACAGCGGCTGATTCGGAATCTGTGATTATCTCACCCTTGGATCCTAAGTCAACACTTCAGGCCGGGGATATCTTGGTGGTGAATCCGGATTCAGTAAAGGAGGGGCAGCGTATTGATTGATCAGACTGAGATGAAAGACCGTTACCGTGTTGTACGGGACGAAATAAATGAGGCTGCTGCCGCGGCCGGCCGTGACCCCGATGATATAAATCTGGTGGCTGTCTCCAAATTTCACCCGGCCGAACGGGTGCTAGAGGCGGTCGGTTTAGGTATGACTTGCTTTGGTGAAAATCAGGTTCAAGAACTTGTAGCCAAAGCAGCTGAGGTCGCCAGCGCCGGCCTGCAGCCGAGTTGGCACATGATTGGGACCTTGCAGCGCAACAAGGTGCGCCAGGTTGTCGGCTTAGTTGATTTAATTCACTCGGTCGATTCGGATCGTTTGCTTAAAGAAATTGATAAAAGAGCCGGACAAAAGGCTTGCCGACAAGCTGTTTTATTACAGATTAATTATTCTGGAGCCGGCCAAAAGCATGGCTACTCGCCGACTGCTGCTCGGGACAGCATCGTTGAGTTGCTGCCCACTCTCCCTCATGTAAGCCTGCAAGGCATAATGACGATGGCCGAGCCGGATTGGACCGAGACGGAGACAGATGCTTTTTACCGAGACTTTGCCGCCTACTATCAGGAGTTAAAGGTGACAACCGGGTTGAATTTGCCAATTTTATCAATGGGGATGAGCGGTGATTTTCAAATTGCCATCCGCCACGGTGCGACTCATATCCGCATTGGGACGTCCATTTTCGGCCAGCGCGAATACTGAAACAGGCTAAAGGAAGTCTGCAAACAAGCTTGTGTTACAATCTGATTACACGATCGTTAAGCTTCGTGGACATCCTTGTTTGTCAAGTAAAGCATTAATATAATGACTGAGAATACAACCCGTTAATATATAA
>CAMXYS010000124.1 GCA_947253135.1 uncultured Clostridia bacterium
GATTGTGGCTGAGGTTAACCGGTCTGATGGGCTAAGCCGGCTACAGCAAAATGATGGATCTGACACAGCATCCTTGTTCGAGGACGTTGAGCAGGCTTACCCGGAATTAACCCTGACTAACGAAGAGCTGGACCGCCTGTCGACTCGTCCCTTGATCTGCATCGGTGATTCAATCACCGTGGCCACAGAATCTTACCTTAAAAAATTGCTCCCGGAACTGCAGGTTACAGCCGATGTCAGCCTGCAATTTCCGGATGGCTTAGACCGGTTGCAAGGTGAGATGCAAACAACCACAGCGCAGCCGGATATCCTTTATTTTTTGGGAACTAACGGCTTGATTGAGGCAGAAAACATTGACCGCCTGGTCAGCACTTATCCTGACCGCAAAATCTTTTTTATGACCATTGTGCGGCCGGAGGCGGAGGCGGAGAACAGAGTAAATAGTATCCTGCGCGAGGGTGCGGCCAAGTACGATAATGTCCATATTTTAGATTGGTATCAATTTGCCAAAACGAAGGGTGATCTTTTCTTTAATGATGGGGTTCATCCCAACCAAACAGGCGGTGTTGTGTTTGCCCATTTTGTGGCGAAGGGAATTGCCGCTGTGAATTGATGAGATCTGTCCGCCGGCGCAGTGATTTGCCGGGATTGATTGGCTCCCGGATGCAGCTGAAAATCGGCGGCTGACAGATACTGAGAGTAGACAGTTGTTAAAAGAGAGAGGGGCTGAAATGAGTACAGATAAGCGTCTTCTGACCGCGAGCAAGCAGTCCGATCAGGTCCTTTCGGCAGAGGTCAGGGCAGTTTTTAAGGCGGCAGGTATCCGTTATACGAGGCAACGTGCCATTTTGTATGAGGTGCTCAACCGCAGCGAAAAGCCTTTGACAGCTAAATCTTTGCTGGCGGCCAGCACGGCAACAAAGGGGCAGCGGGCGGAGGAGGGGGCTGGTCTGTGGCTGTCGACAGTCTACCGGACCTTAGAGTTGTTTTGCGAAAAAGGCCTGGTCGACAAGACCATCAAGCCAAATGATGACCAGCCGGTCTATATTTTGCGCCATGACCACCATGAGCATTTTGCTATCTGTACGAGCTGTAACCGGGTGTTTGATATCGTCTCTTGTCCGGGTGATGTTTGGGCGGCTGAATTGGCCGGTTTAGGTTTCCAAATGACGGGGCACCGGGCAGAAGTCTATGGCTTGTGTGCGGATTGCAGAAAAAAACAGTCTGATGAGACAGAGTCGGAAGGGGGAGCGGTAGGTCAAAAAGAGGGGGACCGGCAGACCAAGTAAAGCATGAAGAGCAAGTCGCCGACCTGGGCATGGGTCACCACTATACTGACTAGAAATGGTCGTCGTTACTGCATTGACTATTTGTATTTTGTTGAAATAGTCCTATAATGAAAGCAAATCAGGGGAGCTTGTGTTTCAGGCTGAGAGGAAGTTTCTGAACTTCGACCCTTATACCTGATGCGGGTAATGCCGACGTAGGAAGTCATACACCGGATTTTTTACAGGAGGCAACCACAGCCTCCTGTTTTTTCTTGCTCAGTGGCTGTTTCGCCTGCAATTAGCCCTTGGTTTCAGGTGTAGAACCGGTTTTATAGACCGGAGAAGGGAGGTGCAGCATGGTAAAAGTGAACGGGGTCGAGCTCGATATAGCCGGGCAAACAGTGGCAGCTTATCTTGCCACAACAAACTATGACCTCAAGCGCATTGCCGTTGAATGCAATGGGGAAATTGTTTTCAAAAGTCAATATGAAGCGACTGTTCTGGCTGACGGCGACTCTTTAGAAATTGTTAATTTCGTAGGAGGTGGTTAAGTGTATCCCTCTAAAAAAATATGGGAGGCCGCTTTAGCAGACCGGCATGGAGAAGCCTTGCAGCAAAAATTTGCGGGTGCGACAGTTGCCATTTGCGGGTTGGGCGGCTTGGGCTCTAATATTGCGCTTGCCCTGGCCCGAGCCGGCATCGGTAAATTGATCCTCTTAGATTTTGACCGGGTGGATTTGACCAACTTGCATCGACAGCAGTATAAGGTCAAACAAATCGGCCTTTATAAAACGGAGGCCCTGTCTGAAAACCTACGAGAGATTGCCCCTTACCTTCAAATTGAAGCACACGTGGCCAAATTAACAGAGGCCAATGCAGCGGACTTGCTCAAAGATGCGGACATTGTTTGTGAGGCCTTTGACCGGGCGGAGGCCAAGGCGATGCTGGTGAACAGCGTTTTAGAAAAGTTGCCGGCCTGCTATTTGGTGGCGGCCTCCGGCATGGCCGGTATCGGTTCGGCCAATAGCATAAAGACGCGGCTGGTTACCGAAAAATTTTATCTCTGTGGCGATGCGGTCAGTGCAGTGGAAACAAGCGGCAGTCTACTGGCTTCGCGGGTGATGGTTTGTGCTGCCCATCAGGCGCATGCTGTCCTCTGTATTTTGGCGGGCCGGAGGGCTGACCAAGATGGTCTTTAAGTTGTAGTCAAAGTTTAACTGAGAACGTAAGAAGAAGGATGAATAATGATGAATAACGATCAATTAATAATTGGCGGCCATGCTTTTGATTCCCGTTTTATTTTGGGGTCAGGCAAATATTCGATGAAGCTGATTGAAGCGGCTGTAAAAGATGCCGGGGCTGAAATGATTACCCTGGCTGTCCGTCGGGCCAATACCAAGGACGAAGAAAATATAATTGATTTTATCCCGCAGGGGGTTACGCTTCTACCCAACACATCCGGTGCTAGAAATGCGGAAGAAGCAGTTCGCATAGCCCGTCTGGCCAGGGAGCTGGGCTGTGGTGATTTTGTCAAAATTGAAATTATGCGCGACAGCAAATACCTGCTGCCGGACAACCAGGAAACCATCAAGGCGACTAAAATTCTGGCTGATGAAGGTTTTATTGTCATGCCCTATATGTATCCTGACTTAAATGCCGCCCGCGACCTTGTCAAGGCCGGTGCGGCTACGGTCATGCCTCTGGCGGCCCCGATCGGGTCCAATAAAGGGCTGGCTGCTAAGGAGTTTATCCGGATTTTGATCGATGAGATCGATGTGCCAATAATCGTTGATGCCGGTATTGGTCGCCCTTCTCAAGCTTGTGAGGCAATGGAGATGGGAGCGGCTGCGATCATGGCCAACACCGCTCTGGCGACTGCCGGTGACCTGCCGCTGATGGCTCAGGCTTTCCGCCAGGCGATTGAAGCGGGGCGCAAGGCCTACCTGTCCGGTCCCGGCCGAGTCTTATCGCGCGGGGCGGCCGCCTCTGATCCGTTGACCGGTTTTTTGCGGGATTAAGGGAAGGAGAAAAGAGAGGATGGAGAATCAGTTTTTAGTCGATTCAAGTCACTTGTCACCGGCGGCTCTGGCCAAAAAACATCAATTGGAGCAGGACCCTTCCAGTCGCAAGGACCCCCTGGCCTATTTGCCGGGAATGGAAGTTATTGAATCAGATGTCGCTGACCGGGTCTTGGCGGAGATGAACAGCTTTGATTATTCACTTTATACCACTCGGCAGGTTCGGGCGGCCTTGGAGCATGAGACCTGCAGCGTTGAAGATTTCAAGGCCTTGCTGTCACCGGCAGCTGCGCCCTTTTTAGAGCAAATGGCGCAAAAGGCCCGCCGCGAGACCAGCAAGCACTTCGGCAATACCGTTTACTTATTTACCCCCCTATATATCGCTAATTATTGCGAAAATTATTGTGTTTATTGCGGTTTTAACTGCTATAACAATGTCAAACGTCTGCGCCTGAATCCGGCTCAAATCGAGCATGAGATGAAGGTGATTGCCGCTTCCGGGATGGAGGAAATTTTACTGCTGACAGGAGAGAGCCGAGCTCAAAGTGATGTGACTTATATCGGTGAGGCTTGTAAATTAGCCAGGAAATATTTCCGCATGGTGGGCTTGGAGATCTACCCGGTGAATACGGATGAGTATAGCTATCTGCGTGATTGCGGTGCAGATTATGTGACTGTATTTCAAGAAACCTATGATCTTGCCAAGTACGAAAGTCTCCACTTAATGGGGCACAAGCGGGTTTGGCCCTATCGCTTTGACGCCCAGGAAAGGGCCCTCAAAGCTGGTATGAGGGGGGTGGGCTTCTCCGCCCTATTAGGCTTAGCTGATTTTCGCAAAGATGCTCTGGCTTCGGCTCTCCATGTCTATTACTTACAAAGGAAGTACCCGCATGCAGAGATGTCTTTATCATGCCCTCGCTTGCGGCCGATCATCAACAATGATCAGATCAAGCCGGTGGGAATTGGCGAAAAAGAGCTTTGTCAGGTGCTCTGCGCCTATCGAATTTTCATGCCCTTTGTAGGTATTACGGTATCATCAAGAGAGAGCGCGGCCTTTAGAAACGGCATTGTTAAAATTGCAGCAACTAAGGTTTCAGCCGGCGTGTCCACGGGTATTGGTGACCACGAGAGCAAGTATACCGGGCGCGAGGACGAGACCGCCAAGGGTGACGAACAATTTGAAATCGGTGACGACCGCAGCTTTGACGCCATGTACCAAGACATGGCCGGCGAAGGCTTGCAGCCGGTTTTAAACGACTATCTTTATATTTGATCGTACGCGCGCAATTTAATTTGGCTATAGGCGAGTATGAAGCCTGTTAGACCGGCCATAAAAGGACGACAAAACGGATACAATCCGCCAGTCGTCTTTTTTTATGCCT
>CAMXYS010000125.1 GCA_947253135.1 uncultured Clostridia bacterium
TCCCAACCCTAACATGCCGACCGGGGAAGTGGAGCTGGCCTTAAAAGAGTTGCGCATTTTAAGCCTTTCTGAAACACCGCCTTTTTATATTGAAGAGGGCTTAGATGCCAAGGAATCGCTGCGGCTCCAATACCGTTATCTGGATTTAAGGCGGCCGGACATGCAGCGCAACCTGATGCTGCGGCACCGTTTGACCGCTGCTACCCACCGCTATTTTGACAGCCAGGGATTTTTGGAAATTGAGACACCGATGTTGGGCAAGAGCACACCCGAGGGGGCCAGGGATTATTTGGTGCCCAGTCGGGTTTTTCCGGGCAGTTTTTTTGCCTTGCCGCAATCGCCGCAGCTCTACAAGCAGCTCCTGATGGTGGCCGGTTTTGACCGCTATGTCCAAATCGCCAAGTGCTTTAGAGACGAGGACCTACGCGCTGATCGACAGCCGGAGTTTACTCAAGTTGACTTGGAGATGAGTTTTGTCGATGCGGATGACGTGATGGCGGTGACAGAAGGCTATATCGCAGACTTGTATCGCGAGGTTTACGGGCAAGAATTGCCCCTCCCCTTAAAGCGGATGACCTACAGCGAAGCCATGGCACGTTTCGGCTCGGACAAGCCGGACCTGCGCTTCGGCCTGGAATTACGAGACGTCAGCGAGTTGATGGCAGATTCGGACTTTGTAGTCTTTCAAAAAGCCTTGGCGGCAGGCGGTATTATCAATGCCATAGTGGTGCCCGGCGGGGCTACTTTAAGCCGCAAGCAAATTGACAGTTTGGCCGACTATGTCAAAACCTGGAACCTGAATGGGCTGGCCTGGTTGAAGCCTGCTGCTGAAAAATCAAGCGGTTCTGTTTTAAAGTTTTTTACAGAGGAGGAGATCCGCTGCCTGGCCGAACAGCTGGGAGCGGCAGAAGGCGATTTGATTTTGTTAGCGGGCGGCCCGGCCAAAATCGTTAAGACCGGCCTGGGCGAACTGCGCTGTGAAGTCGCTCGCCGGTTAGATTTGATCGACAAAAGTGAGCATAGCTTTTTGTGGATCACGGAGTTTCCACTCTTTGAATATGATGAAGAAGAAGGGCGCTATACAGCGGTTCACCACCCCTTTACCATGCCGATGGATGAGGATATTCCCCTTTTAGAAACTGATCCGGGAAAGGTCAGAGCCAAGGCTTATGACATTATTATGGACGGCACGGAATTGGGCGGCGGCAGCATTCGTATTCATGACCAGGAATTGCAAGAGAAAATGTTTGGCCTGCTGGGTTTCAGCAAAGAGGCGGCCTACAATAATTTTTCTTTTCTGCTGGATGCCTTCCGCTTCGGTGTACCGCCGCACGGGGGTTTGGCCATCGGTTTGGATCGGATGGTTATGCTCTTTGCCGGCACTGCCCATATCAGAGATGTCATCGCCTTCCCGAAGGTGCAAAATTCCTCCTGCCTGATGACCAGGGCTCCCGGCCGTGTGGCGACCACTCAGTTGGAAGAATTGGGCCTTGAACTGACAGCCTCAGATGAACAGTCGAGTGCAGGGGCAGATGAAAAAGAGGTCCGGGCTTGAGCGGGCAAAATGAAGCGCCCGGGGCGGGTGGCGAGAGCGGGTCCGAGGCGCCGGCTCAGCCCGGCGGGGCCGGCGGCCGCCGCAGGAGCCTTTTGTGGGAGCTGTTAGACTGGCTTAAATACATTGCTATCGCCATTGTTATGGGCTTGCTTTTAACCCATTTTGTAGTGCAGCGCAACGAAATTGTAGGTGTTTCGATGTACCCTACCCTGCACAATGCCGACCAGGTGATCACACAAAAGTTAAGCCGCTATTGGGACGGTTTAAGCTACGGGGATATTGTAACCGTGCACGGCAGCAAGGTTCCGGGGGCTAAGGGAACCTTAAACGAGGACATCGTCAAACGCTTGATCGGCCGACCGGGCGACCGGATTGAAATTAAAGACGGGCAGGTATGGCGCAATGGCACCGCTGTAGCGGAAGATTACCTGCCGGCAGGGCTCGTCACCGACCCCTTAAATCCGGAGTGGTCAGATGTAACCCTGGGTGCAGATGAATATTATGTTTTGGGTGACAACCGCCCGCAAAGTCGCGACAGCAGGGATTTTGGACCGGTGCCGCGCGCTGCTTTCAGCGGTGAGGTCTGGATTCGTATTTGGCCTTGGGCCAGCCGGGGACACATTGATTAGTAGATAAAAGAAAGGCGGGAAGTGGTGGAGGACAGAAAGCAATACATCCGAAATTTTTCCATTATTGCCCATATTGACCACGGCAAGTCGACCTTGGCCGATCGCATGATTGAGCTGACCGGAGTTTTGACTGACCGAGAAATGCAAAATCAGGTTTTGGACAATATGGATTTAGAGCGGGAACGCGGAATTACCATAAAGGCACAAGCCACCCGCATGTTGTACAAGGCAGATGACGGGCACACTTATACCTTTAATTTAATTGATACCCCCGGCCATGTGGATTTTAACTATGAGGTCAGTCGGAGTCTGGCTGCCTGTGATGGGGCCATTTTGGTGGTGGACGCCGCCCAAGGGGTGGAAGCGCAAACGCTGGCGAATGTTTATCTGGCCTTGGATGCGGACCTGGAAATCTTGCCGGTTATCAACAAGATCGACTTGCCGTCAGCCCAACCGGAAGTTGTGCGCCAAGAAATTGAAGATGTGATCGGTTTGGATGCCTCACAGGCGCCGGCCATTTCCGCCAAGGCTAATTTAAATGTAGAAGAAGTGTTGGCCAAGGTTGTAACCGAGCTCCCCCCACCGCAAGGGGATGAGAAGGCTCCGCTACAAGCGCTTATATTCGATTCTATCTATGATACTTACCGAGGGGTGGTCGTCCATGTGCGGGTGCGGGAAGGCAGTGTCAAAACCGGGGACAGCATTAAGATGATGCACTCGGGGGCCAACTACACCGTCGACGAATTAGGCTTTTTCCGCCCCGGCGGCTTTTTGCCGGCAGACTGCCTGCAGGCGGGCGATGTCGGTTACATGATTGCCAATATTAAAAATGTGCGAGATGCCCAGGTTGGTGATACAGTCACCTTGACGGAAAATCCGGCGGACAAGCCCTTGCCCGGCTATAAAAAGGCCCAGCCGATGGTTTTTTGTGGCCTCTACCCCACCGACAACGCCCGCTATCCGGACTTGCGCGACGCCTTGGAAAAGTTGCAAGTTAACGACGCTTCCTTAACCTTTGAAGCAGAGACCTCTGTGGCTCTCGGTTTCGGCTTTCGCTGCGGCTTTTTGGGGCTTTTACATTATGAGATCATCCAAGAACGGCTAGAGCGAGAGTTTGATCTTGACCTGATTTCAACCGCCCCCTCCGTTATTTATCGGATGTATTTGACGGACGGCAGTGTGGTTAATCTGGACAATCCCACCAACATGCCGGATCCGGCTCAGATAGACCACATTGAAGAACCCATTGTGCGGGCAGAAATTATGACACCTAAGGAGTATGTGGGCAACATTATGGAGCTCTGTCAGGATCGGCGCGGCAACTACATTGACATGCGCTACCTTGACAGCCACCGGGTCAACCTGATCTACGACCTGCCCTTAAATGAGGTTATTTATAATTTCTTTGATGCTTTAAAGTCCAGAAGCCGGGGCTTTGCTTCCCTGGATTACGATTTTAAGGACTATGAAAAATCTTCCTTGGTCAAATTAGATATAATGTTGAGCGGAGATATCGTCGATGCCCTTTCTTTTATTGTGCATGAGTCCAAGGCTTACAGCCGGGGGCGGCAGATGGCGGAAAAATTAAAGGAGCATATCCCCCGTCAGCAATTTGAAGTCCCGATCCAGGCAGCAATCGGTGGTAAAATTATCGCCCGTGAGACAGTTAGAGCCTACCGCAAGGACGTGACGGCCAAGTGTTACGGCGGTGATATTTCTCGAAAGAAGAAGCTCTTGGAGAAGCAGAAGGCGGGCAAGAAGCGGATGCGGCAGGTGGGCTCAGTTGAAGTGCCGCAAGAAGCCTTTATGAGTGTCTTAAAATTGGATGAATAAACTGGTATAATTTACCTTGGCTTTCGGTGGATAGGCAAGCGATCTGCCGGGAGTCTTTCTAAGCGGATGTGGCGGAATTGGCAGACGCGCTGGATTTAGGTTCCAGTGGTAATCCCGTGCAGGTTCAAGTCCTGTCATCCGCAGTCATAAAAGGACGACAAAACGGATACAATCCTGAGTCGTCTTTTTTTGTGCCTTAAAACGTTGATATATCAAGGGCTTCCGAGAAGCATGAAATAAACGAAAGGGTGTAAATTGGTCTGAAATTACGATAATTGACCAATTTCCTGTACCTTTTTAGCACTTTCTAGCTTCCAAACCACCAAATTTGTAATGCGGTCTTCTTTTATTGTGATCTTGTGTTCTCTAATGCGATTATTCATCGCCACAGCAGTTTGAAGAAAGGTACGCTGAAAAATTAAAACAGCTAGAAAGAAAGGTTGTTTAGAAATTTATGAGTTTAACTACTGCTTTTTCTTGACAGAGGACCATGCTTCTTCAAGTATCTAAAAAAGGAGAAAGTAAATCGTAAAACCTATCACTCTTTACAAGAATTGCAACTCTCCATATTTGAATACATTGATGG
>CAMXYS010000126.1 GCA_947253135.1 uncultured Clostridia bacterium
AGATTATCCAGGACGTCTCGTGGGCTCGGAGATGTGTATAAGAGACAGGGACATGACGCATGAGTGAATTTAAAGTCATTGAAATTAAAGAGGGCATTTTAGCCGAAAATGACCGCCTGGCTGAAGGTTTGAGGCAGGACATGACTGCCAAGGGACAGTTGCTTTTAAATTTGATGAGTGCGCCCGGGGCCGGCAAGACGACGACCCTGGTGCAGACCATCGAGGCCTTAAAAGAAGATATAAAAATCGGGGTGATGGAGGCCGACATTGACTCTGATGTCGATGCCCGTACGATTCAAGAGACCGGGGTGCCGGTCATCCAACTTCACACCGGCGGCATGTGTCACCTGGATGCGGATATGACTAAGCAGGGCCTGGACGAATTAGGTGTAGAAGACCTGGATCTGGTGATTTTAGAAAATGTCGGCAACCTGGTCTGTCCGGCTGAATTTGATACGGGGGCCGGTAAAAATGCCATGATCATCAGTGTGCCGGAAGGGGACGACAAGCCTTTAAAATACCCCCTGATGTTTGAGGTGGCGGATATTGTTTTGGTCAATAAAATAGATGTTGCCCCTTACTTTGACTTTTCCTTGGAGCGCTTTACCGAGGGGGTCCGCCGGCAAAATAAGACGGCCAAGATTGTCCCCTACTCTGCCAAGACGGGTGAAGGGATGGAGCCCTGGTACAACTGGTTAAAAGAACAGGTGGCAGCGGTAAAGTAAACCCGATCCATTTAGCAAGAACAAAATGAGGAGCGGTAATATAGGCGCTCGCTTCTTGCCCTAGCTTGCATATGGCGGGTGAGAAGATGTAAACTTGCCATTAGATAACAGTCGACCATTAGTTGATTTGGGATACTATAAGTCGACAAATGATAGTTTGTGAATACAATTCACATTAAGAACAAGGAGAAGAAAGATGGCAGACTTAAAAATTGGTGTCATCGGCTGTGGAGCGATCGGCAAAGACCACATTAAGCGGTTAAATGAGCGCATTGCCGGTGCCCAGGTGGCTGCCTGTGCCGATTATTTCCCCGAGGCTGCAGAAAAAGCCGCCCGGGCTTTTGGCATCCGGGCGATCAAGGATTGTAACGACCTGATTAAGGACCCTGAGGTGGAGGCAATTGTCATCACATCGGTTGACAGCTCCCATGCGGAATATGTCTTGGCCGCCTTGGCTGCAGAAAAACAGGTTTTCTGTGAAAAACCCTTGGCGGAGACTATAGAGGATTGCGAAGCGATCTTGCAGGCGGAAACCGCGCTGGGTCGCCGCCTGGTCCAAGTCGGCTTTATGAGACGCTATGATCCGGGTTACCGGGCCATGAAAGACTTAATTGACAGTGGCAAGCTGGGTGCCCCCTTGATGATTCACGCCTGCCACAGAAATGTCAGCCAGCCCGCCGGCTTTAAGACCGAGATGGGGATCACCAATGTGGCCATCCATGAATTGGACATTTGCCGTTGGCTTTTAAATGCTGAATACAAATCCGGGCAGGTTTTGAAGGTGCGGCAATCTGCTGAATCCAAGGGCTATGACAACCCGCAAATCGTCTTGTTGGAGACCGAGGATGGTGCCCGCATTGATGTGGAAGTACAGGTTTCCGATGCCTACGGCTACGATATCCAGTGCCAGGTCGTCTGTGAAAAGGGGACGGTCAACCTGCCGGATCCGCCCATGGTTAACACCCGTTATGCTGCAGCTCGTCACACCGACGTTTTAACGGATTGGAAAGACCGCTTCTTGGAAGCTTACGATATTGAGTTGAACGACTGGGTACAGTCTGTTCAAGCCGGGGCACCGACTGGTCCCTCTGCTTGGGATGGCTATGCCGCTTGTGTAGCAGCTTCTGTCCTGAATCGATCCAGAGGAAAGGACAGCTTCCTGCCGATCGAGATGCCGGAGAAGCCGGAGATGTATCGCTGATCAAGGAAGCTAAGTCCCCCTTTAATTAATTCGATTGAATCAATAAGAACCCCCCGGTTCATTTTGAACCGGCGGGCTTTGCCTTGTTTCTCATAAGCCTATGGATTTTCCCCTCTGTTTGTTTAAAACAAAAAAGAGGCTGCTTTCAAAAGACAGCCTCTTTTACCGACTTTTGCCGGTTAATTATTCCGTTTCGCTCTTATTTTTCTTGCCCAGATAAACAACCGCTGTAACAGCCGCCAAGGCCAGGATTACAAAACCGATATGGTTGGCCTTTTGCCCGGTCTTGACGAGGGGATTTTTGCCTGACGGTGTGGTGCCGGGGCTTGGCTTTGTCCCACAGCTAGGTGTTGTGCCACCACCCGGTTGGCCGGGCGTTGTCTCGCAGGTCGGAGTGGTTTCGCCCGGTTTGGTCGGGCCGGTCGTCTGGGATGAGCCGGGAGCACTTGGAGTGGTGCCGGTGGGCTGGGTTGTCGTCGTTGTTGTTTCCGGCGGTGCCGGCTGGTTGAGAATCAGAACCGGATTGGAGCGGCTGCCTTCACCGGTGATATCTGCAAGGTTGTCGGACGAGAGGACCAGCTGCTTGTTTTCGATGCTGAACTTGACCTCGTCAACTCGCTGTTTATAACCTTCCGGTGCAGCTGTCTCTTTCAGCACGTAGTCGCCGTCTTCCAGGTTGACCAGGTACAGTTGCCCTTTGGCGTTGGTCGTTTTAGTGACGAGGAGTTTGTCACCTTGCCACAATTCAAAGCAGGCCCCGGGCAGATGGTCGGGTGTCCCGTTCGGCCCTTGTTTTTGGAAGACGTAGAGCGGGAACTTTTTCAGGTTGGCCCAGGCGACACTCTTGCCCAGACTTTCTTCCCAGAAGCCCTCTGCCGGAATCGTTTGCTCATTTACCTTCAGCTTGAGGGTGTTTACAATACCTTCTGCATCAATGTTACTGGGCTCCAACAAAGTCTTGTAGCTGATCTTCCAGGCTTGGGGCTGGGCGCCCGGTGGGTTGTCGGGCAGCTTAAAGGTCAACTCGTGCTTGGCTGCATCATAGGACACGCGGACAGCAGTGGGGTCAGCGCCCTTTCCATCCAGCACAAGGCCTTTTTCTTGGTAGTTGGCATAGGAGCCGTCAGCCTGTAGTTCAGCAGAAGCAGAGGCCTTAATGGAATCTAATTTCGGCTGCCCCTGAGCGTTGACCGGCAGGCTGAGGTTTTCATCCAGCACATCTTTTAGGACGGCCCCTTTGTAATCCTTGTGGTAAGGGCGGTGGTGAATGGTCCAGGTCAGGGCAGCTGTATCGGTTATGCCGGCTGACGCCCAAACCGGTTTTTCTTTTTCCAGCAAGAGCGGTTTGACGTTGACATTGTCAGCAACGACCGTGTCTTTCGCATTTTCAACGGTCACTCTCGCGGTGTTGGTGTAGGTTTTGGCCGGGTCCTTTTGGCCGGTTTCTTCAGCCAGCTTATTGAAGGTGGCTTCGTCTAACTGGGCCTTGAAGACGATCATGTAAGGCTTGCTGTTGTAGTTGTTAAAGGTCCATTCTTTGCTTTCCGGATTAAAGCTCACCAGTTGGTGGGCTTCTGCCGTCGAAAGACGCTTTGAGGCGGTGGCATCATAAAAGTAGCGTGCCTGTCTGTCGGAGCCACCGTAACCGATGCTGTAGTCAATGGAAACGTAATGTGCCGGTGTTGCCTCATATAGGGCAAAGAAGTTGTTTTCATCGTCAACCGGTACCAAGGTCCAACCTTCAGGCAGGGTGTCTGCAAGTGTCAGCTTGCTGTAGTTCGGCTTAGGATCAAGGGGCTTTTTCAAGTTTGCGTAGTACTTGTTCCAGTCTGTCCCTAAGATATTTACATCGAGGCGGAAATAAGCAGTGCGGTCTTTGTAGTTAAAGACCTTGGCCGGGTCGACATTCTTGACCCACTCCATGTAGAACTGGTAGAAGGAGTTTGAGGGCTCCTTCTTTTTGCTGACGGAACCGGTGTCAGCCAAATTCAGATCCCTCTCCAGAGCTGTTTTCTTAAAGAGACTGGCATCGAATTTATAATAGTCAGTGGCTGACAAGGTTTTTAAAGTCGGGCCTTGACCCGTGGCTAAAACGGCTGTATTGGGGATTTGAGGCGTTGAAAAGCCGCTCTTGCCGTTTGTCAATTCATACAAATTTTGCATCTGCCCCTTCAGGCTGAAGGAATAGGACTTAGGCTCTTTAAAACCGGAAATTTGAACGAGGTCACCGACTTGTTTGCCATTGTGCATGACCGGTATAGTCTTGGCCACCAAGCCATCTTTGGAATCCAAGGACCCGTCGGCGTAGGCCAGGTTGAAGTTGACGTAAGGATTTTTATAGTCGTGGTTATTGCCTTTTTCTAAAAGTTGGCGCATGGCATCAAAGGTGCCTTCGGGCAGTTGGGCGGAAGCGTCCACTTGCAACTCGTTTTTAATCTTCTCGTAGTCGTCTTTGCTGCCATAGAAGAAGAAGTCATAGGCAAAGGTGTTTTGGTCAGGGAAGACCGTAGTCAGGTTGACAGAAAGATTCCACGGCAACAAGCCTTGCCGGAAATCGTCCGCATTGCTGTTTTTTGTAGTCGACTTGGTGATCGATGCTGCTCCACTGTAAATGGGCGGTTTGATAGGGGCATTGTAGCTGCC
>CAMXYS010000127.1 GCA_947253135.1 uncultured Clostridia bacterium
CTCGGAGATGTGTATAAGAGACAGGGCTTACCGGGGTTACCGGGGTTACCGGGGTTACCGGGGTTACCGCCATCCTCCGGCAAAGCGGCAGAAAAGCGACTGAGGCGGTTGACGTGCACAGTAGTATTTGGCCTGAAAGAGGGAAGAAAATGGCTGTAAAGAAGAGGAGGCGAACTAAGGGCTACCGCCGTGATCAGGCGGCTTTGGTTTTAGCAATTTTAAAAGAACACTATGGGCCGGCAGAGTGCACACTTGACTTTGCCGACGACCCTTGGCGATTGTTGGTGGGGGGGATTTTGGCGGCTCAGTGTACAGATGAACGGGTCAACAAAGTGACGCCGTCCCTGTTCGAGCGCTATCCGACTGTGCAGGACATGGCCTTAGCTCAACCTGAGGAAATTGAGCCCTACATCAAGAGTTGCGGGCTGTACCGCAATAAGGCCAAAGGGATCCATGGTTCTGCCTTAAAAATTGTGACAGCGTTCGGCGGTCAGGTGCCGGCCGAGCAAAAGGCGCTTCAGTCACTCCCCGGTGTGGGTCGAAAAATTGCGAACCTCCTTATTGGCGATGCCTTTGGCGGTCAGGCGATTGTGGTTGATACCCATTGTGGTCGAATTGCTCGACTCCTGGGACTGACCAAGGAAACGGACCCCCTAAAAGTGGAAAGGGACCTCCTACAATTTGTTCCGCCGACCGAGCAGACCGCCTGGGGCCACTATCTGGTGACCCATGGCCGGGCTTGTTGTCAGGCGAGAAAACCGGATTGTGACCGGTGTCCAATCGCTCCCTGCTGTGATACCGGAATAGCAGCAGGAATTCCGGTCCATGCTGCTCTGGCTTAAAATACGCAAGAAAACGGGTGCGGTTCGCAATTTTAAGGTCCTACCCTCTTAACCTTAAACAGGACTTTGTGTATCATAAGAGCTGATTGAGCAAATTGACCTAAGTAAACTAAAGAAAGGTTTATGGCGGATTTACGGAGGGATAGATCATGGCGACAGAACAAGTTTATGCACCTTGGACTGAAGAAGGCAAAATCAGGACCGTCGGTGTCCTCACCAGTGGCGGCGATGCTCCGGGTATGAATGCGGCTATCCGGTCGGTTGTGCGCAGCGGCCTCCACAAGGGTTACCGGATGTTGGGTGTGCGCAGAGGTTTTCACGGCCTGTGGCGTGGCGACATCATCGAATTGGGTGCCAAGTCTGTTTCCGATAAGCTGCAGCGCGGCGGTACTTTTTTGATGACGGCGCGCAGCAAAACTTTTGAAACTGAGGCCGGGGTGCGCAAGGGCTTTGAAATGTGCCGGGTTTTTGGTATGGATGCCTTGGTTGTCATTGGTGGCGACGGCTCCTTTAGGGCATCTCGAGACTTGCAACAATTAGGCATGCCGGTTGTTTGCATTCCCGGGACGATCGACAATGATATTGGCTGCACGGATTATACCATTGGCTATGACACGGCTATGAATACGGCTATGGAGGCCATCGATAAACTGAGGGATACCGCCTCTTCGCATGAGCGCTGCAGCGTCATCGAGGTGATGGGCCGCCACGCCGGCTACTTGGCTTTAAATGTCGGCATGTCTTGCGGGGCAGAAGTGATTCTGGTGCCGGAAGTGGAAATGAATTTTGATGATCATGTGGTCCGCCGTATTTTGGACTGCCGCAACCAAGGCAAGCACCATTACATTGTGGTAGTTGCAGAAGGTGTGGGCGACACGGCTGACATCAGCCGCCGCATTCAGGAGACGACCGGGATTGATTCACGGGTCAGTATTTTAGGCCATATTCAACGGGGGGGCGGCCCCAGTATCAGAGACCGGATGATGGCCAGTAACATGGGCGCCTGGGCCATTGACTGCTTGGAAAAGGGAAGACTTAACCGCATTGTAGTCTACCGCGAGGGAAAGATAGACGACTTGGATATCAGCGAGGCTATCGGCAGTAAAAAGACGATCACAGCTGAACAGCTCCGAGTAGCCTATGAAATTGCCCTTTAAGTGCGATGGGGTAGCCTGTGGCTACAGGTGCCGGAATTGCAGCTGTTAAAAGGGAAGAGGCATGCACGAAAAATCACTGAAAATATTGGAATTTGACCAGATAGTCCGGCTTTTATCCGGGCTATCTTTTTCCCCGCCGGGCCGTTGGCGCTGTGAGCGGATTGAACCGGTTAGCGACTACGTCAAGGTGCAGCGTCGGTTGCACGAAACGACGGCGGTCAGGGCTATGATCGAAGAACGCGGCCTGCCCCCCATGCAGGGGATAGCGGATATTCGCAGTCACATCAGGCACAGTTTAACCGGGGCGGCTTTGGAACCCAAAGCTTTGTTGGAGGTCGCAGCTTTTTTGAGGGCTGTCGACCGCCTGGTCGGTTTTTTACCGGATCAGGAGGAAGAGAGCTACCATCCCTTTTATGCACTTTTACGCAGTCTGATGCCGATCAATGATTTGGAGCGGCGCATCTCCACAGCTATTTTAGGGGAGCAGGAGATAGCTGACCGGGCCAGCCGCAAACTGGCTGATATCCGCCAAGCGATCAGCCGGGCACAGACGGAAATTCGCCGCCGTCTGGAAAGTCTTTTACAAACCAAGGCCGAGGCCCTGCAGGAGCAGTTGATTACGATGCGCAACGGTCGCTATGTTTTGCCTGTTAAGGCCGGCAGCCGGGGAGCGGTGCGGGGCTTGGTCCACGATTCTTCGGCCAGTGGACAGACTCTTTTTATTGAGCCGGAAGCTGTGGTGGAAGCCAACAACCGGATTACAGAACTGGAGTTGGCGGAAAGAGATGAGATTGAACGCATTTTGAAAGAGCTATCCGGTTTTGTGGCCGGGCAGAAGGACTTTCTTTATGAAAATTATAACCTGGTCGGAAAAATCGATTTCGCTTTAGCTAAAGGCAGGCTGTCACAGCAGTTAGAGGCCAGCGCCCCCCAGCTGAATGAAAACGGTTACATTAATTTAATAGCTGCCCGCCACCCCTTGATTGACCCGGACCAGGTGGTGCCGATCGACCTTTACATTGGTGACCGCTTTAAAACTTTAGTGATCACAGGTCCCAACACGGGCGGCAAGACCGTCTCTTTAAAAACTTGCGGCCTGTTGACGCTGATGGCCCTGGCCGGTCTACACATTCCGGCGGCCCCGGGTTCGACGGTCTCTACCTTTGTCAATGTGATGGCGGATATCGGCGACGAACAAAGCATCGAGCAAAGCCTGTCTACTTTTTCTGCCCATATGAAGAATATTGTCAGCATAACTGATGCGGCCCGGCCGGGTATGCTGGTTTTAACCGATGAGCTGGGCTCCGGTACAGATCCTTCTGAAGGGGCGGCTCTGGCGATTGCTGTCTTAGATTTTTTGCGCGCTAAAGGGGTGACCACAGTTGCCACAACCCACTACCGGGAGTTAAAAGTCTATGCACTGGAGGAAGAAGGGGTCGAGAACGCCTGCTGTGAGTTTGATACAGATACCTTGGCACCGACCTACCGACTTCTAATCGGTGTTCCCGGCGTGTCAAATGCCTTTGTAATTTCCGGCAAGCTAGGATTAAACCGGTCAATTGTTCAAGCGGCTAAGCAGCAGCTGGACCGGTCGGGTCTGCAATTTGAAGCGGCGATCAAGCAGGTGGAAAAGGAACGGAGCACGGTCATGGACCTGCGCCAAGATTTAGAGACCGCTCAAAGTGACTTGAAACGCCGGCAAGAAACCTTAAATCGCCGTGAGCGGCAGCTTCTACAAAAAGAACAAAAATTGGCACAAGAGGCCAGGGAAAAGGCCAGAACGGAATTGGCCGGCCAGCTTCGGGCTACAGAGGACCTGCTAAAAGAGTTGAAAAAGACGGCGCGCAGCAGCCGGGCCGGCGGCGTGGACGAGCAGGTTTTAGGGGACGCAGCGACCTTGCGGCGGATGTTGCGGGGCGAAATAGAGGCTATTGAGGGAGAGATCGGCAGGGCCACTTTGAGCCGTGAC
The DNA here is from genome assembly GCA_947253135.1 of uncultured Clostridia bacterium. GTDB lineage: Bacteria > Bacillota > Clostridia > Saccharofermentanales > Fastidiosipilaceae > CAMXYS01. The sequence continues at coordinate 3,969 of CAMXYS010000127.1, forward strand.
CGGACTGTCCGGCCGGCAGCAGTGATTGAGCCGGGGCAAGTGTATTATTCTGCCACTCTGAAGGCGACCGGTATGGTTGAAGAAGGGCCGGACAGCAAGGGCCGCTATTTATTGCGCGCCGGTGCGGTCACAATGTGGGTGGAAGGCTCTGATTTGGCTGCTGTGCCGGTTACAACTGCCGGTTCCGGTGACACCGGAGCAGGCGGCCCGGCCGGAGGTAAGTCTAAGTCCGCCGGCAGGCCTAATCGAGCGGCCAGGCGAGCGGCTGCAGCCACTGGCCGACGGCCCTCTAAGGCGGCTTCTTTCAGTCCGGAAATCAATGTGATCGGCCGGACTGCCGACGAGGCGACGCTGGCCGTTGACCGCTTTTTGGATGATGCTGTCTTAGCCGGTGGCAGGAGCCTGCGCATTGTGCACGGCAAGGGCAGTGGCATCTTGCGGGCGGCTGTCGGTGACTTACTGAAAAAAGATAGCCGGGTAAAAAGCTTTCGCGCCGGCCATTTCGGTGAAGGCGACAGTGGCGTCACCATTGTTGAATTAAAATGAGATCCGGCCCTATCAAGTGGCACTTTGGCCGGGTTTGTATTACAC
>CAMXYS010000128.1 GCA_947253135.1 uncultured Clostridia bacterium
GCCTTAAGCCAAGTTAAAGCGGCGTTAGAGAGTAATTTGTAAGATAAGCGTAAGCCAAGTGACAAGGACATTGCGGGCTTGTTAAAACTTGGAGGCAATTCTTATTTTGGCAGACATCTTTTGGCAGACGTCCTTTGGCAGACACCTTATTTGCTATCATGGTCTTTAGTTTGTGAAATGAGTTTCACTATGATCTTTCATTGGAAGAGTGGAGAAAGGCAAGAATACTTATACATATGAATGGCCATCTCTAAAAACCTGTTCCAGCAAGCACTTTTTTGATATGCTGGGCATGTGAAGACGATTAATTTTTTAGCGGAGAGCAATCACATCGAGAAGCTTGAAAAGCTCAAAGACAGCCTGGTACGGCTGAATGAATCGGTGGAGTGGGAAGGATTTCGCCAGCCGATAGAAAAGGCCATTCGTAAGGACACAAGAGGTCGTGGAGGACGTCCGGCCTATGATGCTGTGCTGATGTTCAAGGTGCTGATTCTGCTTAAAATGAAGAAGAATGCGGTAAGCAGCGATAAAAACAGCACAAGCAGAGAATTGGAAAGCTCTTTTTTATGCAGCTAAGTAGTTTTTGCCGAAGTATTCCTTCATGGAGAGAAAAAGGATTTATAGAGGTGGCCTAATGTTTGGATTGAACCAAGCACTACCTATTTAGACGGAACAATCCATTTTACTAATTAAAGTGGGAGCGGTGGTTATGAAAAAGATATTTCATTTAATTGCTTTAATTGTACCCTTTGCACTTTTAGTGGGCTGTGCCTCAAATAATGCCGAACAGCGAGCAGCAAAAATAGATGGCAGTATTCCTTATCTTTCTAAGCTCGTCTTTTCTATCGGTGGATACTTTGATGGGCATGTAACGACAACCATCACATTTTATGATGAGTGCATGAAAGTTAAAAAAGAACATCTTTACGAGCAGGAATCCGACGAGGAACAGATGGTTGATTATCCAGATAACAAAGAAAGCTTTATGCAGGCACTGCAAGATTTGCACTTCGGGGAATGGAAATCACAGTATGTCAATTCCGAGGTTCAAGATGGTACACAGTGGAGTCTGGAACTTCATTTTTCGAATGGACAAAGGACGGTTAGCTTTAGTGGTTCCAATGCCTATCCTGATAATTTTGAGGACTTTTGTAGCCTGATTGGCGAAAGAAGCGATGAAGAAACAGCGGATAAATAATTCTCTATCTGAAATACATCAAACGCTGTTTTTACATTATGGCGACCTCCAATGGTGGCCGGCAAAGACACCTTACGAAGTGATGATTTGTGAAATGAGTTTTGGAGGACGGTATGAATAAGCAGCAACTGGCATCTAAGATCTGGGAATCGGCCAACCGGATGCGCTCTAAAATAGAGGCGAATGAGTATAAGGATTATATTCTTGGCTTTATTTTCTATAAGTTTTTATCGGATAAAGAAGAAGAATGGCTTTTAGAAAGGCAGTACCGTCCGGAAGATATTAGGGATTATGTCAATGAAGATGATCCGGAAACGGTGCAGGCGACTCAGCAAGGTCTGGGCTACTTCATTGCCTACAAAGATTTATTTTCCACTTGGATTGGGCTGGGAGCAGATTTCTCCGTTGACCATGTACGGACGGCTCTTTCCTCCTTTTCCCGCCTGATATCCGGCTCGCATAAGAAGGTGTTCGAGGGGATTTTTGCGACTCTGGAAACCGGCTTAAGTAAGCTGGGTGACAGCACGAAGACACAGACCAAGGCGGTCACTGATCTGATCCACCTGATCAAGGATATTCCGACCGGTAAAAAGAATTACGATGTGCTGGGGCATATCTATGAATATTTGATCGAGCAATTTGCTTCTAATGCCGGTAAAAAGGCCGGGGAGTTTTATACACCGCACGAAGTATCACTTTTGATGTCTGAAATCATTGCTGACCACCTGAAGGGCAGGGAGGCGCTGACCATATATGACCCGACAAGCGGGTCCGGCTCACTTTTAATCAACATCGGTCTGGCTGCTGCCAAATATCTGGAGGACGAAAACCGGATCCGCTACTATGCCCAGGAATATAAGTCCAATACTTACAACTTAACCCGGATGAATTTGGTGATGCGGGGGATTTTGCCGGATAATATTGTGACCCGCAATGGAGATACCTTGGAGGACGACTGGCCCTACTTTGATGAAGCTGATCCACAGGGAACCTATAATCCCCTTTATGTAGATGCCGTTGTTTCAAATCCGCCTTACAGCCAAAGGTGGAATCCGGACGGCAAGGAAACGGACGCCCGCTACGCCCGCTACGGTATAGCCCCTGTTTCAAAAGCTGATTATGCCTTTTTGCTGCATGACCTTTACCATTTAAAGCCGGACGGTATTATGACAATTGTCCTGCCTCACGGTGTTTTGTTCCGCGGTGGAGAAGAAGGCAATATCCGTCGCAACCTGATTGAGCAAAATAATATCGATGCGATTATCGGTTTGCCTGCTAATATCTTTTTTGGGACCGGGATACCAACCATCATTATGGTACTGCGCCAAAAAAGAGAGCATACAGATGTCCTGATTGTAGATGCCTCTAAGGGCTTTGCTAAGGAGGGGAAAAACAACAAATTGCGGGCTTCGGATATTCGCCGGATTACGGATACGGTGGTGGGGCGCCGGGAGATTGCCCGCTATTCCAGGCGGATCAGCCGGGAGGAAATTCGGGCAAATGACTATAACTTAAATATCCCCCGCTATGTCGATTCTTCTGAGCCGGCGGTGGCGAGAGACCTGTATGCTTCCATGTTTGGCGGGATTCCGCAGGCAGAAATTGACGGCCTGGCCAGCTACTGGGAGGTATTTCCGACCCTGAAGGGGGCCTTATTTACAGGCGAGGGTGCTTATAAAGGCCTTAGCAGTGAAGCAATAGCAAAAATCATCGCTGAAAATAAAGATGTAAAGGCTTATCGTGAGCAATTTGCCTTGCGTTTTGCCGACTATAAAGAGGCTTTGACAGCGGTTTTGATCGATCGGGCTGAGGCACTTTCAATCCCCCGAACAAAAGAAGATTTGACCGTTGACTTGTTTGAGCGCTTTGAGGGTGTGCCTTTGCTTGACCCTTATGAGGCGTATGAGTCCTTTGCCAAAGCCTATGATGAGCCGATTGCAGGTGACTTGGAATTGATTCAGGCGGAGGGGATGGCAGCTGTCCGCCAGGTAGACCCCAATATGGTCGTGAAAAAGAGAAGGGGCCAGGATGTCGAACTTCAAGAGGGCTGGAAGGGGCATATTTTGCCTTTTGACTTGGTTCAGAAAGAGCTTTTGGCAGATGACTTAAAGGCCTTAGATGAGCAGGCGGGCCGCTTGCGGGCGATACCGGATGAGTTGTCTGAATTGGTTGACGAGCTCAGTGAGGACGAGAAGGAAAGTCTGGGCGAGGCCTTAAATGAGGACGGCGACGCCCTCGTGATGAGGCAGGTGAAGCCGCTGCTAAAGGAGTTGAAAAAAGATCCGGAGGCTAACCTGCTGGTTGAAAAGCTAGAACGGGCCGAAGCATTGAGTGCGGAAGAAAGGGAGTTAAAAGCGGCCGTTAAGCAGGCGGAGGCTGACTTACACTTGCAGACGAAGGCCGTTTTAGAGGGCTTGTCGGACGAGCAGGCTAAGCAGCTGTTGGTGGCCAAGTGGATTGTTCCGATTCTTGAAGCCGTGGAAGGCTTGCCGGAGCAGCTATTGAAGGATTTGGCGGCCCAGGTTAAGGGTTTGGCTGACAAGTATGCGGTGGTATTGGGCGATATTGAAAAAGAGATCAGGGAAACGGAGGCAGAGCTTTGTGCCATGCTGGGAGACTTGACCGGGAGCGAGGCGGATATGGCGGGCATCCGGGAGCTGCAACGGCTTTTGGGAGGTGAGATCCATGGCTAAGGGGCAGGGCAAGGTGCCGGCGGTCCGCTTTAAGGGCTTTACCGATGATTGGGAACAGCGTAAGTTGGAGGACTATCTTGCGGTTTCGGGCGAAAAGAACACAAGCGACATATACGGAAAAGCAGATGTTCTGTCTGTATCAGGTGACTATGGAATCGTTAATCAAATAGAGTTTCAAGGGCGCTCTTTTGCAGGTGCTTCGGTATCAAATTATGGTGTGGTTCGGACTGGTGATGTGGTATATACTAAGTCGCCACTTAACTCCAACCCGTATGGAATAATCAAGACAAACAAAGGGAAAACTGGCATTGTTTCAACTTTGTATGCCGTTTACCAACCGAAAGAAAGTGCCTTTTCAGACTTTGTCCAAGTCTATTTTGAACAGCACGCTCGAATGAATAACTATATGCATCCTCTGGTCAATAAGGGAGCTAAAAATGATATGAAAGTGTCTGCGGAGAATGCGTTAAAAGGTTTAGTGTACTTTCCTTCTTATGAGGAGCAGAAAACAATTTCCGATTTCTTTTCTACCCTCGACCGCCTTATCACCCTTCATCA
>CAMXYS010000129.1 GCA_947253135.1 uncultured Clostridia bacterium
TACACCGGTGGCGAATCGTCGGCAGCGTCAGATGTGTATAAGAGACAGGTTCAGGCGCCACCCGCAGCCGGATGTGGCGGGCAATTTCCCGACGCAAAAAACCGGATCCTTTCGTTAAAGCAAGCAGACAACTTTGCAGTTGATCCTCTGCCCCTAAAACACTGATATAACAGGTGGCAATTGAGAGGTCAGGCGTAACATCTACGTCTGTGACTGAGGTAAAAGGGGGAATACGCGGATCTTTCATATCTCGTTGAATTAATGTTGATACTAACCGTTTAATTTCATCGGCAATCCGCAAGGCTCTTTGCTTTGACATCTCTTTCTCTTTTCTTTCCAAAAAATATCCCAAAGGTTCATCAGGCCGAACCTTCGGGATAAGACATTGCTCTAAAAACCGGCAGTTCCCGATGTCGGTTCAGCCAATAGCTGACCGTCTTAGGACTCGATTTCTTTCATTTCGTAAGACTCGATGACGTCACCGACCTTTAGGTCATGGAAGCGGTCCAAAGTGACACCGCACTCATAGCCCTGGCCGACTTCTCTGACATCATCTTTAAAGCGCCGCAATGAGGCGACCTCGTCTTCCGCCACAACAACACCGTCGCGCACGACGCGGACATGTGACCGGCGAGTAATTTTACCGTTCTGGACATAGCCGCCGCCGACCGTTCCGACAGAAGAAATCTTAAAGACCTCCCGCAGTTCGATCGTGCCCAATCTGACCTCTTCAAATTTGGGTGCCAACAAGCCCTTCATAGCCGCCTCAATATCCTCAATGGCATCATATATGACCCGGTAGAGGCGCATGTCGATATTGCTTTCCTTGGCCATATCCTCGACATTGGTGGCCGGCCGCACATTAAAGCCAATGACAATCGCATTGCTGACCTCGGCCAAGCGCAAGTCTGTCTCCGTTATGGCGCCGACCGCACCGTGGACCACCCGGACATTGACCTCATCGTTGGACAAACGCTCCAACGACTGTTTGATGGCTTCCACCGAGCCCTGCACATCTGCCTTGACAATCAGGTTTAAGTCCTTGACCTCGCCTTCCGCCAACTGGTTGAACAGGGTGTCCAAAGAGACACGAGCCGTCTTGTTAATTTCTTCCTCGCGCTGCTTGGCCCGTCTTTTTTCGGCTAACTGTTTAGCCATTTTCTCGTCAGCGACAGCGTAGAAAATTTCGCCTGCCTCAGGCACTTCCGGCAAACCGGTTATCTCGACCGGGACAGAAGGACCTGCCTCCTTAATTTGTTGACCGGTAGCATCTGTCATCAAGCGGACGTTGCCGACGATCGTGCCGGTCACAACGGTCTCTCCGGTATGAAGGGTGCCGCGCTGAACCAGCAGAGTCGCAACGGGGCCGCGGTGACGATCCAGCTTTGCTTCGATGACGGTACCCTTGGCCTGCCGATTCGGGTTGGCCTTCAGTTCCATCACTTCCGTGGTCAAGAGGATCATTTCCAACAATTCATCCATGCCTTGGCCGGTCTTAGCTGAGACAGGTACCATAACTGTGTCGCCGCCCCACTCTTCCGGGATCAGCCCGTAATTAGACAACTCTTGCTTCACCCGGTTGGGGTCGCCTTCCTTGTCAATCTTATTAATTGCTACAATAATTTGCGTATCAGCCGCCTTGGCGTGGTTAATCGCCTCGATCGTCTGCGGCATCACACCGTCATCAACCGCCACCACCAAAATCGCAACGTCTGTCACCATGGCTCCACGCGCCCGCATCGTCGTAAAGGCTTCGTGTCCGGGCGTATCCAGGAAGGTGATTTTTTCACCCTTGACCGTCACGGTGTAGGCACCGATATGCTGGGTGATACCGCCGGCTTCATCTGCCGTCACGGAAGATTGGCGATAGTAATCTAAAAGCGAGGTCTTGCCGTGATCAACGTGACCCATAACCACCACAACCGGGGGGCGGGCGACCAAATCTTCAGGTGCGTCGTCAGAGTCATCAAAGAGAATATCTTCCTCTGTGACTTCTACCAGTTTATCTGTTTCAATCTCAAACTCACCGGCAATAATGGAGGCCGTCTCATAGTCCAACACTTGGTTGATCGTGGCCATCACACCGAATTTCATCAACTTCTTGATCACTTCGGCTGTCGTCTTTTTAATCGCTTCAGCAAATTCTTTTACCGTGATCTCAGCCGGTAAAGAAACATGCGTCAAAACTGCCCGCTGAGCCGGATTTTCGGCCTCCTGCTTACGGTTTTGACGGTTAATTCTGGCGTGTCGCTCCAAAAAGTCACTGCCACTGGTCCGGCGCCCACGACGGCCGTCCTCGTGGCGGTGATCATTGCGCCCATTGCCTTGGTTACGGCGGTTGCCACCACGCCGGCTCCGCCCTTCATTCTTCCCACTGGCAAAGGGATTGTCTTCCGCAGCTGCCGGGCGACTTTGGCGCCGCGGTCTGCTGCGAAACTTACCGGCCTCTTCATCCGCGTCTTTGTCCTTGTCCGGAAACACTGCTCCGCGGCCGCCGGGCCGGCTTTCAAAACGACTTTTTGCCTGTTCCTCTTTGCGGTGACGTTTGCGCGCCACTCGCTGGGCATGCATTTCAGCCGTCGCTGCCAAGGAGCTTTTGGCTCCGCCCTTCTGGTTTTGGAGGTCAAAAATATTGCCCACCTTGCCGGGTGTGCCCGGTTTCTTAATCTCTTCTTTATCAGCTGCCGGTCGCTGTTCTTCAGACGGGGCAGGCGACTGCGCCGGAGAGCCGGTCCGGCCCCCCGCTGCAGGGGCCACTGCGCTTGCTGTGGTCGCCTGTTGTGCTTGAGTAGAAGAATCTCCTGAGGCTTTGCTCGCTGCCGGCTGCTTTACTTGTTTGGACGTGCCGTCGGCCGCCGGGCGCTGTTGGTTACGGCTCGGCTCAGGCGCACCGGTCGCCTGACCAGCAGCGGCTTTTTTTTGCGCCTCTGCTTCCTTTTCTTTCTGAGCGGCCGCCTCCCGGCGCATTTCGAAGATATTACCCACCTTGCCGGGCACCCCCGGTTTTTTGGTTGAGCTTTGTTCTGCCGCGCGCCCGGTCTTAGTCGGTGTAGCCGGCATTTTTTTCGCTTCCATCGGCGCACCCGGAGCCGGGGCAGTGGCACCTGCACCCGCAGTAGCTGCGGTGGCTGTGTCAACTTCAGCTGCAGAAGGCTTTTCTTCTTCCTTTTTGTTAGCTTTAACGACGCGGACGACACCGGTAATAACCTTGCCGGATACCCCCTTCATCGCTACAACCGGGCCATCCGGCTCGGTATTTTCAGCCTCCGGTTGGACTGCCTCGGTGGCAGTGGCATCCGGATTGAGGCCGGTTTTGTTCTGCTCTTTATCTTGTTCTGAACTTACGCTCTTTGACATCTCTGTGAAAAGCCCTCCACTTTTATTCCTATACTTTATATTCTACATACTCGTTACCGCATTCTTTTTAGAATAAAACACATTTGCCTATTATACAGATTTAAGGCTGAAATATCCATTTTACGGGGATGAGGAGCCTTCGCAACCCCTCACGGTAACTGTTTTATTATCCCGGCGGCAAAATTTTCATCGCAGACAGCTAAAATTGCAGTCCGCTCCTTGCCACTAAAGGTAGCCAGTTCTTGAGTTGTTCCCCAAGACCGGCAAACAACGTGCGGCTGCTTTGCACAGGCCAGCTTAAGCTTGCGAATGGTCGCCGGAGCGGCATCTGTAGCCAGTAAGATGAGCTCCACTCGCGACTGAGCCAGGGCAGTTAACACTGCATCCATCCCCCAGACAAGCCTGCCGGCCCGACGGGCCAACCCCAGCAGGCGACTCAGGGGATCATTTGGCCTGCTCATCATGTGCCGACCTGCCCTTTTTCTTGATCCGAACCGTTTGGCCAAAACGGTCACCCACCGCTACCGCCGGCATGGCGGCCAGGCGGGCCGCCGCCTCTGCTGCCGCGGTTGCAGCAGCCAAAGCCTCTTCTTGTGACTTAATGGTTTCTTCCAACTGGGCCAATTCTGCCGGACTGGGCCGGTGCTTTAAATGTTGCTCCAACCTTTTTTCCTTGACGGCCTTTTCGATACAGGCTCTGTTGCGACATAAATAGGCGCCTCGCCCGGGGCGCTTGCCGGTTTCATCCAACACTAAATGATCAGCTTGTACAACTAAGCGAAACAAATCCCGTTTTGCCTTCATGCTGCGACACGCAATACACATTCGCTCCGGCTGCTTTTTAGCCACTGTTCACCTCCCGGCATATTTCAACATAGCTCTGCCTACTCCAACCAAAAACCGACCTCTAAACCTCACGGCAGCAAGGCTGTAAATTTTACGGTTCCATCTCGTCCTCGGCCTGCCCCTCCGCCGCGCTTTGATCAGCATCTTCTGCAGCGTGGAAATCCGCTTCATTTTCAGCCAACCTGGCCGCAATTGCGG
>CAMXYS010000130.1 GCA_947253135.1 uncultured Clostridia bacterium
GGTTTGACCAGGCGAGGGCAGGCATTAAAACGCACCCCCGCCGTGCTGGTCACTTGCAGCACCAACCTGCCGATTCGCTCTGCCTCTTCAGGCTTGGTCAAAACAATCAGCAAAAAGCCCGGTCTCCCCTTTTTCATCAAGAGCGGTGCCGCCACCACATCTAAAGAGCCGGCCTCTAGCAATTGCTCCATGGCCACCGCCAAGTGCTCGCCAGTCATATCATCGATGTGCGCCCTGATCTCCACCACCTGGTCTGCGCTGTCGCAAAAGTCAAAATACATATTTCCCTCGAATCCCGTTCGGCCAAGCAGATAGCCGTCTTGATTTGACAATAAACTGTTATCTTCGCTAGAATGAAACCCGTTTCTGATGTCCTCTTAGTTCAACGGATAGAACAAGGGTCTCCTAAACCCTAGATACAGGTTCGATTCCTGTAGGGGACATTTTTAATTCAGTATACAAAATCGATGCGCATTTGTAAGCGGAAACAGATCATCCCTGCAAGCAAAAACACCCTCCCTACCGCATTTCAGGTAAAGAGGGTGTTTCTTTTTATTTGTCCGGTTTCCTAGAAAAGGATCAGACTATAAGAACAAACTTTAACGGCCGAGTTGGCAGTCATTGTTGCCGCTGTCGGAAGTCCACATCTCCAGCATGTTGATCGGGTCATTGAAGTCACTGATCCAGCCGTTGCGAGCCATGTCGTAGTCGCCCTTTTTGCGCGTCTCCAAGAAAACTTCCCAGTCTTGGGTCTTGATTTTCATCTCAATGCCGACTTCTGCCAAATCCTGCTGAATCGCTGCAGCAATCGCTTCATGGGAATCCATCTGGTTGGTCAGGTATTCAATGTGGAGCGGTGTATTCGGAGACAATTGGTCACCATCAAATTCAAAACCCGCTTCCTTGAGGTACTCGATCGCCTTGTCGATATCGACTGTTGTCGCATCGTAGTAGCCGGTGCCCTCCGGATAAGTATAGATGTCCGAGTTGCTCTTAAATACACCACCGTGGCCATTAGCCATGTTGGGCGGCAAGAAGGAGTCTGCCGGGACTTGCTCGGCCTGTGCAACCGTATTAATAATGTATTCCCGGTCGATCAAAGCACCGATGCCCTTCCGCATAGCAGCAGCTTGAGCGGGGGTCTTGCCTTCAAAAAGAGGTGAGTTGACATTAAAGCAGGCGTAATAGGTGCCGAGCTGGTCGATTTTATAGAAGTCATCGCGCTCTTTGAGCGACTGCATCTCTTCCGTCGGAATACCATCGATAAAGTCGAGGTCACCGGCTTCGTAGGCAGCCAGAGCCGCCGTATTGTCAGAACTCAGCATAAATTCCAACTTCTCCAGTTTGACGTCATCTGCCCGGTGATAGTTGGGGTTCTTAACATAAGTCATCGACTCATTGTGATTCCAGGATTCCAGTGTGAAGGGGCCGTTGGACACAAAGCCCGCTTCTACAGCCCAGGCGCCGGCGTCCTTAATTTTACCGTCTTCACCCTTATAGCCCTCAGCTGCTTCTACCTGATCCTGCTTCACCGGGAAAAAGGTCGGGAAGGCACACAAGTCATAGAAATAGGCGCAGGGAGCATTGAGCTCAACTGTGAAGGTTTTGCCGTCTTCTGAGGCTGTGACAGCCAGCTCATCCGGAGCACCCTTGATGACATCAAACATATAGGAGTAGTCTGCTGCGGTCTCAGTAGCGGCAGCCCGCTTCCAGGAGTATTCAAAATCCTTAGCAGTCAAGTCGCTGCCGTCGGACCACTTGAGCCCTTCCTTCAAGGTGAAGGTATAGGTCTTTCCATCTTCGGAAACCTCGACTGATTCAACCAAGTCCGGCACCGGCTCATTATTTTCATCATAGGTGTACAGGCCGGCAAAAGAAGAAATCGCCAGGATAGCACCGTCAACCGAAGAGTTTAGGGCCGGGTCCAAACGCGCCGGCTCAGAAGCCTGCATAATCCGCATGGTATCCTTCCCACCCAGGTCAGCAAATTGGAAATACTTGTAACCGTAAGGAGTGGCGTAAACCCCCTTGACTTCAGGCTTCATCATATAGACATCATTGTAGTAGTACAGCGGTATGATCGCCCCGGTGTCCATCAGCATGTCTTCCGCTTCATGCATTTTCTTTTCGCGCTCGGCAAAGTCAGTCATCACCCGGATTTCATTGATCAAATCATCGTAGTGCTTCCAGTCCTGTACCTGAGCTTCTTTTGTTTCTGTAGCCTCTGCCGCCGGTGTCTCAGACGCTGCCGGCGCGGAATCTTTTTTTCCACCACAGGCAGCAAGCGAGAAAGCCAGGCAACCCGTTAGGGTCAAGGCCAGCAAACGCTTTAATTTCATACGTCTTCCTCCATTCGGTTCAGCCCGTCAAAACGGGCTGAGCAATCGTTTTTATCCATCAGCATATGTTAAATATGCAATATGGTTTTGTTATTATAGCATTTTATTCATAAATACGTCGGTCTATGAGCAAAATGAAGCCAGGCTTCGCAAATGACGGCCGCGAGAGCTCCTAATCTGACCGAAAGATAGCCCCACCGCCTTCGGGTCAGCGGTTCCAGCAAGCTACTCTGTGCCCCGGCCGGCGCTCTTCCAGCGGCGGTGTCTCCTGCCGGCAGCGCTCAGTGGCATAGCGGCAACGTGTATTAAAAGCGCAGCCTGTAGGCAAGTCTACCGGGCTGGGCACATCCCCTTCTAATACGATCCGTTTGCTCTTTCTGGCCGTATCCGGATCGGGAATAGGCACAGCAGACAGCAGCGACTCCGTGTAAGGATGGATGGCGTGCCGGACAATATCATTGGTTTCAGCAATTTCGATAATGCGCCCCAAATACATAACAGCCACCCGGTCACTCATATAGTTGACCACTAAAATGTCGTGGGCGATAAAGAGATAGGACAGGTTCATCTTCTGCTGCAGCTCTTTAAACATATTAAGAATTTGAGCTTGAATCGATACGTCAAGGGCTGAAACCGATTCATCACAAACAATAAAATCCGGTTTGACTGCCAAGGCTCGAGCTATCCCTATCCGCTGCCGCTGACCGCCGGAAAATTCGTGCACGTAGCGGTTGGCGTGCTCAGTATTCAAGCCCACCGTATAAAGCAGCTCGTTTACCCGCTCGCCCCGCTCCTTATTGTTGTTATACAGTTTATGAATATCCAGAGCTTCCCCTACAATATCACCTACGGTCATACGCGGATCCAAAGAAGAATAGGGATCTTGAAAAACCATTTGCATGCGCTTGCGGTACTGATTGATATTTTTTTCAGTAACCGGTTCACCGTCGAAAAGGATTTCGCCTCCTGTAGGTTCAAGCAAGTGCAACATCGTTCGACCGACGGTCGTCTTGCCACAGCCTGACTCCCCTACCAGGCCCAGGGTCTCGCCACGGTTGATCGTAAAGCTGACGCCGTCGACCGCCTTTAAAACAGTTTTGCCAAAGGCGCCTCTGCGGACGGGAAAATGCTTTTGTAAATTTTTCACCTCTACAAGAGGGGTGTTTTGCTTGTCTGCTGTCATCTGATTTGTCCTTTACCTCAGCCTTTCGCCCCTGTTTGCCGACTGTCGCCCTCGCCTGCCGTCCGGGCACTAAAACTACCGTGCCGCTCGCTGTTTTGCTCTCTTACATCAACCAGCGGACGCCCCTCCAAAAATTGGCGGACATTCGCCCAGCAGGCTGCCGAGTGCCCTGCTTCCACGACCATTTCAGTCGGGCGCTCTTCCAAGCAAATCTGCATAGCCTCGCTGCAGCGTGGAGAAAAAGGACAGCCGGGTGGCATATTTAAAAGATCAATCGGTGTGCCGGCGATTGGCACCAACTTTTCATCATCCTTTAAGAGCGTCGGAATAGACTGAATTAAGCCTTTGGTGTACTCATGGGCAGGGCGGTAAAACACATCGTCCGCCGAGCCGCGCTCGCAAATGGTACCGGCATACATGACAATAATTTCATCACACATGGAGGCGATCACACCCAAGTCATGGGTGATCATAATGACACCCATGCCCAGCTCGCGTTGCAGATCACCGATCAGCTCTAAAATTTGCCCTTGAATGGTCACATCTAAAGCTGTTGTTGGCTCATCGGCAATGAGGATATCAGGTTCACAGGCCAGGGCCATGGCGATCATCACCCGTTGGCGCATACCGCCGGACAGCTCGTGCGGATATTGCTTCAACCGTTTCACCGGATCATTGATACCAACCAATTCCAGCAGCTCCGCTGCCCGCTCGCGGGCGGCTTTCCGGTTGCGGTTTGTATGTAAAATAAGAGACTCCATAATTTGGTTGCCGATCGTATAAACCGGATTTAAAGAAGTCATCCTGTCTCTTATACACATCTCCGAGC
>CAMXYS010000131.1 GCA_947253135.1 uncultured Clostridia bacterium
CCGGAATACCGGCGTGTAGCTCATAAGGAGGCCTTTGATCGCCTTAAGGAGTTGATGAACGGTGGCCGTATTATGTGGGGCGGCCGGGCCGATGAGGAGACATTAAGAATTGAACCGACCATTATTGACCGCATTCAAGCGGACAGCCCGCTTTTGAAAGAGGAAATTTACGGTCCGGTTTTGCCGGTCGTGGGTTTTGAAGACTTTTCGTTTACGCTGGCCCGATTAAATGAAGGGCCGACCCCTCTTTGCCTATACTTGTTCAGCCAAAATGAAGTGGAGATTGACTTGGTCAGCCGCCTGGGTATTTATGGCAGTGCAGCCATTAATGACACAGTTGTGCAAACGCAGGATCCCCTTTTCCCGAGCGGCGGCCGTGGTATTAGCGGCTTTGGTGCGACGCGTGGACGGGCTGGCTTTGAGCTGTTCACAGAAGCGAGGACGGTTTACCGGGCGGGCTCAGACCGGACGGACCGCTACCGTTATCCCCCCTTCCCCCAGCGCTGGAGACACTTGCGCCGAAAATAAAGATGAAGCTCGCCCGACCGGTGTGAACCGGTTAACATAATTTGTTTAATCTTTAGTTAAAAAACATAAAAAAATGCCGTCTTTTTGCCATGTTTTTTCGCTATAAATAGGCGTAAGACATTTCGATGGTCTATACAGCGCTTATGTTCCCTTGCCAAACCAGAGTTCATAAAGTGATTGTAGCTTTAAAGCGGGTTTTTATTTAACCTGCTTGTTGAAGATGAGGAGGTCAAACAGGTGAATCAATATCAACCGCAACAGCCAGGCCGACAGCCGTACTACACAGACAATCCATATGACTACGGAGCTGCCGGAACATACAGCAGTAACTCGGATAAATATCCGCAACAAAAGAAATCGAAACGAGCCGGGAGAACCGGCCAAGTCGTGGCTGCAATTGCCATTCTTTTAGTCTGTACGGTGGGCGGTGGTGCTGCCGGTGCCTATTTGAGTCATCACCATCTTAGCCGTCAAGTAAACGAACAAGTGGGCAAGCAGCTTGAGCCGGCTGTGACCGACACCACTACAACAGCTCTTTCGCCAAAGGATGATTCGACTAAAAGCCAAGTTAAAATAGACCGGGCCGGCAGTGGCGCACTTTCGGTCGCGGAAATTGCCCAAAAGTGTTCCCCCTCTGTCGTTGCTATCCGGACAACTATGAATGTACAGTATAACTTTGGCATGGTCGCCCCTATGGAGGGGGCCGGTTCCGGAGTGATTATCTCTAAGGACGGCTATATTGTGACAAACCACCACGTGGTGGGAGACGCAGATCAAGTAACCGTAACTTTGGCCGGCGGTGACAGCTATGAAGCTGAGTTAATCGGCTCTGATCCCAGCAATGATATAGCGGTAATTAAAATCAAGGCGGACAACTTACCGGCCGCTGAACTGGCACCTTCTTCAGACTTGACTGTCGGCAGCCAAGTGGTGGCTATCGGCAATCCTTTAGGCGTTCTGGAGGGGACAGTGACCAGCGGTGTGATCAGCGCGACCGGTCGCAATATCGAAACAAAAGATGGCACCATGTACAATGTCATCCAGACCGATGCTGCTATTAACCAGGGCAACTCCGGCGGGGCCTTGCTGGATGACCAAGGTCGGCTGATCGGCATTAATTCAGTTAAGGCCGGCGGACAAAATGTAGAAGGTATTGCCTTTGCTATTCCCAGTGACACCTTTGCCCCCCTGGTAGACCAGCTGATTGAGACAGGGAAGATAGAGGCGCCGCAATTGGGTGTCGGCTGCATCAATATTACGCCGGAGCTGCAAAGTCGGTATGATCTGCCGGCGGGTGTGTTCGTCCAGCAGGTAGAAAAGGGCAGCTTGGCCGAGCGCGGCGGTGTAAAAACACAAGATGTAATTGTATCTTTGAACGGGTCGCCGATCACCGGTTATCATGACTTGCAAGCCCTCAAGAACAGAGTCAGACCGGGTGATGAAATTGTTTTGGGCATTTACCGTGACGGTGAAGAAATGGAGCTGAAGTTGCCGCCGGCGGAGCTTCCGACAAGCTAACGGTGGATTTATAAAAACCGATATATTCACAGCAGAGGACGACCAAACGGAGCTAAGCCGTGGTCGTCCTTTTCTTAGGGAAACATTTTTTAAAAGTACTTGTGCTTTCCGCTTATGCTTCAAAAAACGGCATTTTCCGCTAAAGATAGGCGGTAGACCGCCTTGATGGCCGCATCATCTAAGGGGACATAGTTGCCGGCTTTACCGTGACTTAAGCGCTTGACCGTTTGGGTCAAGGCCGGAATATCAGCCGGGTCGCCGCCCAACTCTTCAAAAGTCAAAGGCATGCCGATCTCGTGGAAGAAGGCCGCCAGTCGGCGGGTGCCTGCCAGGGCCAGGTTGACCGGGTCTTCAAACTTAGCGGGAAGTCCTAACACTTCTACGGCAAAGCGACACAGTTTAGCCGGTGCCAGGGGAGCCACATAGCGCATCCAGGCGATGGTGATAACAGCCAGACCGGCGCCATGGGCGACATCATAGCGGTAGCTCAGCTCATGTTCAAGGGCGTGGCAAGCCCAGTCCTGTTCGCGACCAACTCCGGCGACATTGTTGTGTGCCAAGGTCGAGGCCCACATTAAAGCGGCCCGGCTTTCGTAGTCATTGGGATTTTTCAGCCAGCCGCGGGCAGCGTCCATAATGCTTTTCAAGAGGCCCTCGCAAAGCCGGTCAGTCACATCGACATGGGGCGTATTGGAAAAATAGCGCTCTAGTAAATGAGACATCATGTCAACAATGCCACAGGCTGTTTGGTAAGGCGACAGAGTGTAGGTCAGTTCCGGGTTTAAAACAGCAAAGACCGGGCGGATCAGGTCGCTGCCCAAGCCTCTTTTCAGCCCCGGCCCGGCAAAGTTTAAAACACTGGAAGGAGAAGCTTCACTGCCGGTAGCGGGAAAGGTCATCACACTGCCCACGGGCAAGGCCTTTTCCACCGGCACTTTGTAGCTGAAAAAATCCCACAAGGGGGTAGCAGGTGACAAGGCGCCCACTGCCACAGCTTTTGCAGTGTCTAAAACGCTGCCGCCGCCCACTCCCAGCACAAAGTCAAGCTTTTTGTCCACTGCTACCCGGACCAGCTCTGCCGCTTTTTCGTCCCGAGGGTTGGCGACTACGCCACCTTCTATCTGAAAGTGCAGACCATTTTCTGCTAAGCTTTGGCAGACCCGATCCAGCAAGCCGGACCTAACTGCCGAGCCGGTTCCGTGTATAATCAGGACTCGGCTGCCACCATGTTTTTTGACCGCTTCGCCACAAAAACGCTCTGTATCTTTGCCAAAGTAAATCTCAGTCGGTGAAATAAATCTAAAGTTCAGCACCCTAACCTCCTTTTAGGCACCGGACGGACCGGTTGTCTGTCCTTGCGCTATTTCGATAAAGGCATATCCCAGCTCTTTTTTTATATTGCCACAGTTTGCCGGCCGGGTAAAAGTAAGCGTTTCTTTGGGCCGGCATCGTTTTCGTCAGGTCGTGGCGATTTTAGCCGGGCTTACATTGTTGGGCCGGCTTCAACTGCCGGCCTGTATGCAGGGGCCGAAGTGCCCTGTAAGAGCACAGCCCTAGCCAAATAAGATTAAATTTAAAAATAAACCGGAGGCGTTGGAAATTAAATGAACTTAAGAAAACACTTCGGCAATTAGCCTTTAAGAGGGCAGTGAAGCTCCCTTGCGGTTGTGCAGTTCGTTGACACTTGCACCCCGATTTATTACACTGGACTTACGTATCAGTTGCAGGTGAAAGACTGAAAAAAGAGGCCCTAACCGGCTTTTCCGGTCTTTGTTGTGCAGCGTGGAATGGTGCGGTCTCGGCCTGCTTTAGTCCGAGGTTTTATGGAATGAATGATGAAAGAGGTGGAATCATGGGAAGTGTGTTAAAGATGGGCATTGTCGGTACCGGTCGCATCGGCCGACTGCATGTCAGCAACATCAACAAATTAGTGGAGGGCGCTGTCGTTATTGCCGCTGCTGATCCTTATATCAGTGGTGCGGTTGATGAATTAAAAGCAAACGGCGTTGAACATATCTACGAGGATTACCGCGAATTGATCGCCAATCCGGAAGTAGAGGCGGTCATTGTGGCCAGCTCCACGGACACACATGCGGAGATTTCGATTGCGGCTGCCAAGGCCGGTAAGGCGGTTTTCTGCGAAAAGCCGATCGATAAAGATTTGGATAAGATCAAGGAAGTTTTGGACGTTGTCAAAGAGACAGGCGTCACCTTCCAAACCGGCTTTAACCGCCGCTTTGACCACAATTTCCGTCA
>CAMXYS010000132.1 GCA_947253135.1 uncultured Clostridia bacterium
AATTAACCGAACATATAAAAAAAGGACGTTTAAACAAAAAACGTGGCCCTCTGCTGTTAAACTGTGCCTGCTAATTTCTGTTTTAGTCAGCTTGCCGGGCCTGTCTGCTTGTACCAAGCCGGTGCCTAGTCCAAGTGCTCTTTATCGGGAACCGCAAAATGTTACAACAACTTGTTCGAATTCTTCACTTGCTGAATCAAAGCCGGAGTCTGTGGACCGACCAAGTTCCTGGTCTGCTGAGGATGACTATTTAGGCGCAGCCATAGAAACAGCCTTAGGGGTCAGCTACGTAAGTCCATCACCAGCTGAACTTGACCTTGATCAGGCGGGTGAGGATTTGGCTGCTTTGCTCGAAAAATCAGGGCTGTCCGATGACGTCAGTTTGATTATTCTGGCTCCGGACCAAGGGCAAACTCTTTTTTCTGCAAATGCAGATCTTCGCGTCAATATAGCCAGTACGGTCAAGGTTCCGATGGCCCTCTATTGCTGCGATCAGGCAGCTGCCGGTGCGGTCGATTTGGCAGAGACTTTGACCTACCGGCAGGCTTTGGACTATGAAGGCGATAGCGGCAGCCTACAAAACACAATCAGCGAAGGGGACCGGTTAACCATAGGAGACTGCCTTGAGCGGGCCATCGTAGACAGTGACAACATAGCTACTAATATGGTTTTCAGATATTGGCGAGAGCGACCGGAAGGACTTTCCCTGACACAGCGCTTAAACATGAGCTATGGCCTAGATTATGACGATGGCATGGCCACTGCCGCTCGGATGAAGCCTGTCTTATTGAAGCTGGCTCAAAATCCGGATGAAAACCCCTATTATGATATTTTGCTGGAAAATATGGGGACTACAACATTCAATGAGTACCTTACCAAACCTTTACAAGACGGAACATATGTCCACAAGTACGGCGACTATGGTGGCTACATCGGTGATATCGGTTTGCTGCTTGGTGAGACTAGACTGATCTTCATCTTTTATGCCAAGAGCAGTGCCGGAGCGGTTGAACTGTCACATGAAATCGGGGCTTACTTATCAAAGCTGAGCCAATGCGAGCTGCCGCTGAAATAGGCCAACAGCAGCGAAATTGAATTTGACAAAAAGCAGCTGACAGTGTAATCTACCAAGGTGTATTGAAGCAGAAATCCTTTTCTCACCCCAAGCTGCAGGCGACAGGGTTCATCATCTTGGTGTTAACCACTTCTGGAAAGTGGTTTTGTGGAACGGATTTTTGTATTCGTTCCATTTTTTATTGATGAGTAGGAGGTATGAACATAGCCAGGAAGAATAGCGGTGTCCAAGTTAATGAAAAAATCCGCTTTAAAGAAGTAAGAGTCATCGACGAAAATGGCGACATGGTAGGCGTAATACCAACTGAAATTGCCATTGAACGCGCTAAAAATGCAGGGCTGGATCTGGTTTTGATGTCGGCCAACCCGCAAAATCCCGTGGCTAGGATCGCTGATTACGGCAAGTATGCCTTCGAGCAATCCAAGCGCGAAAAAGAGGCGCGTCGCAAGCAGCGAGTCATTGAAATCAAAGAAGTCGGTTTAAAGCTGACCACCGAGGAGCACGACTTAAATGTCAAAGTTCGCAATGCAGAACGCTTCTTACAAGCCGGCAACCGGGTCAAGGTCAACATCCGCTTCCGGGGTCGTGAGATGGCTTATACATCTCAGGGCTATGATGTCATGAATGATTTTGCCGACCGTCTGGAAGGAGTTGGCGAAATTGATCGCAGACCGCAAGTCGAGGGCCGCAATATGGTCATGTTCATGTCGCCAGTCAAGGAAAGCAATAAAAAATAAGCCGGTTTCTAAGAATAGCAGGAGGAAATAGTGATGGCTAAACAAAAAACTCATTCGGCGTCTAAAAAGCGCTTTAAGGTAACGGGCAGAGGTAAGGTGGTCACACCCTACGCCAACAAAAAGCACAAGGCCGAGGCAAAGAGCCCGAAGCAAAGAAGAGACTTGCGCGGCACCCGGGTGGCCAACCCGATCAATGCCAAACGCATCAAAGAAATGCTGCCCTACAAGTAAAATTTGCTTGTTTTAACCCGTTATTTTTCGGCCGGTACAGCACTGACCGGCAAGGCCTAGGAGGATAAGAAATGGCTAGAGTAAAACGTGGCGTGACCGCGCGCAAAAGACATAAAAAAGTTTTAAAACAGGCAAAAGGATATTTTGGACATAAGAGCAAGCTCTTTAAGGTGGCGAACCAGCAGGTGATGAAGTCGGGTAATTATGCTTACCGCGACCGCCGTAATAAAAAGCGTGAATTCCGTCGCCTCTGGATTACCCGGATCAATGCGGGTGCTCACCTGAACGGTATGAACTATAGCAAGCTGATCAATGGCCTGAAGAAGGCAGGCATTGAGCTGGACCGTAAAATTCTGGCTGACCTGGCTGTCAATGACCCGGCTGCTTTCAGCGCTGTGTGTGAGCAGGCTAAGGCTGCTCTTTGAGAATAATAAGCCGGTAACAGAACTTATTCCTTTGAGTTAAATCTTTACCTGGCTTTAGTTACTGCCCGCCGCATCTCGGCGGGCTCTTTTATAGGCTGGGTTTTTGCCGGGTTGTAAATAAAGGCAAAGGGAAAAGTTAGAGAACAGAAAGGGTGCTGAGAATGGGGGGAAGACAGCCTAATAAAAAAAAACGGGGCGCTGCTTCGAGCCCAGCTGTCCCTTTCTTAACTTCGTCCCAAAACCCTCACTACAAGGCTATCAAGCGAGCAGTGGCCGGCAAAAACAGCAGCCGCCATGACTTGTTGGCTCTTGAGGGTGTACGTCTGTGTGAGGCTGCTGTAGCTGCCGGCTGTCGACCGCTCATTTGCCTACTGGCGGCTGATCAGGTGACGTCGGCATCACGTTCTCGACTGGCTGATTTGGTCAACCGCTGCATGGCCGATCCTACTTGCCGGGTGTGGCGCCTGAGCCCTGACCTGTTTAATCGTCTGACCAAGACTGACCGGCCTCAAGGTATTTTGTTGCTGGTCAGTCTGCCGGCCGACCCGACCTGGCTCAGTGACCCAACCCGGCTTGACCGCGGCCTTCTCATTGCCGCCGGTGTGCAGGATCCGGGAAACTTGGGCACCCTGATCAGAACAGCTGATGCCTTTGGTCTAGATGGTTTTGTCACCGACCGCAAGGCGGCCTCTTTTTATAATGACAAGGTAGTCCGCAGCACCATGGGCTCGCTTTTTAACATCGGTCTAGCCCGTATAGCTGATCTGGCCGCCTATTTACAGCAGCTGAAGGCGGCAGGTGTACTTTTAATTGCTGCGGTCTTGCCGGGTGAGCCTTTGCCCGATCTACTGACCAGACTGCGACTTGAACATGAGCTTGGTGCCGCCCCCGGCCGCCCCCGTCTGGCCGTTTTAGTCGGTAATGAAGGAGCGGGTTTGCCCCCCGAACTAATCGCTTTGGCCGATTATAAAGCCTATATTCCCATTGTCGGCGGTGCCGAGTCACTCAATGTGGCGGTGGCGGCCGGCATTCTTTGTTATTCTTTCTTCGGGTTATGATATGATCATAACTAATTCAACGGTCGGCTGAGGTAGGTCTTATGGATTTGATTGTAGCAGCAGATGCAGCTTGGAATATCGGCAGCGAAGGGGGACTTCTGGTTCATTCACCGGAGGACTTGGCTTGGTTTCGTGCTCAAACAAAGGGACGTATTCTCCTCTATGGACGCCTGACTTTAACGAGCTTTCCCGGTGGCAAGCCACTGCCCCACCGGCGCAACCTTGTTCTGAGCCGTCAGCCGGACCTGAAGGTGGAGGGGGCGGAGGTGTGGCACAGCCCGGAGGATATAGTTCGAAGTTTGTCACAGGAGGAATGGGACCGGGTCATGCTAATCGGCGGCGGCCAGGTTTATCGCACTTTTTTACCTTATTGCCGAACTGCTTACGTGACCCGGTTTGCTCATATTTTTCCGGCTGATACAACTTTTCCGAATTTAGACAGAGAGCCGGGTTGGCAGTTGGAAGATCAAACCGAGTGGCACGTCGACAAGCTGTCGGGTGTGCGTTACCGGTTTTGTATTTACCGGCAATACGTACCCAAACAAAGAGAAGAGGGATGAAAAGGCCGGTCCGAAAAATACGTCAGGGCTTGTATCATTTAGCCCAGCGAACTTTGCGCCACAGGTGGGCCTCTTTTTTGCTGGATTTTATGAAGCGCTTTA
>CAMXYS010000133.1 GCA_947253135.1 uncultured Clostridia bacterium
GCTATATGATGTGCGACACACTAATCGTCGATACAGCCGGCCGGATGACTGTAGACGCTGAACTGATGGATGAGCTGAAGGCTGTTGCTCAGGTGGTCGATCCTTATGAAAAATTATTGGTTGTCGATGCCATGATCGGCCAAGAGGCCGTCAATATTGCCTTAGAGTTCGACCGCGAGATCGGTCTGGACGGCTATATTATGACTAAGCTGGACGGCGATGCCCGCGGTGGTGCCGCCCTGTCTATCAAAAAGCTAACTGACAAGCCCATCAAATTTATCGGTACAGGCGAGAAAATGAACGCCCTTGAACCCTTCTACCCGGACCGCATGGCTTCTCGTATCCTGGGAATGGGCGATGTCCTATCGTTGATCGACAAGGTGACAGCTAACATTGACCAAGAGGCTGCCCAGCGAACGGCTGAAAATTTAATGCAAAACCGCTTTACCATGGATGATATGCTGGAGCAGTTCTTACAAATCCGGAAAATGGGTGGCATTAAGGATCTTTTAAAAATGATTCCCGGCATGAAGTCCGGCCAATTAGAAGCTGTTAATATGGATGACGCTCAATTTGACCGCATGGTGGCCATTATCCGGTCCATGACACCGGAGGAGCGAGCGAATGCCCAGCTTTTTAATGCCGGTCGCCGGAAGCGTATCGCCAATGGTTCAGGTACGACGGTACCGGAAGTCAACCGCTTGATTCGTCAATACGAAGAGATGAGCAAGATGATGAAACGCTTCACCGGTAAAACAGGTAAAGGCAAGCGGCGGAAGCGGTTTGGCAAAGGCATGTTTGATATGAACAACCTGGGCCTGTAATGTCCACCGGCAGACCGGCCGGCAATTAGTTTAGCCGGGTGCAATTAAAACCGGCAGTAGATGTGGTGCAAAGGGTGAAAGGCCAAAGATGGCATGAGCCCTGCATATATATTATTTATTCTTATGGAGGAAATTATGGCAGTTAAAATTCGTTTAAAAAGAGTAGGCGCAAAGAAGGCTCCGCAATACCGCATCGTGGTAGCGGATTCACGTTCACCGCGCGATGGTCGTTTCATTGAGCAAATTGGGACCTACAATCCCATGGATAATCCCTCTTCTTTTAAGATTGATGGTGAAGCCGCTCGCCGCTGGCTCGCAAACGGTGCCCAGCCGACCGACACAGTCCGCCGTCTGTTGAAGCAAAACGGTGATGTCAAATGAGCGCGGAAGCCGCTCGTCTGCGCGAGATGCTGATCGGCTTGATCGAACCCTTAATTGACCAGCCGGATGAGGCCAGGGTAGAAGCTGAAGACAAGGGCCACACTGTTGTCGTGCGCGTCTGTGTTCAGCCGCGGGATATGGGTAAAGTGATCGGCCGTGGCGGTGTTAGAGCTCAGGCTATTCGCAAATTGATGAAGGCCTATGGGAATACCATCAGGCGCAGAGTGATTGTAGATATTGCAGACTAAGCTGAGCCCGAGTCCGGCGTCTTAACCCTGGACCGGCTCAGACCGTTTGAACGAGCCGATTTTACCAAGGCAGCTGCAAAATCTTTGCTTAAGCAAACCGGTTGACCACCAGGTCAGACCGGCTTCCGGAACAGTGTTCAAGCTTGAATGCTGTTCTTTTGGATAGGAGAAATCGATGAAAGAAGACCACTTGCCGAGGGGGCAGAGGACGACAGCAAAGGAGGGGGCAGAAGGTGAATTTTTTGATGTCGCCTTACTGACGTCCGCCCACGGCATTGCCGGCAGTCTGGCGGCAACTTTGTTGTCGGATGTGCCGGACCGGCTTGCCTTTTTAGAAGATGCTTACCTGGTCTCTCCGGACCGCCGGCAGGTCAAGCCGATTCACTTAAAAGCTCGCCCGCATAAAGGGCGCTGGCTGGTTGAAATTGAAGGCATTGAAGACCGGACAACAGCAGAGCAGTACCGCAACTATTATATATCGATTACGCGAACGCAGGCTGAACCCCTACCACGCGGACGGTATTTTGTGAGAGATTTGATCGGCTTTACAGTGGTTGATTCCTGTGAGGGGGCAGTTGGGGTTTTAGCTGATATCTTGACCGACCGGGCCCAAGAACTCTATGTGATTACCTTGCCGGACGGCCGGGAAGCGCTTTTTCCGGCTGTGCCGGATATCCTCCGGGAAATTGATCCGGAAGCTAAAGTTATTAAGGTCGATCTGCCGGCCGGTTTGCTGGATGTTTATCGCGAGGGATAGGACGGAGACCGTAAAGGTATGATTTTTTCTATTTTAAGTTTGTTTCCGGACTTGGTGACTTCGAACATCAAGTCCAGCATAACTGGACGGGCTCTGGATAAGGGCCTTTTTTCCTTTTTTGCCCACGATATACGTGATTTTGCCATCAATGATTACGGCAAGGTGGATGACAGCCTGTACGGCGGCGGCAAAGGAATGCTGATGATGTGTGAGCCGATTTATCGAGCCTGGCAGGCTGCTCTAGAAGATCCGCATAAAGCATGCTTTGAACAACCGGGAAACGGAGAAGCTTTTTTTAAGCAGTCTTGTTCTTGGCTGGTGGGACCGTCCTACCGGGAGGCGGAGGGACCTGCCTACCGAAAGGGAGCACCTTCCGGTGCCGGTGAGCTGCACCGCCGGACCATTTATCTTTCCCCCAAGGGGCGCAGCTTCAACCAAGATATGGCCTGTGAGCTGGCTCAAGCAGACCAACTTATTTTTTTATGTGGCCACTATGAAGGGGTTGATCAGCGCGTTTTGTCGGTTATTGAGGCAGAGGAAGTGTCGCTTGGCGACTTTGTTATAACCGGCGGAGAACTGGCTGCAGCTGTTATAGTCGATGCTATTGCCAGGCTTTTACCGGGTGTTTTGCCGGCCAGTGAAGCCTATGAACAAGAATCGCATTACCGCGGTTCTCTGGAGTGTCGGCAATACACCAAGCCGGCCTGCTGGCGCGGCTTGAACGTACCGGCAGTCTTGCAATCCGGTCACCATGCCAACATCGAACAGTGGCGCCGCCTGGATGGCTGGCGAGAGACCTATTACAAGCGGCCGGACCTATTTGCCAAGCTCGGCCTGACAGCAGAAGAGGGCACAGCCTTGGCTACTTTTCTGGCCGAAGAAGGCGAATTTGCCATCGACTAATTCATTATAGCAACTATAAAAAGGGGGAAGCCTTGCGTATTTTACACAGCTCGGATTGGCACTTGGGTATCAGCTTGGGGCGTAGGCGCTTGCTTGATTTACAGGAGAGCATGCTGCTTGATCTCTTGACTTTAATTGACCGTGAAAGGGTCGATGTCCTGGTTATCGCCGGTGATATCTACGATCAAAGTGTGCCGCCTTTAGAAGCAATTGACCTCTTTGATCGCTTTGTTGCCAAACTTTGTTTGGAGCGGGGAATTCCGGTGGTTGCTATCGCCGGCAACCATGACAGCCCTGAGCGCCTAAGCCAATACGCCGCCTTGCTCAACCGAGCCGGGCTGTTTATCAGCGGGCGGATTGCGGAAAGAAGAGTCATCCGGATCGGCGATGTTTGTTTTCACCTGTTTCCTTATTTTCATGCAGCCGAGGTGCGCCGTCTATTCCCAGAAGAAAAAATTGATGGAACAGAGGAGGCAATGCAGGTCCTGGTCCGGGCTTCTCTGGCTGACTATGCAGAGCGACAAGAGTATTGGCAACCGATTAAAAAAAGGCAAGTGGACACAAATGCTTTGAGTGCAGATCCGTTCGCGTCGACAGAATGCCATGCCGGCTGGCCGGGACCAAGTAGACATATAGCGATTGCCCATTGTTTTACGCTTAATGCTGAGCCGTCGGGAACTGACCGCATGGCCTTATTATCAATGGGAGGCAGTAGTTTAATTTCAGCTTCTGTGTTTAAGGGTTATGACCGGGTGTTTTTAGGCCACCTTCACCGGCGTCAGTCACCGCTGCCGCAAGTGTCCTATTCGGGTTCTCCGGCCGTTTATGCTTTTTCGGAAATCGGTCAGCCCAAAGGTGTACAAATTTATGATACAGAAACGGATCATTTAACTTTCCATGAATTAAATCCGGCTGTGCGTTTAGTTCAAGCGCGTGGCAGTTATGCGGATCTGTGTGCCGGCAAGGGTGAATACCTGTCTCTTATACACATCTGACGCTGCCGACG
>CAMXYS010000134.1 GCA_947253135.1 uncultured Clostridia bacterium
ATAAATTGCATATTACCTAAAATTCTCCGATTCGCTTCCAGGAAAAAATGCAAATCATTTTTCACCTTTTCTTCTTCCGTATTTTCCGTTAAAAAACGACTGACAATCTTTCCCCGTTCAAGTAACAACAAACTCGGAACGCCCTTAATATCGTACTTTTGCATAATTGTGGTAAAATTAGGGTCTTTCCGCCAAAAATCGGTATCCAGATAACGTAAATTCCGTTCTTTGGCCGCCGAAGTTGTCTGCAAAACTTGAGAAAAATCAACACATTTGGAACAAGTAGGGCGGGTAAAATAAACGTATCCGCTGTATTTTTCCAATTCAGTTAAAGATTGCAAATCTTTTGCCTGCAAACAAGCTGAACTCCCTAAAAATAAGAATACAGTCAGTAAGAACAAACAAAGTCCCCTCTTTCTCATACTTCAGTAAGCTCCTTTCATACAAAATAATATGTATTAAAATAATATCAAGAAAAGCAACCAAAAATCAATAGTAGAATATCAATTAATACGTAACTGATAGTTCCCAATCGACAACAAAAAAACACATAAGCCCGTAAGGTCTATGTGTTTCATTCTCAAATTTTGAACGCTGCCAAAACACTGCAAGGCGATAAGTGACTATATCTGCAAGCCTTCACTGCGCAACAGCCCGCAAGCGGATTTGATCAACGCTTCAGTTTCACTTGCTGCCTGACTTTCAGCAAAAACACGCAACACCGGTTCCGTGCCCGAAAAGCGCAACAGTACAAAGCTGTCATCAACAAAGGTAATCTTCAAGCCGTCGTCCGTCCGAATTTTCTTCACTTGCTGCTTGTAATCAGGTAAGGCCTTCAATTCCGTAATATCCGCCAATTGCCGCTTCACAGCCTCAACTTGATCCTGGCGGAAACGGAACTCCTTTTCCTGCATATAATATTTGCCGAACTTGGCTGTCATTTCATCAAGCAGACAGGAAATAGACTTACCGGAAACTGCCGCCATCTCAATCATCAGCATAGCCGCGAAAACGCCGTCTTTACCGTTAATATGAGTCGGCAACGCCAAACCGCCGGACGATTCACCGCCCAAAATAGCCTGATATTGTTGCATCGCCTGCGAAACCCACTTGAAACCTACTTTAACTTCAATAGCTTCCTGCCCGTAAGCGTGCGCGATCTTATCCAACAAATGCGTGGTCGCCAAATTGCGCACCACCGGTCCCTGCATACCCTTATATTCCAGGAAATAATAATACACGAGGGATAAAATCTCATTCGCGCTCAAATAACGGTGCTTATCATCCAAAATAGCCAAGCGGTCACCGTCACCGTCCGTCGCAATACCGGCATCATAATAACCTTCCTGCATCGTCGCTTTCATCACGCCCAGGCGCTCCTCGCTCGGAGAAGGCATATGACCGCCGAATAAAGTATCATGTTCATGGTGAATGACCTCAAGTTGACAACGAGCTTGCAGAAGCAATGCCGTCAAAGCCTCACCGCTGGCACCGTACATCGGGTCGAAAATCAGGCGCAAACCGGCTTTCTTAATCGCCGCCATATCAATCTGCCCGGCAATACTGTCCAAATAATCGTTAATCGGATAAAACTCTTTCACCCGCCCGGCTTTGAGCAGTTCTTCATACGGCGTATAAGGGATTTGCGGCAGAAGCGGCGCAGTTTCGGCCAATAATTCGGCCGCAATCTGTTCAACCTTTCCCGTCACGCCTAAATCCGCATCTTTACCGCCCTTAGTAAAAAGCTTAAAACCGTTATAAATCGCCAAATTATGACTGGCGGTAACCATCATGCCGTAATCAAAATTGTTGGCTTTGGTATAATACATAACCACAGGAGTCGGCACGGAATGATTGATAAACCACAACTTCAATTGACTTTCATGCAAAAACACCTCGGCAAACCACTTGACCGCTTCCTTCGACAAAAAGCGGCGATCATAACCGATAACCAACGGCGTTTGACAATTTTCCCGCGTCAATAAAGTCTTAACCGCATAGGCTAACAACTGAATATTTTCTTTGTTGAAACCGTCACCGATAACAGCACGCCAACCGCCTGTACCAAATTTGAACATTTTCTACCTCTTAAATTTACGTATAACTTTTAATAAAACTGCCAACCACGTCACTGTGCGCCGCAATTTGGCAAAAGAGCTGCGCTCGCTGCTCACTTCCTGCAGGCGAAATCTAACTGCCGTGCAGGCATCTTTAACTTTCGTCACCGTTTCATTGGTCACAGTCGTCACTTGCGCTAAATTATCACTGATTTTCGCCGCATTTTTACATACAGCTTCACTGTTCTCCGCCACATCGTCACTTATATCGACCAAATTACCGGCTATTAAATCGACATTATCCGTTATAGCGGGCAATTTCTCCGCCAATTTGCCGGCGGCCGGCGATAAAGTTTTGATAAATTCTTTAGCAGCACTGATTAAAGGGAACAGGCGAAGCAGCAAAACTATCAGCAAAATTAAAGCGGCAATGCTCAGCAAAGTGACACAGCCTGTCAAAAGTTCGTTAAGACTGATGACTACATTAACTTCTGCTGTCTGCACTGTTATACCTCATCATTCTCTGTCGGCTCGGAACCTGTCGTCTCTCCCTCAGCTTCTAACGACGCTTTGATGGAATCTAACGTCCTGCCTGTACCTTTGCCGATTTCACGGGCGGTAATTCTGGCCTTGCGTTCCAAGCTTCTGCCCTGACGGGTAAAAGTGTTGAAAGCTTCCTGTCCCTGTTGTTTAAGTAATTCGGCCAAATCCTGTGCTTTGTTATATGCCAACTGTGCTACATCTCCGGCTTTATCATAAGCTTTGCCGGCACAGTCCTTTATATCCTGACGAGTTTCTTTCCCGGATTTCGGAGCCAAAAGTAAGGCGCCGATAACGCCGACGGTTAATCCGCCCAATACACCTAATACCACTTCTTTGTTCTTATCACGACGGTTTTGTCCCGTGAAAGCACCGATTATTTCTTGTATTAATGTCATATACATTACCTCCTTTTTCTTACCTTTAATTGTCTTATTTTTGGACGCAATTTGCAAGCTGTGCACACCGGTCGCTCCGCTTGAATCGACTCGACTTAATTCGGCTCGGCTCGACTTGCCTCGCTCGGACTCGTCCGGCTCCGTTCTTAGCGCTTAACTCAACTCGACTCGCTCAACTCGGAGCAAATTCAATCAGCTTGCCGGCAATAGAGAAAAATCGCCTCAACTTCAAGTCAAGGCGATTCTGGTTAACCCTTTTCCTTATACGGGCAACTAGCGCTTAACGGCGCTTTTTTTTGGTAAAAGCGTAGGCTAAAGCTGCGATAATGCTGCCCAAGGCACCGCCGCCTGCAGCTGTTTCACCGGTCTTACTGACCTTGCCCAATTTATTACCGTTTTCTTTCTCGTACGCTTTGTACCACGGCTCCTGTTCTTCTTTGTCATAGGTAAACTTGCCGTAGAAGAGTTCCAGGGAGAAGGTTCGGCTCGACTTGTCGCTGAAGGTAATTGTCACTTCCCGCTTCTCTTTATCAACTGTTATGGCGACTATGTTTTTACCTAAGTTGGCCTTTTCAATAGACTTTTGCACCCGTTCTACATCATGGTCGCTTATCCGGCTGTCATCATCGACCAGAACTTTGGGGTTCGGCACGATTATTTCGGTGCGTTCCGCCATGGTGCGGCGACGGATTAAGTCCTGTAATTTCAAGCTCGTGTCGTTGACGGAGTTATCCTCATAAGTAACGGTAATTTTGCCTGTTGTCGGTTCAATTTCCACCTTGGCAATATGCTTGTCTTTGTTGGCTTCTTTGATGGCATCAATTACATTGATTATCTCCTCATCCGACAGTTTGTCCAATTCATACACGGGGATTTTGTTCTCCGGCTTGTCGAGGACTGTACTTTCAGCCATTGTCCGTTCCCGGACGACATCTTTAAGTTGGACTTTGCCGATGCTGTTATCAGGATACTTAATGTTTACCGTGCCTTCAGCCTTGTCTACCGTGATGTTGTCCTTCTGCACTTTAGTATCCTGCTTGTTGGCTTCG
>CAMXYS010000135.1 GCA_947253135.1 uncultured Clostridia bacterium
TGATAACAGGCTCCAATATGTCCGGCAAGACAACTTTGATGCGGACGATCGGGGTGAACTTGTGTCTGGCCTATGCAGGGGCTCCGGTTTTGGCCGACTGTTTTTCCATGGGCCCTGACATTGAGTTATTTACTTCGATGCGGGTCGGAGATGATATCAGCGCCCACACTTCAACCTTTTATGCTGAAATCAAAAGAATTAGGGCCATGATTGAGGCCTCTAGAGAAGGTCGTCACTTGGTCTGTCTAATTGATGAAATCTTTAAGGGCACTAATTCAGCTGACCGGATAGCCGGGGCGGAAGCGACTTTACGGCAACTGTGTGTGCCGGGGGTGGCCGTTTTGGTCACCACCCACGACATGGAGCTTTGTCGGCTGGAAGAAGATCCCGCTATCCGGGCTAAAAATTATCACTTTGAAGAAAGTTATCCGGACGATGTCCTGACTTTTGATTACCGGGTCAAGGAGGGGCGCAGCCGCACCACCAACGCCCGCTACCTGCTGCGGCTGGCGGGCATTGAATTGGCTGATTAGCTGCTTAAACTGCTTAAGCACTTAGCCGGTTTGGCCGGCAGTCGGCGGTTTTATGCAGCCGGTCGGTTTTATTCTGATGCTCCCATGGCCCGGCCGTCCGGCAAGGTGATCAGCCGGTCCCCGTAAGAACGCACCTGCTCCGGACCTAGAAACAAGATGGCATCGCCGGGGGCCACCCGGTCATCGAGAGCGGCGACGACGGCTTCAAAATCAGGAGCGAATTCAGCGCTGCCGCCAAGCCGGTTGATCGCCTCGCACAGCTGTCTGGAACTCATGCCCAAGTCATCCTGCTCCCGGTCACTGTAAATTTCGATAAAGATGGTATGCCGGCAATTCTTTAGTGCTGCCACGTAGTCGTCAAAAAACAATTTGACCCGGCTGAAGGTGAGCGGTTGGTAGACAACCCAAACTCGTTTGTAGGGCATTTCCGCAGCTGCCGCCAAGGTGGCTCTAGTGGCTGCCGGGTGGTGGGCGTAGTCGGTTACAACCACAGCACCCTTGTAGGTCCCCTTGACCGTATAGCGGCCTTCCGCCCCTGTAAAAGTAGATAAAACTCGCCTGCAAGCTGCCGGTGTAGCACCGTTCAGCAAGGCACAGGCCGCCGCCATGGTGGCGTTTTCAACATTGTGGAGTCCGGGGATCAGCAGTTCAATCGACAGAGGCTCTTGCCCTGCCGTCAAGATTTCAAAGCAGTTATGGCCTGTCTTATGCCGGGCTTTGGTGTGGGCAAAAGTCGGCCGGTCGGGCCAGGTTTCAGCTACTGCCGGGGGCAAGGTCGCCAGTTCTGCCAGCAGCTTTTTTTCCTGTTCGTTTGGCTCGGCGCTGCCACAAGTGACCAGCTTTGGCAGCGGCCGCCGGCTTGCTTGGCGGCGCCTGATCACCTGCTCCCACAAGGTCCCCATGTGCTTGCCGTAGTGAGGCAGAACAAGGTAGCCATCGTCGCGAATTTTATCGGTGAAAACCGCAAAAGAGTGGATGATATCGGCTAAGTCTTTAAAAAAATCCAAGTGGTCAATATCGATGTTTAAAATGGCGGCTGTCGTCGACTCAAAATGGTGGTAGCTGTTAGTATATTCGCAAGCTTCTGAGACCAGCAAGTTTTTGTCTTGGCCGGAGCGAACCGTATTGTGGTTTAGCTCTTTCAGCTCGGCACCGATATGGATCGTCGGATCCTGGCCGGCTGCCAAGAGCATCAATGAACACATGGCAGTCACCGTCGTTTTTCCATGGGTGCCGGCGATGTTGATGACTCTATTAAAGTCGGCCGTCAGCCAACCGAGAAAGGTTGCTCGGTCAACGATAGGCAGGTTTAATTCCCGGGCCCGGACCAGTTCCGGGTTATCCGGGTGGACGGCGGCAGTGTGGATGAGCAGGTCGGGTTTGACAGAGTCGATGTGGAGCGACTCCTGGCCGATAAAAACCTTAATCCCCTTGCTTTCTAAGTGCAAGGTGTGGGGGGAGGCTTGCCGGTCCGAGCCGGTTACTCGGTAACCGTGGTCAAAGGCCAATTCGGCCAGGCCGGACATGCTGATGCCGCCGATGCCGACGAAGTAGAGTTTGCCTTGAGCCGGCAGATCTTTTAATCCTTGGATTGATAATGTCATAGTCGATCCTGCTTTCCTGAGATTTTCATATTAAAACTAAGTGCCGCCGGTATTTACCGACTGGAGCGACAGGGACTGCAACCACTGTCAACCGGCAAAACAACTGTCAACCGGCAAATTCTAATTAGGCTTATGTGCATTACATTTTACACTTAAATTGTCGATCGTGTGCTGACAGTAAGCTGTTTAGTTGCAGCAAGATAGGCGCTGCTTGCTGCGGTCGAACGAGCTTTGCCGGCCAACCGATGTAATCGAGTGGGATTTGGTATAATACCTTAGATACCAGACTTAAGCTTAGTAGCCAGTTATTGACCTCCGGTCGATGACGGCGTAATTATTTTGGAGGAATTTCATTGAAGCTTTTTACAGTCGGACCTGTGGAGATGGCACCGGACATCTGCCGCGTTGCCGCCGAACCCTTGCCTTATTTTAGAACACAGGCATTTTCGGCCCTTTTAAAGGAGCTGGAACGACAGTTTTTGGAGAGTATAGCGGCGCCGGATGAGGCCAGAGCCGTATTTTTAACCGCCTCGGGGTCGGGAGCTATGGAAGCGGCTGTGACCGGTCTGTTTGGTCCGGAAGACAAGTTATTGGTGATTGACGGTGGATCTTTCGGCCACCGTTTTGCTGAAATTTGCCGCCTGCATAAGCTGCCGGCAACCATCCATTCTTTGCCGTTGGCAGAAGACTTTTCGGCTGATACTTTGGCTCCTTACAGTGGTCGAGGCTTCACCGGTCTGTTGATCCAGGCCCACGAGACTTCGATCGGTAAAAAACTGGATTTAGCGGCAGCCGGAGCCTGGTGCCGCCGGGAGGGCTGCCTTTTGGTGGCCGATTGTGTCAGCGCTTACTTGGTAGACGACCTGGATATGGAAGGGATGAATATAGACCTTCTATTGACGGCTTCACAGAAAGCTTTGGCCCTCCAGCCCGGCCTGACCCTGCTGGCCTGCAGCAAGGCGGTGGTCGACCGCATTTATGCCCACCCTGACCGCGGCGGTCTCTACCTAAACCTTTATCAGGCCTTTTTAAATGCGGAGCGGGGCCAGACGCCCTTTACACCTGCCCTGGCGATCATTTATCAACTTCGGGCCAGGCTGGAGGGCATCAGCGCCGCCGGTGGACCGAAGACTGAGGTGAAGCGCTGTGCCGACCTGGCCGGCTACTTGCGCCGCCGTTTGGCAGCTGAGACCCCCTTTAGTTTACCGACTTATAGCCTGTCTAACGGACTGACCCCGGTTTGGACCGGTCAGTTTGATGCCTACCGGCTGTTTGAGGAGCTGTTGGCAGACGGCTTTACCGTCACACCTTGCGGTGGTGACTTGGCCAAGCGGATGCTTAGGATTGGACATATGGGGAATTTAACTCCGTCCGACTACGATACCCTCCTGACAGCTTTAAAAAAAAGATTGGAGTTTTATTAATGAAAGCAATCCTGATGGCCGCCGGCCGTGGCAGTAGAATCAGCCGCCATATTGGCAAGGCCCCCAAATGCACCTTGGATATCGGTGGCATTCCTTTGATCCGCCACACGGTAGAAATGTTGAGCCGCAATCAAATCGAAGTCAATCTGGTTGTCGGTTATGAAAAAGAAGCTATTTTTCAGGTCTTGGAGGGTTTGAAGGTCAACTACTATACCAATCCCTTCTACGATGTGACCAACAGCATTGCCTCCCTCTGGTTTGCCCGTCCTGCTTTTACTGATGAGGACGTGATTTTAGGAAATGCCGATGTCTACTGGGACCAAACCCTACTGGATACCTTGCTGGCTGACTCCAGAGATCCCTTGATGTTGGCCGACTCTTCCCGTTTGGAAGAAGGCGATTATTTGTTTGAATATAAAAATGATATATTGCTGGACCACGGCAAAGACCTGAAGCCGCCGCATATCACCG
>CAMXYS010000136.1 GCA_947253135.1 uncultured Clostridia bacterium
CCCCCTGCCCCGTTCCCTGGCCTTGCTGCCCTTCAATCTTCGGCGCTGTCAGTTTGGCTAAATCACGGGCGAGACTGCCCGGGTCGCAAGAAATATATAAAACCTTGGGCGCGCCCATTTGCAAAATCGTGCGGATTGTTTGCTCGTCCAAACCTTTACGCGGAGGATCAACAACCACAACATCCGCAAGTAAACCCTGTGCGAACAAACGGGGGAAAAGCTCTCCGGCCGCACCGCAGTGAAACTCAACATTGGACAAGCCGTTCAAACGCGCGTTAGCTGCAGCGTGCACACAAGCCGACTTAACAATTTCGATGCCGATAACTTTTTTGGCCTGTTGGGCAAGAGCCAGCGAAATACTGCCCGTACCGCAATATAAATCGTAAACAACTTCTGACCCTTGCAGCTTGAGACAGCTTAGAGCTTTTTGAAAGAGCACATCGGCACAAGCGGGATTAATTTGAAAAAAGTCACCCGGACCGATGGTGTAAAACAACGGCTTAGATGTAATGTGCAAAGTTTCAGTAATTGTCGCTTGACCGGCAAGTAGCAAAAAATCATCGCTGTATATTTTGTTGCTTTTTTCCGGCTGAAAATTGAGATAAATTCCGGCAATTCCGGCAGCAGCGGTATCCCTTGCTACAGTAGAACTTTCCTTGGCGGCAGCGTAATCCGGGGATGCAGCCCTTTTTCCGGTATTTACTCCACGCTCCGCAGCACTTGATGGTAATAATTTTTGTGCCAGCAACGCAAATGCCTGTGCCATTAACGGCGTGTACGCTGTCTTAGCTGCATTCAAAACAAAAGTTAACAGCACCTTGTGATTGGAACGTTCACTACGCAACATCAGGCGTTTGAACAAGCCTTGCCCACTTTTTTCCTTGTAGACCAAATGTTTGACGCCGGCTCGCTTGAAAGCTTGCCGGATTTCAGCGCAATTCAGAGTTGCCAGAACCGCATGTCGAACGTCGGCGGCTGTGGAAAATTCGGCTGTACAGGCTCTAATCGGGATAATATTATGCGAATTGGGTGCAAAAAAGCCCAGGTCAACAAGTTGGGGCTGATTAGTTCCTTTTTTTTCAGTTGCAGTCGCAGTTGCAGTCGCAGTCGCTTCCGGGGCAGCGCTTGTGAAGTTGTATACCAGTTTTTGGCGATAATGTTGGTTTACAGGTGACGGCAAAGTCGCTTGCAAAACATCGGTCGTATCAAGTTTGGCGATGCTGCGACAGGCTTGCTCGACCTTTTCCGTCTTGAAACGTAAAGTTGCAGCGTAAGTCATATGTTGCAGCTCACAGCTGCCGCAAACACCGTAATGCGAGCAGCGGGGCGTTGTGCGGAATTCTACCGTTTTCTCGGGCTTTAGGAGGGCAGCTTGCGCATAGTTCTTTTTCACCGAAGTAATCGTTGTTTCCCAGATTTCTCCGGGTAAGGCCGCTGAGACAAATATCGGTATGCCGTTGTAGCGAGCAACCCCTTGTCCCGCCTGGTTCCAAGCACTAATTTTCAGCTGTAATTTTTGCCCGACTTGCAGGACTTGTCGTGCATCTTTCGGAATCATTTTGTCGCCTTCCTGTTTTGTAAGGGAAACGGGCGCCGAAATAGTGCCCGTTTCATTTTGCATTTTGCTTTGTCGCAGCGGCTTTTGCCTCAGCTCGCTCACATCGGCTGTCACAGCGGCGGTCATAAGTGACCGGCCGCAACCGGTCGCCGCCTAGCAGCCTTATTTTTTCAGCTTAAAACCGTCTTTCAAGCCCACGCTTTTATTGAAAACCAAATGTTCCGGTCTGCTGTCTTTGTTGTCCAAAACAAAATAGCCTATCCGCATGAACTGATAGTTTTCACCGACTTTGGCAGAGCCTAAAGCCGCTTCCAGTTTAACGTTGTGCAATACCTGTAAAGAGTCGGGGTTCAGGCAGCTTTGATAATTCTCCGCCTGATCCGGCTGTTGGGCGCTGAACAACTGTTCGTACAATCTGACTTCAGCTTCCCGGCAGGTTTTCTGATCGACCCAATGAATTGTGCCCTTGACTTTGCGACAATCCTTGCCGCTTTTCGTCTCCGGGTCATATTCACAGTAAACTTTGGTCACATTGCCGGCCGCATCCTTTTCAAAATCGACTGCTTTGACAATGTAGGCATCTTTCAGTCTTACTTCATTACCGGGATAGAGGCGGAAATACTTTTTGGGCGGGTTTTCCATAAAGTCGTCCGCTTCGATGTAAAGGTGCTTGGAGAAGGTTATTTCCCGTTTACCGGCAGTTTCCGCTTCCGGGTTGTTCTCAGCTAATAATATTTCGCTTTGAGCTTCCGGATAATTAACTATTTCCAACTCAATCGGATGCAGGACAGCCATCCGTCTGCTTGCTCTTTTGTTCAAATCATCGCGCAAGCAATGCTCCAAATAGGAATACTCAATCATATTCGGTTGTTTGGTAACTCCGATTCCTTCCATGAAAGCTCGTATTGCTTCCCTGGTGTAACCCCGGCGGCGCAAGCCCCTTAAAGTCGGCATTCGCGGGTCGTCCCAACCGCTGACAATTCCCTGTTCGACCAATTCTCTCAATTTACGCTTGCTCATAACCGTGTTGTACATACCTAAGCGGGCAAATTCTATTTGTCGAGGCTTACAGGCAACAGAAATGTTGTTGACTACCCAATCGTAAAGCGGGCGATGGTCTTCAAATTCCAGACTGCACAAGGAATGAGTAATGCCTTCCAAAGCATCTTCAATCGGGTGAGCAAAATCGTACATGGGATAAATACACCACTTTTTGCCGGTGCGGTGATGCTCTTTGTGTAAAACCCGATAAATTACGGGGTCACGCATGTTCATATTACCGCTGGCCATGTCGATTTTGGCCCGCAAAACCATTTTGCCGTCTGCTATTTCACCGCTTTTCATCTTGGCGAATAATTCCAAGCTCTCCTGCATCGGGCGATTGCGATATTTGCTTTCTTTGCCCGGTTCCTGCAAGGTACCGCGTGCTTCTTTAATTTCTTCCGGCGTCGATTCATCAACGTAAGCTAAGCCCTTGTTGATAAGTTCTACGGCAAATTCATACATTTTATCGAAGTAGGAAGAAGCGTAAAAGAAGCGATCCGCCCAATCGAATCCCAACCAATGAATATCTTCTTTTATTGCTTCGACATATTCGACATCTTCTTTGACCGGGTTGGTATCGTCCATCCGCAGGTTGCAAAGGCCGTGATATTTTTCAGCGGTAGAAAAATTAATGTATAAAGCTTTGGCATGGCCGATATGAAGGTAGCCGTTAGGTTCCGGCGGGAAACGGGTATGGACTTTTTGCCCGTAACAGCGACCGCCTTCCTTTAATTCCTCGTCAATAATTTGATGAATAAAATTGCTTGTTTCTGTATTACCGGCTGCAGCGAGTTTTTCCGCCTCGTTCACTGCGACTGCTTTGTTGGCATCTTCTTTCATAGCTTTAACCTTTCTTCTATATGCTATTGCATTCTCCCTATTTTAAATTTTCCAAGGCAACTTCTATACGCTGCAAAGATTCTTCCCGTCCCAACAATACCAAAGCTTCAACGGCTCCTCCGGGACTGACTTGCATACCTGTTGCCGCCACTCTTATCGGCCACATAACCATGCCGTTTTTCAGTTCATGTTTTTGGGCATAATTGATCATCAGATCATGTAAGTCCGTTTCCGTCCAGCTCGGTAAATTCTTAAGTTCAGCCTGTAAATCTGCAAGTACCGCCTTGGCCGATTCCAATGTAGTTTTCATTTTTTTGTGGACAAATAAATCGGTGCTGTATTCCGGCAGACTCGGTAAAAAGGCCAGTTTCTCCCGGACCTCCGTTAATACGGATAAGCGCGGTTGTAAAATTCGGGCCAATAAATCCTGCTG
>CAMXYS010000137.1 GCA_947253135.1 uncultured Clostridia bacterium
CACCGGTGGCGAATCGTCGGCAGCGTCAGATGTGTATAAGAGACAGGCCTGGGTAAGGACCGTGACATCCTCCGGGTTAGGGGCAGGGGCGGTGGGAAAATCAGGGTCCGGTTTAAACTGTTCCGGGCAAGGGTGAAAGTCTGTTAAGCCTTTGCTTTTCAGAATTTTTTCCATCCACTTGCCGCCGACCCCGTGGACGGGTGTGTAGACAATTTTGATGCCGGCAGCATCGCCGGCCAGCGGCCACAAGTCAGCGATGTAGTTGACATAGGCTTGGCCGATTGCGTCAGGTACGGCCGGGGCTTCGATGGTTTCGCGGAAGGGCTCCAAAAAGGACTCTACCGCAGCCGGATCAAAGCGCCCTGCCGAGGTCAGCAAATGCCGGTCGTCGACGGCCTGTAACATGGCGGCGCTGATGGCTCCTGCCTCTTCTTCTCCGATTTGAATGCCGTTGCGGTTGTAGACCTTAAAGCCATTGTAGGCCTTGGGATTGTGGGAGGCCGTCACACAAATACCGGCGGCTGCGCCCAGCCGGCGAATGCTGTAGACCAACAAAGGGGTAGGGACACATTCAGGGAACAAGAAAACCTTGAGGCCGGCTTTTTGCAGGATGGTTGCAGTCAGCCGGGCAAAGTCTTGGGACCGGTGGCGGGCGTCGTAGCCGATGGTGACGGTCGGTGCAGAGGGGGCAGCTGAATCAATCTCGCTATGTGTTGCAGCTTGGTTTTCCGGCAGCCGGTCAGCCGGTTGGCCGGTCGCCTCCCGGCCTTCTTTGCAATTTTCTTGTTTTTGGGGGGCAGACTTGCCGGCCTTGGCTTCATCTAGTAACCACCGGGTCACGCCGACAGCAGCCAAGGCTACCGTTACCTCATTCATGGCGTCCGGTCCTTCTTCCATCAAGCCGCGCAAGCCGGCTGTGCCAAAATGTATCATTTAAAGGCCTCCTTTTCATCTGGGGATGAATAAGCGGGTATAATTGGACTAAGTTACTAATTATGTTAACTGATTGAGAGCGGATAAACAGCTATTTTTGTGAGCAGAAAGGTCATTTTAAGGAATAATATATGGATAAAAGAGATTTAGCAAAACACATAGACCACACAGCCCTCCAGGCAACGACGACTAAAGCGGATCTTGAAAAATTGTGCCGCGAGGCAGCTGCTGCCGGCTGTGCTTCTGTCTGTCTGCCCCCCTCCCGGGTCAGCGAAGCCAAGGCCTATTTAAATGAACTCAAGGCCACTACAGCAGTTTGTACAGTGATCGGCTTTCCTTTGGGTTACCAAAGTGCGACGATTAAGCTGGTAGAAGCAACCCAGGCTATCCATGATGGAGCAGACGAAATTGATGTGGTGATCAATCAGGGTTTTGTTAAAGACGGGGCTTGGGAAGATGTGCAAAATGAGCTGACGGCCCTGAGAGTTGCCACTCAAGACAAAATACTAAAAGTGATTATCGAGACTTGTAATATGACTGAAGCGGAGAAAATCCGCCTGTGCGAAGTGGTTACGGCAGTGGGGGCAGACTATATTAAAACCTCAACCGGCTTTGGCTCTGCCGGCGCCAAGTTGGAGGACATTGACCTGTTTAAACAACACATTGGGCCGAACGTTAAGATTAAAGCTGCGGGAGGAATCGGCACGATTGCAGAAATGGAGGCCTTTATAGCGGCCGGAGCAGAGCGGCTTGGTTCCAGCAGAGGCTTGCAGGCGCTAGGCTTAGCTGAAGCTTAAGGAGGCGGAGGAGGCGGCGCATGACGGTGGCAGAAACACCGGCAACAGAAAAAAAGTTGCCACAGGAAAATCGACTGACTGCCGGTGGTTCGACCGGCTCAAATCCTGCTCTGGACAAGGAGTTGGTGGACAGGCTGGCCCACTTGGCTGCAGCTGCTCAAAAAAAGGCCTATGCACCCTATTCGGGCTTTGCCGTCGGCGCCGCCTTACTTTGTGCAGATGGGACTATCTACCAGGGCTGCAATATCGAAAATGCGGCCTTCGGCCCTTCTAATTGTGCCGAGCGGACCGCCTTTTTTAAAGCTGTCTCTGAGGGCAAGAGAAATTTTATCGCTATGGCTGTCTGTGGCGGTCGGCCGGGCGAACCGGCGGCCGTCTGCCCACCTTGTGGGGTCTGTCGGCAGGTGGCCGAGGAGTTTTGCCGGCCGGACTTTGTCTTTGTTTTAACCGGCCCAAAGGAGCCGCAACTGCTGACCTTGGCTGAATTACTGCCCTATAGCTTCAGCCTATCACCTGAAGCAGATCAAAAGGACGGAGGCGGAGTCTAAGGCAGCATTATGGCCCGAATCAGCCAGCTGAATGGTTGTGGCTGTTAAGGGAGGCAGTACGGATAAGTATGAGGCAGGATCAGGGAGGTCTGTGGAAATGCAAAAAGGGGAAAAAGCCTACCATATTCAATGTGCTCCGGGGGAAGTCGGCCGCTATGTGATTGTGCCGGGGGATCCGGCCAGAAGCGACCGCATTGCTGCCTTGCTTGACCGACCGGTCCACATTGCCAGCAACCGAGAATACAATACCTGGACAGGTGAGCTGTCGGGCGAAAAAGTCAGCGTCTGTTCAACCGGCATCGGTGGCCCCTCGGCAGCTATCGCCATGGAAGAATTGGTGATGTGTGGGGCGGAAGTTTTTATTCGCGTCGGCACTTGCGGCGGCATTGCCCTGGAGGTTTTGCCCGGTGATGTGGTGATTGCCACGGGAGCAGTCCGCTACGAACATACGTCCTTAGAATATGCTCCGATCGAATTTCCCGCAGTGCCGGATTTTATGACCACCTTAGCCCTTAAAGAGGCGGCTGATCGCCTGGGACATCGAACTCAATTGGGCGTTGTTCAGTGTAAGGATTCTTTTTATGGGCAACACAGTCCGGAGCGGTCACCGGTCAGCTATGACTTGCTGAATCACTGGGAGGCCTATAAAAAATTAGGGGTCAAGGCGAGTGAGATGGAGTCAGCCGCCCTGTTTACGGTGGCAGCTGCTTTGGGTGTTCGCTGTGCTGCCTGTTTTTATGTTTTATGGAATCAGGAGCGTGAGCGAGCAGGCTTGGCCTTGACCGCCGACAGCCAGGCCGGTCGAGCCATTGAAGTAGCCATTGAAGCAGTTAAGCAGTTGATTGCTGAAGATCAAAAAGCCACCGGGAAGGTGTAAATAAAGAGTCCGTAAGGTATAAATAAACGGCGGGCAAGCACCGCCAAACCGGCTGAAGTTGAAAGAAAAGCTCCGGGAAAACAGGGCGCCTATCCTCTTTCTCTGCGGGGAAAAAGAAAAGTGGGCCTTGCGCTCACACAAAAAACTTTTTAAAGGAGGGGCATTATGACTATTAAACCGACTGCTATACAGGA
This sequence comes from uncultured Clostridia bacterium, assembly GCA_947253135.1. Lineage (GTDB taxonomy): Bacteria > Bacillota > Clostridia > Saccharofermentanales > Fastidiosipilaceae > CAMXYS01. Next base: position 3,350 of record CAMXYS010000137.1, read on the forward strand.
GACTTACGGAGAAGCTTTTCAATATTGTTGGGGTTGCGGACCTAAAAATGATCAGGGGCTGCACCTGCAAAGTTATCCGGCAGCTGATCAAAAAAGTTGCGTGGCCCATTTTACAGCGGCTGAGATCTACTCCGGCGGGATTCCGGACTACCTGTTTGGCGGCCTGGTGGCGATGCTTTTTGACTGCCACGGGACCGCTTCGGCCGCCTATTTTTCCCATGTTAACAAGGGACTTGATTTTAATGAAAAGACGGTCATCGGTCGTTTTATCACAGCCCACTTGGAAGTTGACTTTAAAAAACCGACACCGCTGGGAACTGAACTCACAATCACAGGCCGGCCGGAAACAATCGGTGAGCGGAAGGTGGTTGTCCGCCTGGAATTGGCAGCGGGCGGCGAGCTGAAGGCTACGGCGAAAATGGTTGCTGTTGCTGCAAAATCAGAGCGGCTATAAAAGCTTCACTAGCTGACAAGGGAAC
>CAMXYS010000138.1 GCA_947253135.1 uncultured Clostridia bacterium
AGATGTGTATAAGAGACAGCCTGTGGTCTGTTCGTGGGCCTTGGGATTGACCTGATTTTCAAATTGTGACGGAATAAAGGTATTCTCCTCTGCCTCCGCCAGTTCTTTGGCTTTGGCAATAGCCCCTTTCATACCGGCCTTGCCGTCAGTCAGAACAATCTCTGCTCCATAAGCAGCCAACAACTTGCGGCGCTCCACGCTCATCGTCTCCGGCATGGTAAAAATAGCGCGGTAGCCCTTAGCCGCTGCCAAAGAAGCCAGGCCAATGCCCGTGTTGCCGCTGGTCGCCTCAATAACGGTACCGCCCGGTTGAAGCAAACCTTCCCGCTCTGCCGCCTCCAGCATGGCTTTGGCGATCCGGTCTTTTACACTGCCTGCAGGATTGAAATATTCCAGCTTTAATAAAATATCAGCTTTTAGAGCATACTTTTCCTTAATTCGATTGGCTCTTAACAAAGGTGTATTACCCACTAGTTCTGTCACGGAATCATAGATGTAAGTCATTTTTGCCTCGCTTTCTCAAATCCTTTATTTTTACAGATTGGGGGAGTTTAGTTATACTTATTGTTCGTCATTTATCATACCGCATGTGGGAAACGGGTTATACAAAATGGATATATCTTTGCAGTTCGTTAAAAATATTAACAAGCTTCTCTGGGACAATCTCTTAATCTTTTTATTAGTCGGAACGGGTATTTATTTCACCATCCGTCTCTCCGGAATTCAATTTCGACGGCTGAAAACAGGCTTGGGCCTCCTTTTTTCCGGCCTGGGCAAAAGTCGACAAAAAAAGGAGGGCAAAGCGGATAAAAAAACGGGCAGCATCAGCTCCTTTCAAGCCCTGACCACGGCCATCGCCGCCCAAGTCGGGACCGGCAATATTGCCGGTGCTGCCACTGCCCTCGTAGCCGGTGGGCCCGGCGCTATTTTTTGGATGTGGCTCAGTGCCCTCTTTGGCATGGCCACTATTTTTGCTGAAGCTGTTTTAAGCCAAACCACCCGGTTCAGCCGTAAAGGCCATATTTTAGGTGGCCCCCACTACTATATTCGCGCTATTTTCAAAGGTAAATTCGGTCGTTTTTTAGCCGGCTTTTTTTCTGTTGCAATTATCTTAGCCTTGGGTTTTACCGGCAATATGGTGCAGTCTAATTCAATTAGCGCCGCCTTTTCAGTCGCCTTCGGTCTCCCGCCCCTGGCTATCGGTATCGCCATGGCCGCTGTGGCCTCCTTTATCTTCATCGGCGGACTTAAGCGCATCGCCGCTATGACCGAAAAAGTTGTCCCTTTTATGGCCCTGCTCTATATCCTAGGCAGTCTCTTTGTTATCTTCAGTAACGGCAACCGCATCGGCACTGCCTTTTATCAGATTTTTGCCGGGGCCTTTGCCCCCCAAGCCGTTCTCGGCAGTGTGGCCGGCATCACCATCAAACAAGCGGTTCGTTACGGGGTTGCCAGAGGTCTGTTCTCCAACGAAGCCGGCATGGGGTCAACCCCTCACGCTCACGCCACGGCCGATGTCAAGCACCCGGCCGAACAGGGTATTATCGCCATGGTCGGCGTCTTTATCGACACCTTCATCATCTTGACCTTAACCGCTCTGGTCATCCTCACCAGTGGTATTTTGGACTCCATTTTTCAGTTGCCGGCCAGCGGCCGACCGACCGGAGTGGCCTTAGCTCAAACCGCTTATGAGTCGGCCATGGGGCCCGTCGGTGCCATCTTTATTGCCATCTGTATTCTCTTCTTCGGTTTTACCACCATTGTCAGCTGGTATTATTTTGGTGAAGTTAATTTCCGCACTTTATTTGGCGACAAATTTGTCCCGCTTTATTCAATTATTGTCCTCGGCTTTATCATAGCCGGCTCAATTTTAAAAGTTGAGCTGGTGTGGGAGCTGTCTGATACCCTAAACGGTTTAATGGTCTTGCCCAATCTGATAGCATTAATAGCTGGAGCCGGCTTGGTCAAAAAAATCCTCCAGGAACATGACAAGGGTCTGTTGAAACAGCCCTTGCGCAAATAGAGTGATTTCTGCTAAGGATTTACCACCATCCCGGTAAGGTGTTTGGCCCACTATAGAAAGGTTTTAGGCAATGACCGGGGATGTACAGATACAGCGGCCGCAGGGAAATAGCTCCCAACAGATTTTTAAAGAATTCTTAATGTGCGCTCTGGGTGCCATTGGTTTTGCCGCCGTGCTCAACCTTTTTATCCAACCTTTGAACTTTGTCAGCGGCTCGTTTACCGGTATCGCCCAACTTCTGGACAGCCTGCTGCGCCAAGTCCTCCCCGTACCTGCCGGCTTTAACCTGACCGGTATTATCCTCTTTTTATTTAATATCCCCCTCTTGTTCTTGGCAGCCCGGCTAAAGCACCGCTTGTTCTTGCAAAAGACCGTTTTTTCGATCCTGGTTTCAATGCTGGCCTACTCTTTAATTCCGGTGCCCGCCGCCCCCTTAATCAAGGACCCCCTGACCGCAGCTGTTATCGGCGGCATTCTCGGCGGTCTTCCGGCCGGTCTCATTTTAAGAGGAGGCGGATCCGGCGGCGGCTTTGATATTATCGGACTCTACCTGGCCCATGCTAAACCGGGCTTTAGTGTCGGCCGGGTCTCGAGTGCCATCAGCCTATTTGTCTTTGCCGGCACCTTTTGGCGCTATGATTTCGAAGCGGTCGTCTACTCTGTTATCTTTACCGTAATCACCTCCGCCGTCGTAGATCGCATGCATTATCAGAATGTACGGGTAGTCGCCTGGATTGTGACGGAAAAAGAAGAGGCCATGAACGACTTTATTATCAATGATCTCGAACGGACAGCCACTAAGTGGACCGGAACCGGTATTTACGCCGGTCGAGAAAAAACGGTTTTTTTGACCCTGGTCACCAAATATGACACCATCAGGCTGCGGCGGGCCATCCGGACGATTGACCCGACAGCTTTTGTGGCTATTGCAAACAGTTCCGGCATCATCGGCAGCTTTAAATTTCATATTTAAAAGAGCTAAAAAGAAACCGGCTATGTAGCCGGCTCCCTTATCTTATCTGTTTTTTCTCGGTACCGTTTCAGTCCTCCCCCGCTCAGCGGTAAACTTCCGGTACTTCCGGCAGGTCCTTAAGACCGGCCGCAATTTGCTCATCAGTGGGAGGCGTATCGTCTAACTTCCCTGCCCTGTAAGCCTGGTAGGCTGACATGTCAAAATAGCCTGTTCCTGTCAAGCCAAACAGAATGGTCTTGGCCTCACCCGCTTCCTTACAGCGCAAGGCTTCATCGATAGCCACCCGGATGGCGTGGGCCGACTCCGGTGCCGGCAGGGTGCCCTCCACCTTGGCAAACAAGGTGGCTGCTTCAAAAATCTCATTTTGTCCGACCGCCCTGGCCTCATCGATATAGCCGTCATGGTAGAGCTGCGAAATAATCGGGCTCATGCCGTGGAAGCGGAGGCCACCGGCATGGCTGGGTGAAGGAATAAAGCCGTGGCCCAGCGTGTACATTTTTGCCAGAGGGGTAACTTCACCGGTATCACAGAAGTCATAGGCAAACCGGCCTCGAGTCATACTGGGGCAGGAGGACGGCTCAACTGCGATAAAGTGAGGGGCCGTCTTACCGGCCAATTTATCCTGCATAAAGGCCGACATCAAACCGCCCAAATTCGATCCACCGCCGGCACAGCCGATCACAATATCGGGGTAGGCATCCAATTTTTCCATGGCCAATTTGGCCTCTTGACCGATGATGCTTTGATGCAAGACCACTTGGTTCAACACGCTGCCCAATACCTGTCTCTTATACACATCTGACGCTGCCGACGA
>CAMXYS010000139.1 GCA_947253135.1 uncultured Clostridia bacterium
CGGGAGGCCTTATTTAAACAACTTATGTTTTGTTATGATTTAGGCTAAAGGGTGTGACAAAAAATGCCAGCAAGCTTTTTATAGCCACTGATAATTACTAATTGATAATTGATTCTTCAACTCAGATCTGGATTAAAGATAAGGGTTATGGTGAGCGCAATGAAAGAAAATAAAACAGACAATCAGAAATATACAGAAAAATACGATCTCTTAATTGCCGGTGCCGGCCCCGCCGGCATGACCGCAGCCATTTATGGTGCCCGAGCAGGCTTAAAACTTTTACTGACCGAAGGTCAATTTCCCGGTGGCAAGATGGTCAATACGGAAACGGTAGAAAACTGGCCCGGCACCGAGACCATCAGTGGCGCCGATTTGGCCGGACGAATGTACAGTCACTGCGAAGCGCTCGGCATTCCACTGGCTTTTAATCCGGTCGGAGCAATTAGGCAAACAGCGGACGGATTTCTGGTTCCGCTCGGCCCTAGAACAGTATTAGCCGCCACAGTCATCGTCGCTACCGGCACCTTAGACCGGCTGCTCGACATCCCCGGCGAAGCGGAATACAAGGGCCGGGGCATTTCCTACTGTGCTGTTTGCGACGGCGCTTTTTTTAAAGATCAGCCGACTGTCGTCATCGGCGGTGGCAACACGGCCTACGAGGATGCCCTCTACCTCGCCCGCTTTGCCAGCCAAGTCGATTTGGTCCTAAGGCGAGACACACCCAGGGCCGACCAGGCCAATATCCGAGCAGTAAAGGAAAATCCTGCTATCACAGTTCACTACAACCTGACACCGGTGGCCTTTCGCGGCGATGGCAACCGCCTAACTGATGTCATTTTCCGCGTCTCTGACGGGGCAGCCGAACGCAGCTTTAAAGCAGCCGGCGCCTTCCCGCGCGTAGGTCTCCTGCCCAATGTCGCCCCGGTCAGTGACTTTGCTATTTTTGATGAAGACGGCTTTATTTTAACTGACGAGCAAAGGGCAACTGCTGTCCCCGGTCTTTTTGCGGCCGGAGATGTCCGGCACACACCGCTGCGACAAATTGTAACGGCGGCCGCTGATGGCAGCATCGCTATCCAGTCAACTCTGCGTTACTTAGAAAGCCAAAGGCGATAAAAAGCCGGACGCTTAGGCAGCCGTTCGACTCCAAAACAGCCTTCTATTCCGGCCCTTTACAAGGGGCCAAAAACAGTTCAGAGAGGCCACCACCACTGGGACGAACTGTGCCTGCCTAGGGTTGTTGGCTGTAAGTCTGGCCATCCTGCAAAGGCTGGCCGTCAGCCGTCAGCAGGCGGTCGGCCCGAATAAAGCTGTACCCCTGCTGCTGGATATGCTGTATGAGCGGCTCTAAGGCGTCAGCTGTCGTTTCGTGGATATCGTGTAATAAAATAATCGCGCCCGGATGTAGGGACTGCTGAGTTTCCGCCAAAATATCTTTTGTATTCTTGCTTTTCCAGTCCAAAGTATCGACCGACCACATCAAAAATGGGCGAGGCACAGTTGCCAGAGTAGACTCATCATACGAGCCATAAGGCGGGCGAAAGAAAGCTGAAGAATAACCGGTTGCGGCATGCAGGGCTGCTTCCGTCCGTTTAATATCTGCCTCTACTTCCTCTTTGGTCAGATCTGTAAAACGGCGGTGATCCCAGGAATGATTGCAGAGGAGGTGGCCTTCATCAACCATCCGCTTGACGATCTCCTCTTGGCCTTGAATGCGCTTTCCCACCATGCAGAATACAGCCTTAATATTGTACTTTTTTAAAATGTCCAAAACTCTTGGCGTCTGAGTTGAGCTGGGGCCGTCATCGAAGGTCAGGGCCACATAAGCTTGATCGGCTGCTCCGGCCGGCAGACCGACTTCTACCGGTTGACGATTTTCTTTTTCATCACCCGGTGCCAATGGCTCTGTCTCTGCCGGAACAGCGGTTTGAGATGACGCATCTGCACCTGCCGCACCGTCTGAAGCCGAAAGTGTTGTATCGGGCTGATCGCTGTTTGTCAGTTCAGTTGCAGGTTCCGCAGAGCTGGGAGAAAGCAGGCGGTCCGAGTCATTTTTTTCTGCTGCGGGGTCAGCGGACGCCGTCGGTTCACCTAAATTTTTTACCGCACCTACCCCCCCGTTCTCGTTTAATCCGGTCTTTAAAAAAGCCTCTTTTTCACTCATGGGTGGAGCACAAGCTACTAGTAAGAACATTAAGGACAAAGATACCAACCATACTTGTCGCTTGATTGTTGTCACCAGGGATCTTTGAAAAGGCCTTGGTTGCTGCTCTGTCGCTAGAAGCCTTTGCCACTTTAGCTTTTTATAAACTTTCATTTTTCTACTCTTTACAATCGTGAGTCAGCTCGGCTAATCCTCGAGATAAAATTGCGGGTCCACCAAGCTTACCGTAAAACACCAATCCCCCATAAAACGGCGAGAACCACCGCTATGCCTATTCTATACCAAGCAAAACCTTGCAGCTTGTGTTTGCGCAAAAAGGCCATAAAACTTCTAACTACCAAATAAGCTACCAAAAAGGAGATTAGAAAACCAACTGCCAGGGCGACAGCTTCTGTCAACGACATTCCCGCAAAACTGTACTTACGCAAGCTCCAACCGGAAGCTCCAAACATAACCGGAATCGCTAAAAAGAAGGAATATTCTGCGGCCAAAGAAGTGTTGAAACCACAGGCCCAACCACCCATGATGGTGGCAGCAGAGCGTGAAAAACCGGGCCAGAGGGAAAGGCACTGGGACAGGCCGACTAAAACAGCCTGCTTCGGCCTAATCTGTTCCAACCTCACCAGGGGGCCACGCCTGGCCAAATAACGCTCCGAGACCAGCATCAGGATGGCGCCGACAAACAAGGCCAGAGCGACTGTTGGAACGGAAAAAAGGTGCTCGTCAATAAAATCATCAAACAAGACGCCCAGGACTGCAGCGGGTAGACAGCCCAGCACCCAGATTAAAATAAACTGTCGACCCTCTTTTTCTCCCCTAAAAAAAGACTTGACCTTGTGCCAGAGCTTGGGCCAAAACAAAATCACGACTGCTAAGATAGCTGCCAGCTGGATAACAACTGAAAACATGCGGGTAAATTCATTGTTCGGCCAGCCGGTTACAGCCTGGGTAATAATTAGATGGCCGGTCGAAGAAACGGGTAAGAATTCTGTGAGGCCTTCTACAATCCCCATTAAAATTGCCTTTAAAACAAATATGATGTCGCCCATATGCTTATCCTCTCTGTTGTTTTTGCTGCACTGTTGCCGCCGGTCTGGCTGTTAAAATGTCCTGCGACAAAATTTCTGAGCAGCCGCCAGTAAATCCTCTTTGTTGTTGTCCAGCTTTTCTTTTTGTACTTCTTTTAATAAAAAATCAAGGCAAGCGCCCAGTCCGGGACCTCGAACAAAGCCTAATTCAAACAGCTCTGCTCCGCCCACAGCCAAATCCTGGACCCGGTAAACTTGTGGACCGGCAGTCAATTGCCGCCGCACGACCAAGAGAGCCTGACAGCGATCAGCGCGGGCCTGGCCGTTAAAGCCGGCTTTAAAAATAATCGCGCTTGCCTCCGTTAGAGCAGCGAGCAAGGCCAGGCTCCGATCATAGACTGTCAGGCCGATGTCTGAAATTAAACGCCGGGCGGCAAAACGGGCGGCGCAGGCCGCCTCAGCGGTTACATCCGGGTCCACCTGTGTCCCACCGATTGTCCGGCTCTCCGCTCCGTCAGTTACCGGCACAGTCAACCAAGTAGTCAACAGGTGCAAGG
>CAMXYS010000140.1 GCA_947253135.1 uncultured Clostridia bacterium
CCCTTTCTCAGCGACCCGTCCTTTTGGTAAAGCGCTTGCGCAGCCATTCCTTCAGACTAAAGCGAAACTCACCCCGGGTCGGCTGGCTGGCTTCGATATTAAAGACGATGACATCATTTGCCTGCAGCACCACATCTCCTGTGGGGATGACAATACCATCATCTCGTTCAATCACTTGGATCCGTGTACCATCTGTAAAAGCAAGGTCTTTAATGGCCTTGCCGACCTCATCGTCGTGCGGCAGCAAAGTTCTTTGGGTCAAGGTAATTTGACCGCTGTCAGTATTATATTGCAGTCCGCACATAACAGCCATATCGCCTTCTGCAAAAACAGCACTCCCGTCCGGGACAAATTGTACCCCGTCGCGCTCTATTAAGATCACCCTGATATCTTTGGGGAGCTCAATATCGGCCAAACATTTATTGACAAAGGGACTGTCAGCTCCTACATCGGTCGTCACATATTGGATGGACCGGTCTGCCTCAAAGTCATTAAAGGTCATCAAAACATTGCCGTCAGGTTCGTACATACCGGTCTTGCGGGCCACGGTCGGCAGCAGACCGCCCTGCAAAAAGAGCGAGAACAGAACAACAGAAAAGATGTAGTGAAACAGGTCATGCTTTAACTCAATTCCGGACGACATGGCCATAATGGCAAAAACAATACTGGCCGCTCCCCGGATGCCCGCCCAGGAGACAACCATTTTTTGCCCTAGGCTGGACGGCTGCGGCTTGCGACAAATGGACAGGAGACCGAACACCGTCACCGGCCGTCCGACGAAAGTCATAAACAGCATAATCGCCAAACCCGGCAACATGACGGCCAGGACCCCCGAAGGGCTGGCCAAGAAGCCCAGCAGGAAGAAAACCGCAATTTGTGCCAGCATATTCAAGCCGTCGAAAAAACTGACCAAGGACCTTTTATTCTTAAAGTCTTGGTTGCCGATCACAATACCGATCAGATAAACACTCAGATAGCCGTTGCCGCCTAACAATTCCGGCAAGGCATAACCTACCAGGGCCAAGGCCACGAGCAGCGCCTCGTTCATGCCGCTCATATCAAAGATATTTAACTTTAATAAAAAGACCATCAAGAGGGCCAGGACAGCACCGATCGCCAAGCCGATCCCCACCTGAATAATCAACATGGTGACGGCCGCCCCCGCCGTAATGCCATCCTTCATCAGAGAGATGAAAATCATGGTCATCATGTAGGAAAAAGGGTCGTTAGAGCCGGACTCCATCTCTAACAGAGAGTCCGTCCTGTCCTTTAAAGACAAGTTGCGACCACGTAAAATTGAAAAAACAGAAGCTGCATCTGTCGAGGCGATGACACTGCCCAGCAGGAAGGCTTCCAGCAAGGGGAATTTTAAAATATAAAAGCAGAAGGCCCCGGTGATCAGAGCTGTCAAAATAACCCCAAAAGAAGCCAAAACAGCCGCTTTGGCCGCCACCGGTCGAGCGGCCTTCCAATTGGTGCCAAAACCGCCATAAAACATAATAAAAATCAAGGCGATCGAACAAAGTCGGTTGGCTAAATTAAAATTATCAAAGGCAATGCCACCCAGGCCTTCTTCACCGATAAGCATACCTAAGACAATAAAGGCAAGCAGCACCGGTGTTCCCAGGTGGTCTGAAATCTTACTGACCACCACACTGATGAAGACAATAAAACCGACAAAAATGAGGGCCTGAAGCATAATGATTCCCGCTTTCTGTTAGCGCCTAAAGGAAATGGCAAGCGATGATGACAGATCAATTGATTATAACATAGAGCGTTCGGCGGCCGGCTTAGTAACAAGCTAAATTCCCTTTTCAAGGCAAACATGTAAAACCGGTCACTCTAAACCACTTTTCACCAAACGCAAAAACGCCGAAGCTAATTGCTCCGGCATTTCTTGAAATCGAGGTGACAGGACTCGAACCTGCGGTCTCCTGTTCCCAAAACAGACGCGCTACCAGCTACGCTACACCTCGATAGATGTGAGAATAGCATTTTATTTACACAAAATCAATTTCATTCTAATTTCATGCAAAACTGCATGCGTCATTGATCACTGTCCACAGTTTGACTGATTGATCCGGTTGCTTTCTCCATCGCCCCCTTCCAGCTTTCCCGGTCAGACTATCTATCCTCTTCCTCAGGCGACCCTTCTCTTCTTGCGCCCTCCTAAGCGCTTTTTGCAAAAGGCAATAAAGGCAAAAATGAGCATACCCAAAAGAGCATTGATGACGATTGCCCCACCCGGTTTGATGTCAATATAATAGGAAGCCACAACACCTGCCATCATATAAATAACACCCAGACCGATTGTAATCAGGTAGGTCTGCTTATAGCTTCTGCTTAAAATTAAGGCAGTCGCAACCGGTAAGACAATCAAAGAACTCACTAAAAGAGCGCCGATGATTTTGACAGAAAGAGCAATTGTCACCGCTGAAATCAAAGTGAAAATAGCATTGACCAGTTCCACTCTGACACCCGATATGCGGGCTAGGTTACGGTCTACCGCAATGTCTAACAAGCCCCCATAGTTAATGAGGCAAGCGGCGACAACATTGTCTTTTCTACTTTCTGCTTGAAAGACAGGCTCACCTGACAACTGCCCAAAATCAAAAAACCGGCCACCTCAGCGGTGACCGATTTTGCATCAATTAAAGTTATTCTCTCAGCTACAGGGCTTTATCCCATCCTAGCCAAAATTCTCTCCGCTACAAAAACGCCGCTGGCCCCGGCCTGAGACAAGCCCCTGGTTACACCGGCTCCGTCCCCTGTAGCAAATAAATTGGGCAGCGGGGTTTCCAGCTCCGGGCTCAAGCTGATTCTAGAACTGTAAAATTTGACTTCCACACCGTAAAGCAAGGTGTCTTGGTTGGCAATCCCCGGTGCCAAATGGTCCAGTGCATGGAGCATTTCAATAATATTGTCCAAGTGCCTTTTCGGCAAAACCAGGCTTAAGTCGCCGGGGGTGGCCGCTAAAGTCGGCTTGACAAAGGACCCCTTCATTCTGTGCTCGGTGCTGCGCCGCCCCTTCAGCAGGTCGCCAAAACGCTGTACCATAACGCCTCCACCCAGCATATTGGAAAGTGAGGCGATGTGCTTGCCGTAGCGATAAGGCTCGTTGAACGGCTCTGTGAAGGTGTTGCTGACCAAGAGGGCAAAATTAGTGTTTTTACTGTGTAGGGCCGGATCGGTATAGCTATGCCCGTTGACTGTGATAATCCCGTCCGTATTTTCCGTTACCACATGCCCATATGGGTTCATGCAAAAAGTGCGGACGACATCGCCATATTGAGCTGTGCGATATTTGATTTTGGCCTCATAAACCGCATCCGTGACATCTTTTAAAACCAGGGCCGGCACTTCAACCCGGACCCCCAAGTCAACTTGATTGTTCAAAAGCGGTATGTTCAACCGGCGGCATTCCGCGCTGAACCACTCCGCCCCGGCCCGTCCCGGCGCCGCCACCAAATAATCAGCAGTCAATTCACCCTTGCCCGTCTCGACCACCCAGCTGCCGTCTGCCGCCGGATTAAAAGCGCTAACCGGCGTTTTACAAAGAATGTCCATCCGGCTGTCCAGCCAATCGTATTGCCGGATTAAAATATCGCGGTTGCACTCCGTACCCAGATGCTTGCAGCGGGCATCCAGCAAGTGCATGTCGGCTGCCAGGGCCTTTTGCCGGATGCGCTCGGCCTGTTCACTGTAGGTTGAATAAAAATTTTCGGTGGCGCCAAATTGCTGGTTTATTC
>CAMXYS010000141.1 GCA_947253135.1 uncultured Clostridia bacterium
ACCGGTGGCGAATCGTCGGCAGCGTCAGATGTGTATAAGAGACAGCGTCAACCCAGTGCGGCTGAATCCGATATGCACTTGGAAGCCGATATTCACCTGACCCCAGAAGCTGCTAAGCAATACGGATTTGGTGCCGGTGAAGATATTTGGCCAGCCTATTTGACAGTTGATTATAAGATTTTGGATGAGAGTGGAGCGGAGGTAACATCCGGTTCCTTTATGCCGATGAACGCTGATGACGGTGCCCACTATGGTATTAACATCAAAAAGGGCGAAGTTAAGGTTGGCAAGTACAAGATCCAATTGGAAATCACTCCTTCGGACGACTACCTCTTGCATGTTGACTCCGAGACAGGTGTTCCGATTGCTAATTCAGAGGGAAAGAGTGCCGCAGAAAAGTTCTATGAAAAGCAGACTGTTGAGTTTGACTGGAATTACGATGGTTCTCAGCTTGAGCTGAAATAAGAAGTTTCCATTCTTGAACAAAAGATAGGCTCGGTGGGCGGTTGAAACGCCCGCCGACCTCTTAATTTTTGTTTTACGAAATGTTTGCGCATGAGTGAAAGATTAAAAAAGTTGTCTGACTTGGTGACGGTGAAAGCTGAAACAGACACGATTTTGACCTGACCTGGTGCAAAACAATAAAGAGGGTGAGCAGAACCGTGTTATCTTTTTTTATCACAGCCGTATCGACCTTGTTACCTTTGTCTTATGCAGTGGCCGTCATGAGCCGGTTTGGCGACGATACAAAAAGCAAAATATCCCGTATTGTAATTTTGACGGGTGGGATCTTAGGCCTGGTTTTATCTTGCCTAATTGCCTTTGTCCGTCGGACGCAGGCCAAGCAGATGCTTAAAAGTCTGGTCCATTTAAATCGTCAGGCTATTGCCTTGACCTGGATACTGCTTTTACTGTTTTTATTGGTTATTATCATTTACTTGGTTTGTCAGTCTTATGCTCGCAAAAGGCGGACGTTTTACACCGACATTTTGTCAATCTTGGGATCGGTAATGGGCGGTCTGGCTTTAACCTTTATGGCCGTCACTGTCTTGCCGGTCTTATTTGCCCAGACAAATGAATTTATAGCCTTTGGTGAAGACTCTTTTGGAACGGCCTCACTGTTAAGAGTGGCGGGTTTTTTAACGGGTATTTTCACTGCCTTTATGGTCTGTCTTGCGAATTATAAGATTCTCAACCGCTCTCGTGGCCGTTCTCGCTGGATCTTATTTATTTTATTTGTGCTGGCACTAAATGCTGACTATGCCTTCAGAGGGATCAGTGCCCTGGCCCGCTTAAGAATCCTATCCAGTCAAAATGACTTGGTCTTCAGCATCATGATTTTAGAAGATAAAAGTTTACCTTATGTCGGTGCTATGTATCTTTTGGTAACCCTCATCGCGGCCGTAGTGGTGTTTTTGGCTAACTTCAAATTGCGGGGCAACTTCCCCCATCCAGCGGCTAAACGAAAAGAACGCTGGCGTTTACGCAATTGTCGGCGCTGGTCTGTGACCGCCGTCGTTTTCTCCACCCTTGTGTTTTTGACTGTCTCGGTCCTCCATGCCTATGTCAACCGGCCGATTGTTCTGACGCCACCCCAGCCTTATCAGGAAGAGGGAAATAAAATTGTGATTCCTCTCTCAGATGTCGATGATGGCCGACTACACCGCTTTTCTTATTCTTTTGAGGATCATGACATCCGCTTTTTGGTGGTGAGGAAGCCTCAAGGCAATGCTTATGGATTGGGCCTTGATGCTTGCGATATCTGTGGTGTAGCGGGTTATTATGAGCGCAACCACGAAGTTATTTGCAAGCGTTGTGATGTCGTGATGAACAAGGCGACCATCGGATTTAAGGGTGGCTGCAACCCGGTCCCCTTTCCTTATGAAATTAAGGACGCCACAATCTACATTGACAAGGCCGACCTGCAAGCTGAAAAAAATCGCTTCCCGATAGGAGATTAAGATGTTTTGGAAGATGGTAAGAGGAACCCTGTTTCGTCAGCGGGGCAAGATGTTTATGATCGCCTTTACGGTGGCCTTGGGAATATCGCTCGTCACGGCCATGCTGAATGTCATGCTTGGTGTGGGGGATAAGATTAACCGAGAATTGAAAACCTATGGTGCCAACATCAATGTGGTGCCTAAGGATGCTTCCTTGCTGGATGACCTTTACGGTATATCTGACGGGGCAGGCGTTGAAGACAAGTATTTAGAAGAAGAAGACGCACCAAAAATCAAACAAATCTTTTGGGGCTTCAATGTCGTTAATTTTGCCCCCAGTTTATCCTTGTGGGTTGATTCACCTGAACTCGGTGGGCAGACACGGGTGCGCGGAGTTTGGTTTGACAAAGAAATGAAGTTGCCCACCGGCGAGGACATCTCTGCCGGCATCAAAGAGATGAAGTCTTGGTGGCATATTGAGGGAGACTGGTTGCAGGAGACAGACGAGAAAAGCTTGATGCTGGGTTCTCTACTAGCCGGCAAGCACGGTCTTAAGGTCGGTGACCAGGTGTCGCTAGCTCTGGGTGATCAAAAAGAGAGTTTTAAAATTAAGGGCATCATCAATTCGGGCGGAGATGAAGACAAGGAAATATTCATGCTCCTTAAAGAGGTCCAAAGTCTGGCCGGACTTGAGGGCAAAATTTCGGCTATCGAGGTATCGGCTCTGACGACACCAGATAATGACTTGGCTCGAAAGGCCTCCCAAAATCCAGATTCTTTGACCCCTTCAGAGTATGAAACATGGTATTGCACGGCCTATGTCAGCTCGATCTGCTATCAAATACAAGAGGTCGTCACTGATTCGGTGGCTAAACCGGTTCGGCAAGTGGCTGAATCGGAGGGAACCATTTTAACTAAGACGCAATTTTTAATGTTGATGATTACCATTTTGAGCTCGATAGGCTCAGCTTTGGGCATCAGTAACCTAATCACCAATTCGGTGATTGAACGTAGCCAGGAAATTGGCCTGATTAAGGCCTTGGGAGGAAGAAATATCCGGATTGTCCTCTTAATTTTGACCGAAATTCTTTTGACCGGCCTTTTTGGCGGTGCCATCGGCTATGCGGCCGGCTTGGGCTTTACTCAAATTATCGGCCTGACCGTCTTTGACGCTACCATTCCACCGGCCGTTATGGTCATTCCGATTGATGTGATCGTCTTACTTGTTGTCATCTTGATCGGCAGCATACCGGCTATTCGTTACTTGCTGAAGCTCAAACCAACAGAAGTGTTACACGGGAGGTAAGTCGGTGAAGATGGGGAAGAACAAAGAGCGCCTGCAACGGCCTGAATGGCACAAAATGACCAAACGGCGGATGTATTTTCGGATGATTCTCGGTTCACTGGTGCGTCGCCGGTCGCGCATGCTGATCGCCTTGATGGCCATTGCTATCGGGGCCACGATCATGAGCGGCATGGTGATGATTTACTATGACATCCCCCGGCAGTTGGGTAAGGAGTTTCGTTCCTATGGGGCTAATTTTATGGTCCTTCCATCAGGTGATGAGAAGATCAGTGAAGAAACCCTGGCACAGGTGCGGTCTACCTTGCCGGCCGACTTGTTGGTCGGCTTAGCACCTTATCGCTATGAAACCACTAAAATCAACCAAAAACCCTATATTTTAGCGGGGACAGATTTGGAGCAGGCGAGGAAGAACAGCCCCTTTTGGTACATTGAAGGTGAGTGGACAA
>CAMXYS010000142.1 GCA_947253135.1 uncultured Clostridia bacterium
GCGTCCGGGTCAGGTAGCGCTAGCACCCGGCGGAATTCAGAGGCAGAAAAGGAACGAAAAGCGGCGCTTAAGATATTTGATAAGTACTTTGCGGCGAAAGGATCTACTTTTAAGGAGAGTTATACGGCTAAGGGAAGAATGTACTTCGTCCTGCATGAAAGCGCTGCGGACATTACTTATCTGGAGTATGACAGAGATTCTCAGAATGGGAATTGCGGTCTTTATGTTCTGCTTAAGGCGGCAAAATCTTCAGACGGCAGTTGGTCGCAGAGCGAGGCTCAGATGCAGAATACCTATGCTTATGAATACAGTACCGGGGCCATAGTAGAGAGCGGTAAAGTTGACTGGTCGGATAGCGGAAACGAAGAATATCGGAAGCTTACCGGAGAACCGTAAAAAATCGTGTGCCGGGTAAATTGAGTAGAGGTATAAGAATGGTGACGAAGAGAGGAAGAAATGAATATCAAAGAAGAATTATGGGCCTTGCAGGATGTTTCATATGCCGATTTTCAGGCGAGTTTGATTCCGGATATCCCGCGTAAGCTGTTTATAGGGGTCAGAGTTCCGGCAATCAGGAAGCTTGCCCGCAAGCTTGCCGGGAGCACGGAAGCAGCGGAATTTCTGGAAGATTTGCCGCATAAATATTATGAGGAAAATATGCTGCACGGGCTTCTTATTTCCGCAATGAAGGACTATACCGCCTGTATTGCGGCAGTTGATGCCTTTCTGCCTTATGTAGATAATTGGGCGGTTTGCGACAGTTTGTCACCTAAGATTTTCAAGCGAAATAAAACAGCGCTTTTGGGAAAAATCAAAGAATGGTCCGCATCTGCAAGGACATATACCTGTCGCTTCGGCCTTGAGCAGTTGATGACTTACTTTCTTGAGGCTGATTTTAAGCCGGAGTATTTGGAAATCCCCCTTTCCGTTTCTAGTGAGGATTATTACGTTCGGATGATGATTGCCTGGTTTTTGGCAACGGCGTTGGCCAAGCAATGGGATGCGACAGTAAAATACCTCGAAGATCAGCGCTTAGACGTATGGACTCATAATAAGGCTATACAGAAAGCACGGGAAAGTAAGCGTATTACACAGGAACAAAAAGAGTATTTAAAGACACTGAAACGCTAGTCGGTTCTGCGGCGTGAAAGCGGTTTAACAAATTGCAATTAAGACAGTTTTCAGATACTATATTTTTGCAAAGGTTTAGACTTTGCGTTGAAGGGATGGACTGTTAATGAGATTTTATAAGCTAAAGCTGAAAACCGTGTTACCCGTTATTTTAAGTGTGAGTATGTGGGCGACGTTGACGCCGGCTATGAATTTTGTGCCGACAATTGCTTATGCTGCAAGTGCCGGGGCCCAAGATGATTCGACGGTGTGGACACGTGACGATTTTAATATTTCTGCTGATGGAAAAACTGTTGGGGGAAGGAAAGATGTTTATTATCCGGAGACCGGTCAGACGGTAAATGAGTATGTGGACGGACTTAGTGCCAAAGGCAAGGAGAAACTTAAGAAAAATCATCATGTTGTTATTCCTGAGGGCATTGAGGTAATTCATGAATGTGCTTTTACCGGTCGGGCTGACAAAGTCGGGAATAAGCATAAACACATTGACGGCGAGACTTATATTGAGGGCGTAACGCTTCCGCAATCTCTTAAGATTATAGAATACGGTGCGTTCGGCTGGAACAAAATTAAGGGAACTCTTACTATTCCGAAAAATGTCATTTCAATACATAGCGCAGCATTTGTTGCTAATGAAATTGAAAAAGTGGTGTTTGAAGGCGTGCTTGATGGCAAGGGCAAAGAGCACGATACAGATGCTAATCCGTATTATCTTGCCGGAATTGGCAGTGTCGCTTTTCAAGGGAACAAAATTAGGGAAATTGTGGTAAAAGAGAATTTGGGTAAGTATAAATTACATCCATCCTCCGATCCTAATAAAAATGATGCTTCGTTCGATAATCAGAATCTGGGAACTTTCACAATCGGAGTAGGCGAAGAATACAAGCGCCCTATTACATTTACGCAAGCAAGCGGTAATCATGTTATTTATGCAATAGAAGGATTTAAAGAAAACGGCAATCCGGTACAAATTGAAAATTCATCTTATTTCAAAAAGAATAGTGCCGGAAAATATGTGGCGACAAAAACCGGAACACTTAATGGTCAATGTGTATCTTTTGATATGTATAATGGTAATCCTAGGGTAATTGCAACTTCGAAGTTTACCTACAAAATTACTAAGATTTGCAAAATTACTTTTGTAAATGGCAAAGATACCGGTTATGCCGCAGTCAACGTTGAGGAAGGTAAAAGTATAAGCAATAACAGTGTTTCCGGACAGAAGATGCCGGCGGCACCGTCTAAAGACGGATATACTTTCAAGGAGTGGAATACACAGGAAGACGGTCAAGGCAAGGCTTTTACAAAAGATACTGTTGTTAGTGCGGATATGACTGTATATGCCGTTTATGATCGGAATGCTGCTGTTGTGAATGCTGCACCGACGCTGATATTACAGGATAAGACGATTACGGCAGGCGACGCATTTGATTTGCGGAGCTTGATAGTTTCCGCGAACGATCCGGAAGATGGAGATTTGAAGAATGAGGTTAAGCTTGTGGATAAGGGTGGATTTGATAATACCAAGCCCGGCACTTATACGATTACGTTCACGCTTGCGGATAAAGGCAAGGCGAGTGTTACGAAGTCGGCGACTGTAACTGTTAAGCCCAAATCGCCGCAACCTGAGCCGAAGCAGCCTACACCGTCATTAACAGAACCGGCACCTGAAACTGAACCTGTTGTGGAGTTGCCGCCTGAAAAACATAGAGTGGCGAAAACCGGTGAATCGGCTTATTTCGGCGGATTTTCAGCAGTGTTAAGTTTGGCACTTGCTGCCCTTATGAGTTTACGTAAAAAAAGTTAAAGCGATGTAGATATTCTCCGCTATGTTACGGAGAATTGTTTAAGTTAGACGACCTCGGTCAGAAAATGGCTGAGGTCGTTTTGCGTAATTGAGCGGCTTGCTTTTCGACTGCCAAAATGCCCGGTACTGCAGCTTGACAAAAGTGTTGGGCGATACTACCATATATATAAATTCTATATATAAAATTTATATGTAGAAAATTAATACACAAAGGAGAGCAATAAATGTATTATAGCGTTTCGGCGCAGTTGATCGAATGCATGATTTTAGCTGTTGTGGACCGTGCCGACTCATATGGTTATGAGATCAGCCGTTTTGTCAAAAAGGTTGCCGATATCAACGAATCGACTTTGTATCCGATACTGAAGCGACTTGTAGGCAGTGATTATTTAACAACTTATGAGCAGGAAATTCAGGGCAGACGCCGCAAATATTATCATTTGACATCGGTCGGAGAAAAGCGGCTGCAGATGTTAAGGGCAGAATGGCAAACGTACCGGGATGAGTTGGATGCCGTTATCGGGAAGGAGGAAAAAAATGAATAGAGAAGAATACATGAAAGAGTTGGCAAGATATTTGCGTAAATTGCCGCCGGCAGATTTGCAGGATGCCTTAGATTACTTTCAGGAAGGCTTTGATGCTGTCGGAGAAGAAGGCGAAGCGGAACGCATAAAAGAACTGGGCTCACCGAAAGAGGCCGCCAATGAGATTATGAGTAAGCTGTTGA
>CAMXYS010000143.1 GCA_947253135.1 uncultured Clostridia bacterium
CAATTCGACCGCACCTTCAAGCAGCAATCGTCCGGCATCTGTCAACAACTGACGCCGGTTAAAAGAATAAAAAAGTTGACTGCCAAGATCTTCTTCTAATTTTTTTATAGATAAAGAAATCGTCGGCTGGGAAACACCCAAAATATCTGCCGCCCGGGAATAATTACCTGATCGAGCGACCTCAAGAAAATAAGTTAATTGTCTAAATTCCATCTTATTACTTTACAGCCGGCCGGCTGCTCTAGCTACCTCTAATAACTTCTGTTACCTCTTTTATCGACCGGATGCGCCCGGCCACCCGCTCATATTGTTCTTGGTCTGTGACATCGATGCGGAGGTTAATAACCGTAGTTACACCTCTCAAGGTGGATAGTTCCATACTGATAATCGGTACCCCTTCTGTCGCTACAGCATTAGAGACATCACTCAGCAGCGTCATCCTGTCTTTTGCCAAAATCTTTAAAGCCACCTCGTAATTTTGGCCCAGATCTTCTTCGTCCCAAGCAACTTCAATCAGCCGGGCCACCCGTTCAGCATCTTGAGCACTGAGGGCCTCGCCACTCAAAAGTTTTCTGATGTTGGGGCAACTCCGTCGGTGGACGGCCACACCTTTCCCCCGGGTCACATAGCCGACGATGGCATCACCCGGCACCGGATTACAGCAGCGAGACAGGCGCACTAAACAGTGGTCTATGCCTTTGACAACAATACCAAAATCACTGTTGCCCGTTTTGCTGGCAGACTGCTTGCCCTTGCCGGTGCCCTTGTCTTTTTCCTTGCCCTTTTCTTTTTCCGTGACAGTCGGCAGGGGGGCGTAAATTACCTGTCCTCGCGGTGAGATATGGTAGCCCAGCTCAGCCCGTTCCGCCGGTGACAAAGACCGGATATAGGCATCGCGGAGGCGGGGTACAATTTTTTTGACGCTCAAGGTGCCATGACCGACATTGGCAAAAATATCATCAGCCTTATTGTAACTATAGCGTCTTTGCAAAGGCTCCATAAACTCCGGTTTTAAGAGCTTAGATGCCTTAAAACCGATTTTGCTGATCTCCTTTTCCACCTGCTCTCGTCCGCGGACAATATCTTCGTCTCTGCTTTGCTGTTTAAACCAATGGCGAATTTTAGCTTTGGCCGAATTGCTCTTGGCCAGCTTCAACCAGTCCAGGCTGGGTCCGCGACTTTGATCGCCGGTTAGGATCTCAACAATATCGCCGTTTTGTAACTCATATGTGTGCGGCACCAGACGCCCGTTCACCTTTGCTCCGGTCATGGCGTTGCCGACACCGGAGTGAATATTGTAGGCAAAGTCAATCGGCACCGCCCCCTGAGGCAGGGCTACAACATCACCTTGCGGAGTAAAGACATAAACTTCATCCTCAATCAGCCCGGTGCGAAGTGTGTCCATGTATTCGTCTGCATCTTTGACGTCTTTTTGCCAGTCCAGCAACTGCCGCAACCATGACAGTTTTTGATTCATTTGTTCATCGTTCGTGTGGTTGTTTTTGCCGCCTTCCTTATAGCGGTAGTGGGCTGCAATGCCAAATTCAGCTACAGCATGCATCTCAAACGTCCTGATTTGCACTTCAAAAGGTCGCCCCCGCGGACCGATCACCGTGGTGTGCAGGGACTGGTACATATTCTGCTTCGGGGTGGCAATATAATCCTTAAAGCGTCCCGGCATAGGGTGAAACATTTCGTGGACCATGCCTAAGGCAGCATAACAATCCGCGACCGTTTCCACGATAATCCGACAAGCAAAGAGGTCATAAATCTCTTCCAGAGTTTTGTGCTTTTCAATCATCTTGCGGTAGATGCTGTAAAAGTGCTTGGGGCGACCCTCTACTTCCGCCGTTATGCCTATTTTTTCCAAACCTGCACTGATGAGAGAGACAACCTCTTCCAAATAGGCTTCGCGATCAGACCGGCGGAGGGATATACCACTGACTAAATCATAGTAAGCAGTCGTGTTCAAGTAGCGAAAACAGAGGTCTTCTAACTCCCATTTCCAGACATAAATCCCCAATCGGTGGGCCAGGGGAGCATAGATATCTAAGGTTTCCCTGGCCTTTTGCTTTTGTTTTTCGGGCGGCAGGTGCTTCATCGTCCGCATATTGTGTAAGCGGTCGGCCAGCTTGATGATGACAACCCTGATATCTTTAGCCATCGCTAAAAACATTTTACGAAAATTTTCAGCCTGTAGCTCCTCTTTCGAGTGGAAGGAAACTTTCTCTAATTTTGTTACGCCATCGACAAGTTCCGCCACCCCCTTCCCGAAAGCAGCTTCAATTTCAGCCTTCGTCCGGCCGGTGTCTTCGACAGTGTCATGCAAAATAGCGGCACACAAGGTATATTGGTCGACTTCCAGCTCTGTCAGAATTTCCGCAACAGCCATCGGGTGGATAAAAAAAGGTTCACCCGTCGCCCGCTTTTGACCTTCATGAGCCTTTTTGCCAAAAGCAATTGCAGATTCCAGCAGACCGGTGTCCGCCGTGTCACCGGCATAACTTTTATACAGCCGGATTAAGCGTTCTGCTGACCGGTTGATTTGTTCCATGTCATTTGTCATCTTAGCCGTCTATTCTTCCCCACTTAACCGGCGATAGGTCGGTGTTTGGTATAAATCCACCCGGCCAACCGGTTGTTTTAAAATTATTCCTATTATAGTATATTGATCTGTCTTTGAATATGAAATATTCATTAACCCTGCTTCCTCATAAATGTCTAAGACTTGAGCAAATTCAGCAACCGACAAAGGCTTCTTCAAATCATCATTTAAAATCGCACAACAATAGGAGGGTGACAAAAGGCCCAAACGGTCCGACAAGGATGCCCTGAGCAAGCGATAAACTGCTGCTAGGGCCTCTTTCTCCGGCGCTTGTTCAATTTTTGTTGCAGTAAACTCCCCGGGCTCCTCTGTTTTCTCCACCTCCGCCAGGCGCAGATCATCGACTATAAATTGTAACTGTTCCTGCCCCTGCCAGCTGTTCACCGACAAAGTTCCCAGCAAATCCAAGCGAGAGCCCGGCCGCAACCGCCTGTATTCATCACCAAAACCGAAGGCCACAACCGTTAAGGGGGAAGCGGACCTGACTGAATTTCCACTTTTGAGCGGATCAATTAAACCGTCTTGAAGCTTTTCAACTTCTGTTTCAACAGTTAAACGGAGGTGTTTTCCGTCTTTCCCTAAAAGACGGACAGACAACAAGTTGACGTTTTTAAGCAGGAGTCGAGGTTCTTTATTCGCTCGACCAAAAGGAGCAAGTTCCGCCAAAGCAGACAAAAAGTTTTTATTTATGTCAAATGTGCTACAGGAGAGATCCCAGTGTTTGACCGGCAGCTTGGGAAAGCCCTTCTTTTCATGGGGCCAAGCAATTTGATTGGAATTGAGACAACGCCGCAGTGCAGGTAAATCTTCCAGCTTCACCGTCAAGCCGACTGCCTGGGCATGCCCTCCAAATTTCAGCAAAAATTCAGCTCCTACATTGACTGCCTCGTATAAATTGAAGCCGGCAAAGCTTCGGCCTGAACCGGTTGCTGTCCCGGCCTCTTCATCTG
>CAMXYS010000144.1 GCA_947253135.1 uncultured Clostridia bacterium
CTACTATCCGTAGCACTACACATTGTATCAAACGATTGCAAATTTGCAATTTTCTTTTCTAAAATTGATATTATTTTATGAAATTTGTCAATAGAAAAAGTCGTTTGTACGACAGACGTCCAACATTCGGTCTCAAAAGCTGCTGAGTTCAGGGCCTTTGCCTCCTCTTCAGTCCGGATGATCAAAGCTTTGTGATCACACTCTCCGTCAATCCCCTGTACTTCCGGGTGATTTGGATCACCGATAATCAGAATATGGTGGCCCTGCTGCCAGGCTTTTTTGACTAAATTGTGGATATGGCGGACATAGACACAGGTGCCGTCGACAACCTCAGCCCCCGTACGGATTAAAATATTTTGCTCCTGGGGGGTGATGCCATGTGCCCGTATCAGCACAGTGGCATCAGGCGACAACCCGGTCGAATCGGTCAAGCGCTTGATTCCCTTGGCCAATAAATCGTCAATCACCAATTGGTTGTGGATCAGGTCGCCGTACATATAAAGCGGGCCCGGCGCCTCCTTTTGAGCTCGCTCTGCCAGCAACTGATAGGCCCGATCTACTGTTTTTTTAACACCGGAACAAAAGCCGGCGCACTTAGCTAATGTCGCGCTCATGGCTTTCTCCTTGCCCGTACATCTCTTTTAGCAGACGGCGTTGGTCTGCCGACAGCTCAGCCGGCAGCAAGGCCAGTTCAGGCGGTAACTCCGGCAACTTTTCACTGTCTCTCAGCTCATAAATATAATTGGTCAGAAGCTCTGCTTTGCGGCGGGCCGACTGCCTGTTTGCGGCAAGCGAATCCTCCAGCCGCATAAAAAAAGGCTCTCCGCAAATCACCGTGACGCCGCCGCGAAAACGAAAGCGACCGCGAATGGCCATAGGGACGATGGGAACCTTTAATTTTTCAGCAAAGTGGACAACACCTGTACGAGCGCGCACGCGTGGGGCCTCGGGGTGGTTATCGACCCGGCGGCCCTGGGGGAAAATGCCCACCAAACCGCCTGACCTCAACTGTTTCATAATGGTCCTGACAGAGCTCAAACTGGGTTTGCCGCGGTCAATCGGAATCGCCTTCCACCAGCGGTAAACAAAGCCGGCCGGACCCTCGAACAACTCCTTTTTAGCGACAAAGTAAACCCAGGAGGGAAACTTCCAAAAAATAGCAGGAATGTCTAAATAAGAGCTGTGGTTGGCCACGACCAAGGCCGGGCCGCGCAGCGGGACCCGGTCTTCGCCCACAAAGCGCATGGCAAACAACCACTGCATCAACTTGGGTACCAGCCGGCGCAAAAAGCGACGAAAGCCTCGGTTAATCTCTGCTTCTTTCATCTTAAAGAGCCTCGTACAATAGCTTAATCCGGCGAACAACGCCATCGATATCCAGATCAGTGCTGTCAATCTTATGGGCATCGGAGCAACAAACCAAAGGGGCAAAAGAACGATTTTTATCCTGCTCGTCGCGGTAGCGCAAATCGGCTTGGACAGCAGCCAAGTCCGCCTCTTTGCCGGCCGCCCGCATCTCTTCGTAGCGGCGGGCCGCCCGCTCAGCGACCGTGGCCGTCAAATAAATCTTCAGGTCAGCGTCGGGCAAGACGTAGGAGCCGATATCGCGACCGTCCATTACGACACTTTGAGCGCGGGCGATCGCCTGCTGCAGTTCAACCAGTTTGAGCCGGCAGGCCGGCAAAGCGGAGATATCTGAAGCAGCCCGAGAAATTGCAGGTGTGCGAATGCGGTCGCTGACATCCACACCATCCAAAAAAACCCGCTGTTCACCGGCCACAAAACGGACATCGACAACCGTCTCTGCCAACATTTTTTCGGCCTCTGCCTGACCCGCTTTGCTGTGCAAATCCAAACCCCTGTCCAGGGCTTTTAAGCCACAGGCTCGATACATGGCTCCGGTGTCCAGGTACAAGATCCCCAGCTCCGCCGCCAGACGTTTTGCAACGGTGCTTTTACCGGCCCCGCCCGGCCCGTCGATCGCAATGCTAATATGTTTTTTCATTGTCTCGGCTGCACTTTCTGTATACATCTTAATTCTTTATACAAACGTATTTATTATAAATGATTTGCAAATAATCCTGACTGACAAATAGCGGCCGGCTAAACTACCCGGTGACCCAGGCCGACGGCTACTTCATCCAGGTGGAGCAGACCGACGGCAAAAAAGATGGCCACACAGACATGGTCATCATGGCGGGCAATGCCGATTTTACCGCCCACATTGAGGCCGGTCGCCTTATTGCTGATCTGCATAATGGCTTCGTGCGCCGCTCCGGT
Source organism: uncultured Clostridia bacterium (assembly GCA_947253135.1). GTDB lineage: Bacteria > Bacillota > Clostridia > Saccharofermentanales > Fastidiosipilaceae > CAMXYS01. The sequence continues at coordinate 2,281 of CAMXYS010000144.1, forward strand.
CACAGCACCTTCCTCGCTGTGTGTGTGTCCGATGACACCCTCGCGACGAGCGGCTACCACAGACCGTTCCAAAACCAAAGAAATTGATTTTAGGTAATCGCCGCCAAAGTCAGTGGCCGCTCCGGCAATATCAACTGCTCGCAATTGATCGACTAGGCAAGCCTCCGCCTCCCGGTCTGCCGTGACGGCCAATTGCAGGGCAGCAGCAGCCACCTGCTTGCTGTCACTTTTTCCCTTGGATGGCCTAGTTTGTCCACCAGCCGTCCGGCTGTCCTCTTCATGTCCGCCCATGTCCGTCTCCTTTTTTTCTGCGCGCGGTTGTAACGCTCGCTTGCCCCCATTGCCTATCCTCCTCAGCAGCCGTCTCACCCTCTCCCCGGCCGGCCGAATCTGCCGCCGGAGACGCCGACTGCCCCCGACCCGCATCTCCCGGCACCAGCAAGGCCAATTGACTGGTCTCGTAGACAGCATTGTTTGCCCAAATTTCTTCCAGTTGCTCTAAATGGTTGAGCAGCACATCTTTGCGCCGCATTGCTAAAGCAACAATCAAGGCTGTCACTGTGCTGAAGGGAACCGTCAAGGCATCGACAAAGGCCACCATATCACTGGCCGCTAAAATCGTACAGTCGCTGTAGGCTGCAAAGGGAGCCGTGGCCTTATCCGTCAAAACAATGGTGCCGGCTCCGGCAGCTTTGGCAAAGGCCAGCGCCTGGATCATGCGCCTGGCATAGCGGGGAAAACTTAAGCACAACAAAACATCCTGCTCACGCAAAGGAATCAGTTCCTCCATCAGTTCGCTGGCCGTGCCGGTTCCCAGCAAGCGAACATCATCAAATATCTGTTTTAAGTAAAAATGCAAAAAAGAAGCTAACGGGGCAGCACTTCTAACCCCTAAAATAAAGATTCTGCCCGCTCCTGCGACCATCTCCACCGCCCGGTTAAAGCTCTCGTCATCCGCCCGGTCAGCTGCCTTTTTCAGCTGCTCATAGTCGGCTGTCAGCACACTTTTCAAAACGGATGTTTCGTCAGTCAAGATATAATCTGAAGCCCGCATCCGTTCAGCTGCGGTCAGATTTGCTTTTAAGTCATCTCTCAGTTGGCTTTGAAAGGCGGGAAAGCCTTCAAAACCGAGCTCGCCGGCGAACCGGACCACGGTTGATTCGCTGACGCCGGCCGCCTCGCCAATTTTAGCCGCTGTCATGTAGGCAGCCGCCTCATAATCTGTCTCTTATACACATCTCCGAGCCCACGAGACGTCCTGGATAAT
>CAMXYS010000145.1 GCA_947253135.1 uncultured Clostridia bacterium
GATTATCCAGGACGTCTCGTGGGCTCGGAGATGTGTATAAGAGACAGACTACGGAATTGCTGAACTTAGTGGCCGATTCACCTAAGCCAGTCCCTATTTTAGTTTCGTCTTCAATCCATGCTGCACAGAGCGGTTCCGGTTATGCGGACAGCAAAAAAATGGGCGAAGAGGCTGTCTTTACTTATGGACATAACAGAGGTGCCCCGGTCTATGTTTTCCGCCTGGCCAACGTCTTTGGAAAATGGTGCCGCCCCAATTACAACAGCGTGGTAGCCACCTTTTGTCAGAAGGCGGCCGGGGATGAAGCTTTGACCATCAATGACCCGGCGGTTGAGGTTCCCTTTGTTTATATTGACGATGTAGTCGAAGCCTTCATCGCCTGCCTTGTTGCCTATCAAAATACGGCGGGGGATGCCGGTCGTGAAGGACCGGGCGAAAAGCCTGCTGCTAGAGCCGCTAACAGAGCCTTTGCAGCTGCCAAGACAACTCAGGAGACTCTTCAAAAAGCCGTTTGCCCCACTGCCGAGACAAAGTTGGCAGCCCTGCCAGAGGGCTACTTAAGTGTCCAACCCATTTATCCTGTCACAGTTGGCCGCTTGGCCACCCTACTTGAGGAATTCAGAGCGTCCAGGAAAAATTTGACCTTGCCTGACTTTGCGGATGGTTTTCAAAAAAAACTATATAGCACCTACCTCAGTTATTTAAAAACAGATGATTTTTCTTATCCGCTGAAGATGAATTCTGATCAGCGGGGCTCTTTTACCGAGTTTGTTCGCACGCTTGGCTCCGGGCAGTTTTCTGTCAATGTCGCCAAGCCCGGCATTGTTAAGGGTAACCATTGGCACCATACAAAAAACGAAAAATTTTTGGTGGTGAGTGGCCGGGCCGTCATTCGTTTTCGCTCTATTTTTGCTGATGAGGTAATCGAATATAAGGTGAGCGGCGAGCATTTGGAAGTCTTAGACATACCGGTTGGTTATACGCATAATATTGAAAATATAGGCGATACAGACCTGGTGACGCTTATGTGGGCTAACGAACCCTTTAATCCGGAGCGCCCGGACACTTTTTTTGAGCCGGTTTAAGCGCTGTCAAACTGCTTTACAAATGATCGGACGCCTGCAAGGAAAATAGGCTGTGATAGAAGGAGAGACGACCAGACAATGAGCAATAAATTAAAGGTGATGACCATAGTGGGAACCCGGCCGGAAATTATCCGGCTATCGGCCTGTATCAAGGCTTGTGACCGCTATTTTAATCATGTCCTTGTCCATACGGGACAAAATTATGACTACACCTTAAACCAGGTTTTTTTTGAAGAGCTGGGCCTGCGGGCACCGGACCACTATTTGGATTCTGTCGGAGCTCATTTGGGTGAAACCATGGGCAATATCATTGCTAAATCCTATGACGTCATCGCCCAAGAAAAACCGGATGCCCTGCTGATCTTAGGTGATACAAATTCAGCCTTAGCTGCAGTCTCGGCCAAGCGTCTAAAAGTTCCGATTTTTCATATGGAAGCAGGCAATCGCTGCTGGGATTGGAATGTTTCGGAGATGATTAACCGCAAGATCGTGGACCATATCAGCGATATTAATCTACCTTATACCGAACATTCACGCCGCTATCTCTTGAGCGAAGGCATTGACGGGAAAACAATTTTTGTGACCGGCTCACCGATGCGGGAAGTCCTGGATAATCATATAGCCCGTATCAAAGAAAGTCGCGTCCTGGAAACTTTAAATTTAGAACCCAAGCGCTACTTTCTCGTTTCTGCCCACCGGGAAGAAAATATTGACAATGAAGAAAAATTTATGGCTTTAATGGGAAGTATTAATCATATTGCCGAAACTTATAAACTGCCGGTTATTTACTCAACTCACCCACGCAGCCGAAAATTCATTGAACAAAGAAATTTTAAATTCCACCCCCTTGTACAAAATCTCCAACCGTTCGGTTTTTTTGACTACAACCATTTGCAGATGAACAGCTATTGCGTTTTGTCAGACAGCGGCACTCTCTCAGAAGAAAGTGCTATCTTGGGGTTCAATGGCGTCTTAATTAGAACTTCAACTGAGCGCCCGGAGGTCTTAGATAAGGGCACGATTGTAATCGGTGGTGTCTACAGGAAGGATGTGGAGCAAGCTGTCGAACTGGCCGTTGCAATGGGTGAAAATCATGAGCCCACCGTTATAGCAGAAGATTATGCAGATAAGAATGTTTCTGTTAAGATAGTTAAATTGATACAAAGTTATGCTCATATCGTAAATAAAACGATATGGGACCGAGTATCTGAAAGTTAAGCTTAGTTTGTAGTTCCGTCATGAGCGGGAGGGCAGATAAAATGGGAAAAAAGATAGCGATCGTACTGGGGACGGCGGCCTTTGCAGTGGGCCTGAGCTTAGCCGTTAGTCGTGGCTTGGCGGCGACAAGTACAGGTGTTACTGCGACCGAATCAACCGGGCATGAGGCTGTTGGGTCAACCGAAACCGCAGTTCCGTTGGCAAAAGAGCCGGAGACGTCGCAACAAGTCGTTCAGTTGCCGTTGGATCAGACGGCAGTTTTTGATCAAGAAGAGGCAGGAAAAACAAATGTTTCTGAAGCCTCTTCAACACCGGCGTTAGTAGAAGAAACAGACGGCGATCCATTAGTTGCGGGCGAAGTAGAGGGAACGGAGGAAGCGAGTGTCCTTGCCAAATCCGAGTCCGGCACCGGAACAGTTGAGCAGCCCGAAGTACTGGAATTGACCAAAGCTGAACCGGAAGCGCCCATGCAGTCTGCTGCCAGGCTTGATTCTTCGCCTAATTTGACGAGCGGTGCAGTTGGCTCCTATAATGTTTCTCTTTATTCAACTGTTTCTTCGGCGACTGCTTACAATGGAGTTACAACATATTTAAAAGCAGCCCTACCGGAAGGAATTCAGGTACCGGCCGGTTACCGTTACAATTTTTATTTGACGTTAAATGGCAAGTTGCATTATTTGACCAGCAATTTATCCGGTGCACTAAATTACCGTTTGACAGAGCCGGGGGACTATATCTTTGAAGCGACCCTGAGCGATGGCAACACCGTCTTAACCAGAGATAAAATTATTATTCCGGTATTGCACAATCCTTTTCGTGAAGAAACTCGTCTAGGATCGGTGTGGAGCAACCGAGTGGTTTTGGAAAAAGGCGGTCAGCCGGCTTATCTGGTTGCCCATATTGAACCGAGTCACCGAATTATTCAGAGGTATGATTTTTACGAAACAGATCTTACAGGCAAGGTTTTGCGCTGGATATACGGTCACAGCGGAAATGGCGTTTATTATACCCCGAGTGAAACAGGCCAATTCAAGATTTTAGTCGAAGGGGTCGACAGCATGGGTCAGCATTTTAGTGGCCTCGGTTCATCTGTATACACGGTATCATATAAAGATCTCTCAAT
>CAMXYS010000146.1 GCA_947253135.1 uncultured Clostridia bacterium
GAAACGAACTGCCCGCAATATCCGCAAGGCATCTTCCGTAAAGCGGCGGACCGGGTCACCTACTGCTCGGATCAAGCCGGCTGCCAAGTCCTTTTTTCCGCCCAGCGGATCACAACAGCCGGTCTCCGGCCGCCACAACATGGCATTGACCGTAAAGTCGCGCCGGGCCAGATCCTCTTTTACATCTGTTGTGAAGTAAACCGCGTCCGGGCGCCGGCTGTCGCTGTAGGGTCCGTCGGCGCGGAAAGTGGTCACTTCAACCGGCAGCCCTTCATTAATGACGGTCACCGTACCATGTTGCAAGCCGGTCGGCACCGTTTTGTAGCCGGCTTGCTCGCACAAGCTGATCACCCGGTCCGGCCAAGCGGCTGTTGTAATATCTATATCGTGGAGCGGACGCCCCATCAAAAAATCGCGCACCGCTCCGCCGACCAACCAAGCCTCATAACCGGCCTCCAGCAGACAAGCCAATATCGCCAGCGCCCGCTCATCAAAAGTATTTTTTTTAAAATCGGACAATTGACCCCTCATACAAGCCTGTTCAAAATCTCTCCATAACAGGGGTAAGGCCAATATTTTCGAGCGACCCTAGTTTCAGCCCGGTCTACCACCGCACGCAAGTCACTCAAAGCCGTCTTGACCTCTGTGCTGAAAAGCTCCGCTCGGCCCAACTCCGTGGAGCCGTCAGCAGCTGTCCTGAGGGCCTCCTCCAAAACCTCTGCCTGCTCGCTGATCGCATCCACTAATTCACTCAGCTCTTGCAATTTATCCGCCAAAGAGGCCGGCGTCGACCCGGGCGAGGCGGACTCGCAAGCCCCTACAACCGCTGCCTTAGCCTGCAAATCAGCCAAGCAGGCCGGATAAATATCGCGGTGGACCATCTCAATTGCTGTCCGCGCTTCCAGGGCCACTTCATTGCTGTAATTTTCCAACAATACATCGTGTCTGGCCCTTGATTCTTCCTCTGTCAATACATTTTGAGAAGCCAGCACGTTAATATTTTTTTGATCGATCAAGCGGTGGATAGCGGTCACAGCACTCTCTAGCCTTAGCAGACCCCTGCGCTCTGCCTCCCGGGCCCAACTGTCTGCATAGTTATCACCGTTATAAATGACCCGTTTATGCCGCATAATGATTTCTTTAAAAAGATTTAAAGCAGCTGTCTTGATGTCCTCTGCCCCGGTCAAGGCGTCCGCCAAATCGCTGAGGGCCTCAGCCAAGATGGTATTCAGAATATAACAAGGTGCCGCCACATCTCCCTTGGCGCCAGGCATGCGAAATTCAAAGCGGTTGCCGGTGAAGGCGAAGGGGGACGTCCGGTTGCGGTCCGTCGTGTCCACTGTAAACAAGGAGATCGAATTGACCCCCAGGTTGGTAGCCCGTTCCTGAAAGCGAACCAGCGGCTTACCGGCCTCAATGCAGTCGATTACACTTTGTAGCTCCTCGCCAACTGTCATGGATAAGATCGGAGGTGGGGCCTCGTGCGAACCTAAGCGGTGTTCATTTGAGGCGTCAGAAATGGAAAAGAGGAGCAAGTCGCCGTGGGTGTCTAAGGCTTTGATCACAGCCCCCAGAAAAGTCAAGAACTGGATATTGGTGGTCACATCTTCGCCCGGATCCAATAAGTTTTCACCGGTGTCTGTCGCCAAGGACCAGTTGACATGCTTGCCCGATCCGGCCAGGCCTTCAAAGGGTTTATTGTGCAACAGGGCAACCAGGTTGTGGCGCAAGGCTATTTTTTGAATTTGTTCCATGACCAGCAGATTTTGGTCCACCGCCATGCTGCAGGGGCTGAACACAACCGCCAGTTCGTGCTGGCAGGGGGCCACCTCGTTGTGCTTCGTATGAGCGGCCACCCCCAGGTGCCAGAGGGTTTCATCTAAGTCCTGCATAAAGGCGGAGACATCATCGGCAAACACGCCATAATAGTGGTCGGACAACTCTTGCCCCTTGGCCGGCGGAGCGCCAAACAAAGTTCGCCCAGTCGCCCGCAAGTCCGGACGCCGGCGGTAGGTATCCCGGTCAATTAAAAAATATTCCTGTTCCGGACCGATATTGACCAAAATCTGTCGGGCAGTCGTGTTGCCAAACAGGCGCAATAGCCGCAAGGCTTGGCGATTGAGGGCCTCGGTGGACCGCAACAGGGGAGCTTTTTTGTCCAGCACTTCACCCGTGTGGGAGAAGAAGGCAGTCGGGATGTAGAGAGTTTTGTCTTTAACAAAGGCGGGGGAGGTGCAGTCCCAGGCCGTGTAACCACGGGCGGCAGCCGTCTCCCGCAAGCCTCCGGACGGAAAGGAGGAGGCATCCGGCTCTCCCTTGATCAAGGCTTTACCGGAAAAATCCAGAATAACCTTGCCATTGCCAAGCGGCTGCAAAAAGGCCTCATGCTTTTCACCGGTCGTACCGCTCAAAGGCATGAACCAATGCGTATAATGGGTGGCCCCCTGTTCAACCGCCCATTGCTTGATGGCAGCTGCCACTTCGCCGGCTATGGAGGAGTCCAGCGGTTCACCCGCCTCAATAGTTTCCTTTAAAGAGCGGTAAGTGTCCGAGGACAGGCGCGTCCTCATCACATGGTCATTAAAAACCGCATCGCCGAAATAAGCGGTTGGGTCCTTTGACATAATGTTCTCCTTTTAAGCACAGGGGCGGTCTTTCAGTTTCCGTCCAACTTTTAGAAGTTTCATTATAGCAAAAGACCCGCCTGGAAGTAGACAGACGGGTCTTTATAAATGACTACTTAACGGCCGGTTCCGATTCCGGTTCGACTCGAAGGCCAATTAGATTTCCAGAAGAGACAAAAGCTCCTGCTTAGGACGGGCACCTACGACCTGGTGAGAAATCTCGCCATTTTTAAAAACAATCAGGGTAGGTATGCTCATAACTCCGTACTTTTGAGCCAAGTCGGCACTCAGGTCCACATTGACCTTGCCGATTTTCGCCTTGCCCTCGACCTCTGTAGCCAGCTGCTCTAAAATAGGGCTCATCATTTTACAAGGGCCACACCAATCCGCATAAAAATCGACTAAAACAGGCTTGTCAGACGCTAATACTTCAGCCTGAAAATTATTGCTGGTTATATTGATAATACTCATTATTTCTACCTCCACCTCATAAAAAGTCTTTTGCCTTCCGCAAAAGCTCTCCTTTTCGTTAAAGTACATTATCTTAGAAGCACATGTGCCAGACGTAAATAATATGTAGCTTTTTAAAAAACTTATCTGTTGCCCGGTGGCTATTCTGCCCCAATATGATCACTGTTTATTGTTTGGGTCGCAGTTGATTCGCCCCCTATCCGGGAGCCCGGCGACTCAAATATAATTTCTCCCGGCCGGACCATGCCTAACTCTTCGCGGGCTATCTGTTCCACATATTCGTCGCTGTCCACATTTTCCAAAAG
>CAMXYS010000147.1 GCA_947253135.1 uncultured Clostridia bacterium
TTTCAGCCATGAGAACTCCTTTCTCAATTTCTTACAGATCAAAAGGCAGGGATGTATCATCGTCAGGTGCAGGAAAAAAGCCTTCATCCGCAGCCTGACCTGATGTCTGTGAACCGGCCGTTTCAAAACCGGACCCGCCGGAGCTTTGCCGTTGGTCACCGGCCTCGCGACCGCCGCCATAAGAGGATCCACCATAGCTGCGGTTGCCGTAATTGCGGTTATCGTAGTTGCCCGTCTGACCGCCTGAGCTCTCGCGCTTGCTATCGGCAAAATAAATCTCTTCTGCAACAACTTCCGTCATATATTGGCGCTTGCCTTCGTTGTCTTCCCAAGAACGGCGTTGAATGCTGCCCAACAAGGCCATCCTTTGCCCTTGAGAGAAGTAGCGCTCGCAAAATTCAGCCGTTTTGCCCCAAGCAACACAGGGAATAAAGTCAGTTTCTCTCTCCCCTTGTTGGTTTTTAAAGCGTCGATCGATAGCCAAAGTAAAACTACAGACCGAGTGGCCGTTTTGTGTTGTGCGAAGTTCCGGATCGCGTACCAGGCGACCTAATAAAATAGCCCGATTCATTACAGACACACCCTTTCCAGTTGTCGATTGCGGTAATCTTTACGCTTTTTTATTGACAATAAGATACCGCAGCACCCCGTCAGCGATGCGCAAGACACGCTCAATCTCTCGCGGTGCTTCCGCTTCAGCTGTAAAGTTTACTAAGACATAAGTGCCTTCGCGCTGGTCATCAATTTCATAGGCCAGACGCTTCTTGCCCCAGTCTTCCGTTTCACCGACTGTACCGTTGGCGGAAACCAAGTTCTGAATGCGGTCGTTTAAAGCCTTGGTCGCTTCCTCATCCAGACGCGGATCGATCACATAAAGTAACTCATATGCTCTTGCCATCATCTTCACCTCCTCTCGGACATCAGGCTGCACAGTTATGCAGCGAGGACTTAAATACTGCTGTTGCATGACTTTCTGTTCCGGGCTGTAAGGGGCACAAAAATTACTTTACAGCGTAGATTTAAAAGCACACATAACTTGGTTAGTTTAGCACTGTTTATCAGTTTTCGTCAAACACTCTTGCAGGCGGGAGACCATTTGAGCAATTTGTTCAGCCACCCGGTCATAGACAAGCTGCGGTTGCCCATAAGGGTCTTCTACTTCTCCGTAAGGGGGCGTCAGCTCGGTCGACCCTTCCTGCCCACTCGAAGTCAATGGTGCAAACTGATTTAAGTAGGCAGCAAAACTGTAAATTTTAGCTGACATTTCAGGAAACAAGGCCAACAGCATTGCCTCCTGAAAAGCCGTCATCGTTAAAATCAAATCAGCTTGATCTGCTAATTCCTTGCTGAAACGAACAGCCTTGCGACCGCTTAGGTCAAGGTTGTAGTGTTGCAATGCTACTACCGCCCCCGGGCTCACCGTGTCTTCCGGCAAGGCCGATAAACCGGCTGAAAAAGCCGTGGTTTGGGGAGGTCGCTGCGGTGCGGCATTGAACAAGGCCTCGGCCATCGGACTTCTACAGGTGTTACCCGTGCACACAAATAAAATATTCATAGCTGGCTCTCCTTTACTTCATCTTCTTTTGCAAATCACCTCCGGCCGCCGCCTTTTCTAGCCGATTCATATAAGCAATGCCCACCCCTGTCAAAGGCATGGCCTCGGCTAAAATCAGGTCAACGCCCGACCGATCTAAACTGCGCAGGCCCGCAAAAAGCGCTCTAGCCGCCTGTTCTTGATCGTCTTGGTCACCATAACAAAAAGGTATGATTGACTCATTAGAAGAAACAGCCGTAACGAGAGCGCGGCCGGCAAACAAACCCAGTTTAAGCGGGCGACCGGTTATGCCCGCGGCATCTGCCTGTAAACTCCGGAAATGTTCAGTTAGCTTGGCTGTCCGCTCCGGCACAGCTGCCAGCGGTATGATTTCAACCGGCACGGAAGGGGCATAATGGCGGTATTTCATCCCCGGAGCCCGGGGTGTTTCATCTGATTCAATCAGGTTAGAGTGTTTCTTCTCAGATGCCAAAAGCACTTCCCGCCAATTTTCTTCCGCCGGCTCAACCCCGGCTGCCAGTAAGCAAGCAATCACATCAGCTGCCGTCACTTGTCCCGGGCGCAGAATTAGCGGAACAGGTCCGGAGACATCTAAAACAGTCGACTCCAGACCGACAGCCGCCGGTCCGCCGTCAATCACATAGCTTAAGCGACCTTGAAAATCAGCGACCACATGAGCTGCTTCAGTTGGGCTTGGCGAACCGGACAGGTTGGCTGAGGGCGCAGCCACTGACCGGCCACTCAAAGCGATAAAGGCTCTGGCCGGCAGCGACAAGGGAATGCGAATCCCAACCGTGTCCAATCCGGCGGTCACCACATCAGGCACAACTGCTGACCGCGGCAACACCAGGGTCAATGGGCCCGGCATGAAGGCATTAGCTAAGGCATCTGCCTGAGGACTAAAGGCAGCAGCCAAGGGGGCTATATCGCGGCGGCAAGCGACATGAACAATTAAGGGGTTGTCATCGGGCCTGCCTTTGAGCTCGTAAATTTGAGCCACGGCTGCCGGGCAGCTGATATCAGCACCCAAACCATAGACAGTCTCGGTGGGAAAAGCCACCGGCATCCCGGTCTGCAAGGCTGCGACCGCCGGGGTTAGAGTTTGCTCAGCCCAAGCTTGAAAAGCAGGTGACATGGTCCCTGTTTCTGCATCCATCAGGTCCCCCGTCCGGCCACTGTAGCGCTCAACACCGTATTGACGGGCGTCAATCGTCTGCGTCTGTTTACTGTTAACCCCCAACCTCGTCTGTTTGCCGACACTCATCTTACTCTGCTTCTCCCGCTGCCATTTTAGCCGTCTGCTCAGCCTCTAATAAAGGTTCGATAAGAAGGTCAAGATCTCCGGCTAAAACATCTTCCAATTTATATAGAGTCAGGCCAATGCGGTGGTCTGTCACCCTGCTTTGGTGGTAATTATAGGTGCGAATGCGCTCACTGCGATCACCGGTGCCCACTTGAGCCTTCCGCTTGGCCGCCTGTGCCACCATCTGCTTTTCCAATTCCGCCTCATAGAGTCTGGAGCGCAGAACACTCATGGCCCTAGCCTTGTTTTTATGTTGTGAGCGCTCGTCTTGACAAGTTACAACTAAACCCGTCGGCAAATGGGTTATGCGAATGGCCGAGGAGGTTTTGTTAACATGCTGTCCACCGGCACCGGAAGCCCGGTAAGTATCAATTTGCAAATCCTTGGGATCAATTTCTATATCGACATCATCCACTTCCGGCATGGCTGCGACCGTGCAGGTTGAGGTATGGATCCTGTCTCTTATACACATCTCCGAGCCCACGAGACGTCCTGGATAATCTC
>CAMXYS010000148.1 GCA_947253135.1 uncultured Clostridia bacterium
CCAGAGTATAAAACCGTCGGCAGGTAGGTCAACAGATAACCCAATAAGAAGAGAATTGAAATAATTCGTTTGACGGTTGTATCGAAGCGTTTTTCCAGAAATTCAGGCACGGTTGTGATGCCCATTTTTAAGTAGCGGGGCAAAAAAACCAGGGCCAACATAATTAAGGCAAAACCGGAAGTCGCCTCCCAGGCCATGGGGCCCATATTGGTGGCATAGCTCTGACCGGCCTGACCAACAAGTTGTTCTGTGGATAGGTTAGTCAACATTAATGAACCTGCGATGACCGAGGCGGTCAAACTGCGTCCGGCCAAAAAATAGCCGTCCTGGGTGTTTAGGTTTTCGTCTTTTGTTTTCCACCAGGCGATAACGGCCACCAGGACGGTAAAGCCGATAAAGGTTAGGATTGTAAAAAGCATAGTTCCTCCTAGTCATATCTCCGGTCAAAGTGTGAGTTGAACCGAGATATATCCCATTCCATTCTTGCTGTTGCACAAGACTTCCAACTGAGTGGCGCCTTTGTTTAGTTGGCTGAAGCTGTCTTGTGTAATTTGAACGAGCGTTCAAAAAAGCAATGTTAATAATTCTATACAAAATCACAAAAACCTGGCAACTTTACAGGCGAAAAGATTCTGGTTTTATCTAAAATGACAAGAATGGATGTTTCTACCGCACTTTAATTGTTAAAAAAATAAAAACAAAGGGTGACACAGATAAAAAGCAGTCGGTTTAAGTCGCCGGTTCTGAGCTCCTGAGAGATGGACTGACGAGACCGACCGGGCTTGACCCCGAAGTGGTTGCAGCAGAGCAGGGCTTGGCGAGAAGAGCTTGGGTGGACGTGGTAAAATAAAGGCTGGACGGGAGGCTGATATGGCTGAATATATAGGGGTACTGCAACCGCATGACCGCGGTGGTTTAGTAGTGACAGGTAATCCGGAAGTCGGTGACATTTGGATTCCGGAGCAAAATTTGAACGGGGCACCTTTTGGCATGAAGGTGGTGTGCGAAGCACTGGCCCCGGAAGCTTTGAAGTTGACCACCGGCACAATAACTGAGGTGCTGGGGAATCCTGCCAACCCGGATGTGGCCATTAAAAGCATTATCCGCAGTTACGGCTTAAGTGAAGTATTTCCGGCGGCCGTTTTGCGCCAGGCGGAGAGGCTGCCTAAGATACTTAGCGACGAGGTCCTTGCTACCGAGTTGGCCGGCGGGCGCAAAGACTTGAGAGACTTGCCCACTTTGACCATCGATGGGCCGGACGCCAAGGATTTGGACGACGCCCTATCCTATGAAAAATTACCGGATGGGAAAGAACGACTCTACGTACATATTGCCGATGTGACACACTATGTGCCGGAGGGAAGTCCCATTGACACGGAAGCGGCCACCAGGGGTACCTCGGTCTACCTGGTTGACCGGGTTATTCCGATGCAACCGCCGGCCCTGTCCAATGGTATTTGTAGTTTAAATCCGGGAGTGGACCGGTTGACTTTGACAGCCCAGCTTGACTTTAACTCCGACGGCAGCCCGGCCGGCGGAACTGTTTATGAAAGTGTGATTCGCTCTGATATCAGGGGAGTTTATGAAGATGTCGCAGAACTGTTAGAAACCGGAAAGATAGCCGACCTGTACCGGCCGATGCAAGATACTATCCTGGCGCTACACCGGTTGTCACAGCAGTTGCGCCGGCGCCGTTTGGCCCATGGCAGTCTCAATTTTGACTTCCCGGAAACGAAGGTGATCTTGGACGAGACCGGCCGCCCGGTTGATATACAACCGGAGCCAACCGGTGAGGCCCACCAGCTGATTGAAGAGTTTATGATTGCGGCCAATATTTATATAGCGCGCACCTTTGAGGCCAAGGGAGCTCCCTTTATTTACCGGGTTCATGAAGAGCCGAATGAAGAAAAGCTGGACCGCTTTTATCGGGTTGCCCTGCGGTTGGGCCTGGAGCTGCGCAAACGGGATTTAGAGTCGCCCCGGGGGATGGCGGCGGTGCTGGAGAAGGCGGCTGACCACCCCTACAGTGCTGTTTTGCAAAGACTGATGTTAGAGGCACAGGCCAAGGCCCGCTACGATACAAAATGCCTGGGGCACTTCGGTTTAGCCTTGCATGACTATTGTCATTTCACCTCACCGATTCGGCGCTATCCGGATCTTTTCATCCACCGGGTCATCAAAGGCTATCTGCACGGCCGGCCGGCGGTCTCTCGTTGGCGGGAACTGGCACCTGAACGGGCGGAAAGGGCCTCGGTGACGGAACGCACGGCGATGCAGGCTGAGCGTGATACGGTTGACCAAAAAGTAGCAGAATACATGCAGCAGCACCTGGGTGAATATGCCAAGGGCACAGTGTCAGGATTGGCTTTTAGCGGCCTGTTTGTTCGGTTGGACAACACTGCCGAAGGTATGGTGTCTTACAGCACAATGGACGACTACTATATCTTCAGTGAAGAGCAGATGCTTATCCAAGGCGAGCGCAGTGGCCGGGTTTTCCGCATTGGCGACACCGTGACAGTACAAATTGCCAGGGCGGATGTGGTAACCCGCAGGGTGGATTTTGTTTTAGTTGATGAAGACAGCCGGGGGGTGGTCTCCAGGCCCTTGGTAGACCGAGCGGAGCTGGGCCGCATTAAGGACCGGCGTGAGCAATTCTTGGAAGATCGGCGGGCGCAGAGCTTGAATCGTCCTTTGCGCGCAGCTGACCTGGCTGCGCAGGACACCGGATCCGGGCGGGATTCCGGTCGAGCCGGTCGAGCCGATCGAGCTCGCTCAGGGCAAAATTCGGCAGCCGGCAGGCAGAATAAAAAGGGACGCAAAAATAAGCTTAAAGGCAAGCAGGCCAAGCGGGGGAAAGCCGGGGCAAAAGCGGGTTTCAGGAAGCCGAAGAAGATCAAAAAAAAGGGCGGTCAGCCGGCCGGCGGTAAAAAGCGGGACAAAGGTGGCAAGAACCGGCCGAATTAGCTCCCCAAAACCCCCGAGTAGGGGGGCCTTGAGAGCAAGATTTTAGTGAGCGGGCTGAGCGGGCGTCAACGAGGAGAGTGAGAGCTATCGGTGGCGTCGTCGGGGGCTGTGGGCGTGATCAAATAGGGCCCCAGTTGCTGCAGCAAGTCATCTAAAGCAGCCCGGTCTTCCGGCTTGTCCGGATCGGCGTGGATGCGCAGTTCGCAAGGGCGCATTAAATCGAGGCTGAAAATACCCATGATCGATTTGCCGTCGACAACATAGCGGCCGGAAACAAGGTCAAATTCAAAGTCAAAGCGGTTGACGATTTGGACAAAGCCGGTCACATGTTTTGTGGATGGCAGTAAAACCCATTTTCTGATCATAAGTCCCCCCTTAAAAG
>CAMXYS010000149.1 GCA_947253135.1 uncultured Clostridia bacterium
TTTATTCCCCGTGTGAAAAAGGATTATGTTCTTGAAGTTGACGGTGAAATCAGGAATTTAAAATATTCTTATGCTCAGGCGGCAGCGGACGGTTCGATTCCGCTTGATGAAAATACCGCTGTTGAAGGCCATCTTCCTTTTACGCTCTATATAAACGGTAAACTTGTAGGCGAAAAACTGACAGAAAATAAAAAATTTACCTATAATATGAGCGAGAATCAAGCCTTTATCCACATTATTTATCACGTGCCGCCTGAGTGTGACACTATTATAGGCTCGAATGCTATAAATCAGGAGGGCAGCGGCGCATCTCCTACTTTTACCGCCTTTGTCCCGTTGGTAACGGCAAATTTCCACTTCGTTGAAGACTCCGCTTACAGACAACTATCCAACCTACAGCCGCAAGCTAAGCTGTCGCCGCGCAGTCAAGGGGACTCGAATGACCGTTTCTCTGCCAAGCCTTTCGTCGCTTTAGCCCTGAAGGACTTAAAAGCTCCTTACGTCAGCGGCCCGGCACCTTTTGATTGTGATAAGATTTCAAAATTCGCTACACCTTTTCTTTCTTTTGCCGGTGATACTGTTGAAAGACAGGAGCGTTTTAACCGGCAGCTGACCCTTGAGCAGCTTATAAGCACCCCAATACCCGGTTATATCTACATAGATAACGACATTGACCAACCGGAAAATAACGTTTGGGATGAAAACAGCGTAAAAAATAAGGGAAATTTCTGTTTCTCTTTCGCTGTCGGAAAAAATAAAGAAAAGTTGACCGCTAAACATTATTATTTGACTTATGCCGCGATTCCGACCGAATTAATTATTAAAGCCGACGCTCCGGCAAATTATGCTGACGGGAAATTTTCTCTATATGCTCTTAATTCTGCCGGCGAAAAGGAACTGATAATTGCCGATTTGAGCGATAATCGTGAAGTTGCAGCAACAGCAAATTTAAGCGGCAAGGAATTATCTTCTCTGCTGCGAGGCAGTGAAGCGGTCAAAGGCTCTTTACGCCAAGTCGGTAAGCGCTTGTTCTTACAGCCGGGTAAATACAAATTAGTAGCTAATAATAAAATAAACGGTCTTACCGCCGCTCCGCCGGAACAGGATTTTACCGTCGGCACTTTGACAAAAAGTTCCGCTGCCGAAAAATTAACTATAACATTCACTTATAAACAAAATTCGCCATCACAGCCGCCAACGCCGAGCAAACAGCAAGCGACGGACGCCCCTTTAACTACGGCAGCTCCCACACAAGCGCAGCAAATCGGCAAAGTAGCTAAAACCGGCGAAACAGAACAAACACCAAGTTACCTGTCGCTTTATTTCCTGCTATGCGGGTCGCTTTTATTACTTTCAGGCCATTTTGCGCCGATTAACAAGTGCAATTAACAAACCGCTAATTAAAAGCACCGCTGCTGCATAAAGCATAATTTTACTGTTACTTTGCTCCAGCAATTTACCGGCTCCGAAGGAACCGAACATAATAGAAAAATTGAACGATGCCGATTGCAACGCGTTAGCTACCGCCACCCCGGAACTTACCTGTTTACTTGTCGCCGTCTGGAAAATGCTGCTCAAAGAGCCGAAACTTATGCCCCACAGAAGGAAACCGGCATCCAACAAATATATCTGTCCGAGCTGAGCGAAGCCGAGGAAGACAAGGATTCCGGTAACATATATCCCGATTAACAGCACGGGCAAATAGCGATCAATCAGCTTAATTGCTAAACAAACGGAAATAATTGAGCCGATACCGAAGAGCAACTGCGCCTGATTTACGCCCGGATAGCCCAAATCCCGCACCACATCTGTAATAAATGTATAAACGCCGTAATTAGCTCCGACTGCCAAAAAGGTCAGCAAAACAACCAAAAGAACACCGCGGTTCTTTAACATCGTCCAAGGCGAATTGGCCGCCGCCTTTTTTTCGCCTGCCACACTCGGAAGGTAAAAGAAGCACAATACTGCGATTAATAAAATCAGGCAAGCCAGAATCAGGATAGCCGCCCGATAACCGTAATAATTCCCGATAAAAGTCAAAAAAGGTACGCCGACAGCCATACCTGCCGTAATTCCTCCCATGATAATCGTAACTGCCCTGCCCTGAGCCGTTACGGGAGCTAAAGTCATACCGTAAGCGGTAATCATCGGCCACAAGGTGCCGGCACACACCCCGCCTAAAGCCCGCCCGACCAAGGCCACGTTGAAATCCGGCGCCCAAGCAACAATAAAATTGGATAAGGAAAAACCGCTCAATAAAAATAATAATAAAGTCTTGCGATTGCAAGCTACAGTCAAAGAAACTAAAGGCAGCCCGCAAATAGCCGAAGCCAAAGCATAAATACCGATTAATTCCCCCGCCTGTGTCAACTTAACATTCATTCCCTCGGCCATAACCGGCAGCAAACCTGAAGGTACAAGCTCGCACAGAATTGCCATGAAAGTAATCGTGGACATCAACAAAAGTAAAGGCAACGGTAAAGTCCGTTTGCTGCGTAAAATATCAGGCGACATAATCAATTCCCATTCTGTACACAAGCGCGGATAGCAAATTATTTACGGCGTTTCCAAGCCGCCAATGCTCCCACTAAAGTACAGTATAACCCGAATTTAAAGCCTGCTGCCGTTTCCCCTGTTTTGGCTACAATTTTTTTATTCTCTCGTTTTTCGCTTGTAACAGCTGTGTAATTTTCCGGCAAAAGCGTCTGCTTCGGCGTCTTTTCGGAAGTCTCTCGCGGTAAATCTGCCGGCGTCTCTTTCTTCAACTTAACACTTAAAGTCTTCAAAGTAGATTCCTCGCCGGTTAAGTCTCCGAGCTGCCCCGCTTGCAGTTGCCGCTTAACCGTAAATTTAAGATCGGGTACCGCTGCATAACCTGCGACTTTTTCTGTTTGCCGTAAAATATAATCGCCCGGGATTAAATACAAGCCTTTATCTGTTTGATAATAGCCTTGTTGCTTATAAGCAGCCGTATTTTTCATAACATTTACCAACTCAGGTAAGCCCGGCGCCGTGTCTTGGGCAAAATCAGAACTGAGTGCTGTATTCCGACAAACTAAAGTCTCTTTCACGCCGTCTTTGCGGTAAAGATCGTATTTACCTTGCGTAATCGGCTTTTTCTTGCCGTCTTCTTCCACATATTGTTGAACTGCCACTTTAGTCGGTATGGCACGATATGTGAGATAGTAATGCTTGTTTGTCAGGCGCTCTACCGGCTTGCCGTCTTTCATTTTGTAAGCGAAAGACAAATAATGATTGCCCGGCTTGTCTTTAGTCTCGTTATTATCAGCAAAAACACCGCCCTCCGGCTTGTCGATATCATTAGCATAATAGATA
>CAMXYS010000150.1 GCA_947253135.1 uncultured Clostridia bacterium
TCACTCATGCGTCATGTCCTCTCTGTTCAAAGTAGTCTTGCCGGAAAATCACTGGACCGACCACTCAAAATAAATCGCTTATATTTTTTGATTATACCAAGATTCGCCGCTTTCTTCAGATTCGGAGATTACAGTTGAATGAGCTCTCTTGTCACTCTTGTCTTGTACAAAAGGTCCCTTCCTCTTTCCGGAACATCCGCCCATTCTTCTCGTATTTCATCGACTGTCCGAATCTGTTCGAAGGCATTCTTAGCAAAAATCATCTCAGCCATAGGGGTAAAAGGCGATGTTTGTGATACTATCCACTGTAAGTCATCAAACTCGAATAAAATTGCTTGATCAATCATGTAGAGCTGATTTCTTGACGGGTCTGAATAGCAAACCGATACCTTGTCTCTCACAATCTCAATGTTTTTTATCTCTTTGCCGATGATTTCTTTTCTAAGGGTCATTTCAAGAACAGACGAATCAAATGCTTCGACTGTCTTTAGTTGTCTGACATCAAAACCGGCCAACTCTTCTTTACTATTAAAATATGGTATGACCCTATAGTCATTTTCAATTTGAATATATTTACCCGCTACGCAAATGAGTATATTTCCATAGCTGCGACCAAACTTGGTCCAATCTTCTGCCATAATCCACTCAAGTGCTTGATTTTTTATCTTTGCAAGCAGTTCTAATCCTTCGTTTGAAATTACTGTTTTCATTTAGTTCTCTCCGCTAAAACAAAATGGATTTTTTGCGTTTTTACTTCACTCTTACCAACAACGGTAATTTGGGATGACCGGTATGCCTTGATTATTGAAAAAACAACCAACCGCCCTCGTCCTATATTGGTTATAGAGAATAAGCGCCTTAGGAAAGTCATAACTCCTACTGAAATCCGGTTGAATGACGGCCTCAAAAGGCGCCAGAATCTTTAACCATTTATAAGGTCTAACTTTTTTGAGTTCCGCCTAGATTAGAAGCAGAGACAGCTAATTACTTCCGTTTTTTGCTAAAGCGACTCGAATAACTGAACTCTTCTAAGACCGCTCTTCCCACTAAGAAAGCTCCAGAGACAAATTATACATAACAAATGCGGGCTGATTCAGCCCGACACATCATAAAATAAAAAGGCCGCCCCAATAACTGGAGCGGCCTTACCTCTATTTAGGAGTACATTTTATGCGGTCATTTAAAGAAATCTGCAAATCGGTCAGATCTCCTTTAAGCTTCCGCTGCAGCCAATTTGACGCAGGTGCAAAAGATCTGCATGGCTTGCTTCAATTCTGCCAAGCTGGGGAAGGTCGGAGCAATTCTGATATTGCGGTCGGCAGGATCGTTACCGCAAGGGTAGGTTGCTCCCGCACCGGTCAAGGTCACGCCGGCCTCTTTACACATCTGCACAACCTTTTTGGCCCGGCCGGGCTGCAAGTTGACACTGATAAAGTAACCACCCTTAGGCTCCAGCCAATCGGCCAGGCCCGTGCCGCCCAGTTCATGCTCCAAGATTTCCAGAGTGGCCTCAAACTTAGGTCGGATGATGGCCGCGTGACGGCTCATCAAAGCGGGCAGGCCGCCGGCCGCTTCGATCAGACGAACCTGCTCCAACTGGGTTACCTTGTCCGGTCCGATGGAGCGGAATTTAGCGTTGGACATGTACCAATCCAGGTTGGCTTTAGAGGTCGCCATGGCCCCAATGCCGCCGCCGGCAAAGGTGACCTTGGAGAGCGAGGTCAGCATAAAGACCCGGTCTTCATTTCCGGCCTCCCGGCACAAGGCTAAGATGTTGGACAGGTCTGCTTGCTCGGCCGGATCATCATACAGGTGGTGGACGCCATAAGCATTGTCCCACATGATCTTAAAGTCAGGAGCTGCCTTCATGGAGGCCAGGCGCCGGCAAACTTCAGCAGAGTAGGTAATGCCGTCGGGGTTACTGTACTTGGGCACGCACCAAATTCCCTTGATGCTGTCGTCAACCGCACACAAGGCCTCGACCCGATCCATGTCGGGACCATCTGCCAACATGGGCACGGCAATCAGCTCAAAGCCGAAGTGCTCCGTAACGGCAAAGTGGCGGTCATAACCCGGTGCGGGGCACAGGAACTTCCGGTCAGAGACCTCCGACCACGGCCGGTCTGCCCCGGGCGTTTTGTGCGTCATAGCGTCCCCGACGATATGGTACATAATCTCTAAGCTGGAGTTCCCCTGGGCCACAACGGCTTCCGGATCCACTTCTAAGATGCCTGCAAACAACCGACGCAGTTCTGTCAAGCCCTTCGGGGCCCCGTAATTGCGGCAGTCGGTGCCGTCCTCAGCAGTCAAATCATGGTTGGCTGTCGCCTTAAAGTAAAATTCCTGAACCATATCCAACTGTTCAGAGGCCGGTTTCCCCCTGGCCATATTCAAGGCCAAGGCCGCCGCCTTATAGTCATCATATTGCTTTTGTAGGGTCTTTAGATCTGCTTGCAGTGCGGTCGCCATGTCCCTCTCCTGTATTCCTCTGTCTGAGCTTTGTTAAACTGCAGACTATTATGCTACCGCTTTCTTTTTTTTGCAAGTCAAGTTTATTATTTTTTCATTTTTCGCTTAGATTAACAGGAAATAAGGGCATCCTTTTCAGTTTTTTGCATGTTTTAAAGTTTTTAAATCATTTTCTTGCATTTTTGGCCAAGGAAAGCTGCATTTCAAAAGGCGCCGGTCAGCCGACTCCCCCAACCGCCGCCTGACCCGGCAGGCAGCTTATCAGTCAGCCAGCTGCCTAATTCGATAAGTTTGACCAATTGTAAAAGTTCCCGGTGTTTTGGCATCCGCCTGAACCGAATCGCCGTCAAACCACAACTCAACGGTGTGGCCCAGCAAGGGCTTCGGGGAAGCCAGGTTCTCATGACCGGTCGCATTCTGTTCGACTTGGCAACTCCTCTGCAGCACGGCGTTAGTCCAGTCTACGCGGCAAGCAGTCGGTTCTTTTTTATCAAAAACCGTATCGAACAGCTCCGGAACCTTGATCACCCGGACCATCAACCGATCCTCTTCAACCTGCTCAACTAACCCGGTCAGGTGGGCGACCACAGCCGGCATTTGATCACTTTCCGCCTCCTCTGCCCGGAAGACCACCCGCCGGTCATCAATCGCAACGGAGACTTCGCCGTCGTTCAGGATTTGGTAGGTGTAACCCTTGCCAAAATTGGATTCTCCATCTTGGCCGGGTACCTCGCCGGGCGAGACCGCTTGATCAATATAGCCATCGGGGGTGCCGCAGCCGACAGCGCAGTCGGTGTAACCTGTGGAACAATAAATCTTGCCCTTTATATTAACCATGGGACAAAT
>CAMXYS010000151.1 GCA_947253135.1 uncultured Clostridia bacterium
TAAATTTGCGGTGTCAAGGCAATTTCCGGAACCAGAATAATAGCCCCGCGCCCCTCGGCCAAAAGTCGGGCGACAATTTGCAGATAGACTTCCGTCTTGCCTGAACCGGTGATCCCATGCAATAAAAACTCGCGGCCGGACTCCTCTTGAATGGCCCGACAAACGGTCCGGATGGCCGCTTCCTGCTCGTCAGTCGGCACCAAGGCCTGGTCTATACCGGCAATCGCACCGGCACTCTCCTTCCCTTCATCATTATCCGCATCTTTTATATCCGGTTGGCGGCGGATTTTGCCGAAGGCCAAAAGTTCTTTTTTTTCCAATGTTTTAAGGGTAGACCGGCTAATGCTGCAAGCTTCCATTACCTCAGCGGCAGCCGTCTCGCCATAGGTCAATAAAAACTCCAATACGGCCAGCTGGTTGGCGTAAGGAATTTGACCGGTCTCGCAGATTTCCGCCGCTGCCTCTCGGTCGGTCAGGCGGACCGAGGACACTAGGCCGGCCCGCACAGCCGCTTGGACTTTGGCGGCCGGAGGAATCATGCAAGCGGCTGCATCGCCATATGTGCAGGCATAGCGAAGCTGCATAGCAGCAGCCAGGGTCAGTTGATCTGCCTTTAGAACCGGCTCTTCATCCACAATGCTGTCGATGGCCTTAAGGTCGCCGGCGGCTTCATCAGGATGAGTCGCTGGGGCGCCCACTTCCCAGACAAAGGCTTCTACTTTGCGATTGCCCCTGCCAAAGGGCACCCGGACTAATTGGCCCGGTTTAATCCGCGCCTGCAACTCCGCCGGAACGCGCCAGCTGTACAGCTTATCGAAGGACGGCAAGGCCTTGCGCAAGGCCGCTTTGATGATAATAGGCTAGCTCCTTTCTGATTCAGGCAAGTATTTTCCAACTTCAGGCAAAAGTTTTAAAAAGCCTCCTCGGGCTTTGATGTCCTGTGCCAATCACCCCGATGTAAATGATTGTAAAAGACTAGCTTGGCCACCTCCGCCACAACTGGCCGATCCCATCCTCAGGCCATGACCAGGAGCGGAGGGGCGGCGCAATTTCTGCTCTCCCCCAAGTCTCAACCCATCATCGCAAACAAGTCGATTTGGTCACTTTCCGGCAAACCGGTCAGACAGCCGTGCTCCGCTAGAGCTGCCATGGCCGCCTGCCCCAAGCCGGCCTTGCGGGCGAGTTCCTCTTGAGATTTAAAGCCCTCTGTGCCACGCACCGCCACGATTTTTTCCGCCTGAGCGGTGCTGATACCGGGGCAAGTGTCCAGGGCCGGCCGGACCGCTCGGTCCCCTTCCAGTTTAAACTTTGAAGCTTCTGAAGCCATCAAATCCACCGGCAAGAGCTCAATTTTGCGAGCCTGCATCTCCTCCACCAACTCCAGCAATTCAAGCATTTTTTTGTCTTTTTCCGAGGCGTCAAAAGCTTTTGTTTTTTGCCTGAGTTCTGCCATCACAGCGCGAACCCCCGCCTGGTCCCGACACATAACGGAAGCATCGAATTGACGCGCCGCCCTGACAGTAAAGTAGGCGGCATAAAAAGCGGCCGGATGGTAAACCTTAAACCAGGCTATCCGCAAAGAAGAAATAGAGTAGGCTGCTGCATGAGCCTTGGGAAACATGTATTTAATTTTCTGACAAGATTCGATATACCATTCAGGGACCCCCTTACTCCTCATCATCTCCTCTTGCTCCGGCAGCAGTCCGCGGCCCTTGCGAACCCGCTCCATAATGTCAAAAGCCGTCTTTGAGGGCAAACCCCAGTGAATTAGGCTGGTCATGATGCCGTCCCGACAGCCGATTACCTCATCAATTGTACAGGTCCCGGCCCGGATTAAATCCTGGGCATTGCCTTTCCAAACGTCTGTCCCGTGCGATAAGCCCATCAACTGAACCAAATTATAAAACCTGCTGGGCCGAGTTTCATTAATCATATCGCGCGCCATGGGTGTCCCCAGTTCCGGCAGGCCAAGCGTGCCGGAGTCAATCGAAGTCATGCCCGGTTTTAAGCCCAGCGGAGCAGCTGATTCAAAGAGGGCCATCACTTGCTCGTCCGGAATCGGAATGGAAGCAATCTCAACCCCCGTTATATCCCCCAGCATTTTGAGCATGGTCGGGTCCATGTGGCCTAAAATATCCAATTTTAAAACTGTGTCGTGCATAGAATTAAAATCAAAATGTGTTGTGGTCATCACAGCCGACAGGTCATTAGCCGGAAACTGAACCGGCGTAAAATCATAGACTTCTCGCTCCTTGGGGATGACCACAATCCCTCCCGGGTGTTGACCGGTTGTTCTTTTGACTCCGTTTAAGCCGCTTGCCAGCTGACGGATTGTGGCCCGGTTGACCTGCTGATCCTTTTGCTCCAAGTAACCTCTCACCAAACCAGCTGCATTTTTTTCAGCATATGAACCTATAGTACCCGCCCGGTAGGTGTGCTCCGGGCCAAACATTTCTACTACATAGCGGTGAGCCCGAGGCTGGTATTCGCCAGAAAAATTCAAGTCAATATCCGGCTGCTTGTCGCCGTTAAAGCCCAAGAAGGTCTCAAAGGGGATATCCTGCCCGTCTCGGATCAGGTTCGCCCCGCAGTCCGGACAAAGCTTGGCCGGCAAATCAAAACCGGAACCATAGCTGCCGTCTTGGATGAATTCGCTGTAATTACAAGCGGGGCAATGGTAGTGTGGCTCTAGGGGATTGACTTCCGTAATACCACAAAAAAAGGCTACCACAGACGAGCCCACAGAGCCCCTGGATCCGACGATATAGCCATCTTCATTTGACTTTTTTACCAGGCGTTCGGCTATGTAATACATGACCGCAAAGCCGTTGTCGATAATCGACTTCAGCTCTTTTTCGATGCGCTTGACCACCAATTGCGGCAGCTCGCCATCTTTTTCGTAAAGCTTGCGGGCGGTGGCCCAGGTCTCCTCTTTAACCGCCTCGTCAGCAGCCGGAATATTGGGCGGAAAGGAACCTTCCGGGAAAGGGCGCATACCACTTTTTACTTTTTCGGCAATGGCCAAGGGATTGTCAATTACAACTGCCCGGGCGGTTTTTTCGTCCAGATAAGAAAAGCAGTCCAACATCTCTTGAGTTGTCCGGTAGTATAAGTCAGGCTGGCGGTCAGCATCCTTAAAGCCCATATTGGCCTGCATAATCGACCGGTAGATGGCATCTTCCCGGTTTAAAAAATGACTGTCCGTCGTCGCCACCACCGGCCGGCCGGAAAATTCACCCAGGTCCAGAATCAAACGATTCAAATTTTCCAAGTCAGCCCAGGTCGAAACACCGCTATCGGCAACCT
>CAMXYS010000152.1 GCA_947253135.1 uncultured Clostridia bacterium
GAGATTATCCAGGACGTCTCGTGGGCTCGGAGATGTGTATAAGAGACAGGATGAATTGTTCAGTGCTATTAAGCCTCTGCACGAGTGCGGCATCCAAGTCTACGGTGATGTGGTGCTCAACCACAAGGCTGGTGCCGATTTTACGGAGTGTTTTAAGGTTGTGCCGGTCGACCCGGAAAACCGCCAGCAAATCATAGGGGAGGAAAGAGACATTGAGGGCTGGACAGGTTTTAATTTTCCGGGGAGAGATGACCGAAAAAGGTCCGACTTTGTCTGGCACTGGCAACATTTCACCGGGGTTGACCACGATGATATAACCGGTGAAAATGCCATTTTTAGGATTGTTGGTGGCGGTAAAGAGTGGTCTGACCGCGTTTCCGGTGAGATGGGAAATTTTGACTATTTGATGTTTGCCGATATTGACCACAATGAAGCAGATGTCCGCCAAGAACTTTTTCATTGGGGTAAGTGGTTTGTTGAATATGCAGATTTGGACGGCTTCCGTCTGGATGCAGCTAAACACATCGATTCTGCCTTTATGCGCGACTTTGTCAAGACTATGAAAGAGAAGTTCGGTGAATCCTTTTATGTGGTGGCTGAATACTGGGATGGAGACCCGGCCAAGTCGCACACTTATTTAGAAGAAACCGAATACAAGATAGACTTGTTTGATGTGCCCTTACATTTTAATTTCATGCAGGCCGGCCGTGACGGTTCAGCCTATGATTTGCGCAAAATTTTCGACGGGTCGCTGGTGAGTGCATATCCGCTCCAGGCCGTCACATTTGTGGATAACCATGACAGTCAGCCCGGTCAATCATTGGAGTCCTTTGTCACAGAAAACTTTAAGCAACTGGCTTATGCCTTGATTTTATTGCGCAAAGATGGTTATCCATGTATTTTTTACGGCGACTATTATGGGACGGAGGGACCTGATCCTTTTCCTGACCACCGGGAGGTGTTGGATAAGCTCTGCCTGATCCGTCGCCGTTATTCGGCCGGCGCTCAGATCGACTATTTTGACCGCGAAGAAGTTATCGGATGGGTGAGAACCGGCAGCGCTGACGAGGAACGAGATCCCTTGATAGTCGTGATGACGAACAAAGAAGAGGATCAGCTTTTAGATGTCGAGGTCGGTCAAGATTATGCCGGCACCGTTTTTGCCGATTTTTTAGGCAACCACGACGGCAAGATTACAGTTGGTGACGACGGTTGGGTGGGTTTGCCTGTGCGAGCCGGGAACGTCTCCTGCTGGTTGCCAGATGGCATACCGCTGGAGGATATTCAGGAAGACGAGATTGAAGAAATTGAATAAAAGGAGGAGGGGCAGTCGTGAAAAATGTCGAGATTTATTTGCCTTCGGCTGAAGTAGTGCAGGAGTTTGTGGAGACTTTAACTCCTTTAGAAGGAGACTTTGAATTAGTGTCGCCGGGTACCATTCTCGATGCCCGGTCGCTAATGGGCATCTTCGGTTTTGACTTGACGAAGCCGGTCACGCTAAAAATATACCAACCAAGTCCGGAAAATATGGCTGCGATTAAACCTTTTCTGGCCAAATAAAGACAGTGACAAGCGACGGTTGGTGAAAAAATAGGAGGGTTATAAATGCCAAAAAATAAAGAGATGATCACCTTGACGTTAGGCAAGCAAAAAAATATAGCCTTGATAGCCCATGACGGTAAGAAGCAAGATATGATTGAATGGTGCGAGTGGAATAAGGCTGTTTTGTCCAAGCATTTTTTGTGTGGTACCGGCACGACGGCCAAGATGATTACCAACCGCACCGGCTTACCGGTGCGAGGCTACAACAGCGGTCCGCTGGGCGGTGACCAACAGGTGGGGGCCAAAATTGTAGAAGGGGCCATAGACTTGGTAATTTTCTTTGCTGACCCCTTGACAGCCCAACCGCATGACCCGGATGTCAAAGCACTTTTGCGAATTGCTAATGTCTATGATATCCCGATTGCCACCAACCGGGCTTCAGCCGATTTTTTGATTACCTCTCCGCTTTTAGACGAGCCTTATGAACATGAAGTGGAAAATTTCCACAGACAAGTTCAAATGAGAAGCGAGACACTCTAGAAATGACCGGACATTCTGCGAACAGTGCCCGGCAGACGGAGTCGCCGGCAATATCTCGATTCAACCAGCGGTAAGTAAATGGCCATCTCCGCGAGGGGGTGGCCTATTTGTTAATTAATGTTGAATAGAATCGGCGTTTTCTATAAAATAAGGCTTGCACTACCTGTCTGAAATTGTACAAATTACAAAGGTAAAGAGGACGATATGGCCAAGGAAGCAATCGATGCCGTGCTTGCTGCGGAGCAAACTGCCAGAGAAATTATTGCCGCCGCCCGACTTGAGGCGACAGCAGTCACGAAAGAGGCTACCGTTGCGGCTGATCAAATTGCATCAGATAACCGCCGGGCTGTCGCGGCGCGCGAACAGGAAATCAACGATGAGGCAGAACTGGAGGGTCAGACAGCAGGCGCACCGCTACTCGAGCGGGCTCAGCGGGAGGCCTCGCTATACGATCAGTTGTCAGACCAAGATTTGGAGCCTTTGGCCAAAGTTCTAGTAGAAAGGGTCGTGGGTTATGGCAATCGTTAAGATGAGCCGGTTTCGCCTGCTGACCTTTAAGGAAAAACAGGCTGAACTCCTGCTGGCCCTGCAAGCTCTGGCAGATGTCCATTTTGTAGATCAGACTGTCGCCGCCAAAAATCCGCTGGGGCTGCCCCCTGTGGGGGCCGGTGGACGGGCCGATGAAGTGGCGGCCTGCCTGGGTCAAATCAGGGCGGCCATTGAGATTATGGCTGAATTCAGACCGGGTTTAAAGGGATTGCAATCTCTTAATAGTGCTCTGCCGGAGCTGGACTTTGACAGCTTGCAAGACCAGTCGCAAAATATCGACCCGACAGAAATTGCAGCCCGCTTAGATGAACTGAAAAAAGAACTGGCGGGTGCGGCCGCAAGGACCCGGTCCACTCAGGCAGAAAACAAACTCTACGGCTGTTATCGGAAACTCGATGTAGGCCTGGCAGAAAGCAGCTCCTTGACCGGAGTCAAAACCTTTGTCGGCAGTCTGCCTAAGCGCTGGCACAGTAATTTGCAACAGCAACTAGCCGGCTTAAGCCTGACGGTCAGCGAGCAGTTGGCCACAGATGAGCAAAGTGTTTACTTATTTGTGCTGAGCGAAAACAGCGAGGCTGAGCAAGCTGCCGAACTTTTGCGGGCTAACGGTTTTGTTCCTGTCTCTTATACACATCTGACGCTGCCGACGATTCGCCACCGGTGTAG
>CAMXYS010000153.1 GCA_947253135.1 uncultured Clostridia bacterium
ACCGGTGGCGAATCGTCGGCAGCGTCAGATGTGTATAAGAGACAGGTCTTGCTGTCCCGGTCAACAGAGCTCACCTCCGTATTCAGGCGCACTTCAATCTTTAAGTCGTCATAATAGGCCTGATCATGTAAATACAAATTTTTTTCAGCCGCCGAATCTTTTAGGACTTCAGCCACTCTTAAGCGGTAATAGGGCAGGACATTCTCTCGGCTGAGCATGACAACTGTGGCACTCTTATCTTGTGCTCTGGCTGCCTCTGCTGCCGATAAAGCTGCTATACCACTGCCAACTATAATTATTTTTTGATTCATAGAGCACTCTCCTTTTGTTTAATTATAACAGTTAATGCAAGTTATATACCTCTCGGTAGAGGGTGTTTCTGGCTCTTTCAAATTCGTCAGCTGACAGTGCTTTTCCTCGCGTCATGAGCAGGAGTGGAATCGGTTTTTTTCCGGCTGATATAGGCGGCTGAACATAAGGATAAAGATTTAAGTGGAAGCCGTTTCTTTCATAAAAGGCGATCCGACGTTTTGCTTTCTCGGTCTCCGGAGGCTCTACTTCCAAACAGATACCGGCCTCACATGCAGCAGACCAAGTTTGTAGAAGCCTGCTGCCAAAGCCGTTATTGCGCATGGCCGGGTCAACGGCAAAATGTTCGATAAAAGAAAAGACCGGCAGGCTCCATGAGGCAATAAAGCCGGCGATTAGCGGACGCGGACAGCCTGTTTGCTCCCTGTCCAAACCCGGGGTCCGGCTCAGCCGGTCTTCGTAAGACACGCTGACGGCATAAGCCGGATGCTCCAAAAGTGCCCGGCTTTCAGCATAAGGTCGGTATTCATCCGGCGGAAAACTTTTCTCCATCAGCTGATAAATAGCCGGGAAATCTTTTTTGTCCAATTCTTGCATAAGTGGTTTTACAGTCATACGTAAATTATATTGTATCGTTTATTTTTAGGCCCACATTCTAGGTCTTCTAAAATGATGAAAGAAATCAGGTGAATCAACTGATGAATCGCCGTAGTGCATATGCCCCCACATATCTTTGCCCTGGCTGTTTTTACCCAAATATATTCCTACATGATTAATGTAAGTGCCTGACGGAAACTTAAAGCCTAAATCACCGACCCTCAGTTCGCGTTTTGAAATAGTAGGTGAACTATCCATCATAGCTGTAGTCCACACCCAAGAGCCGGTTTGTGCATGGCTGTAACCAGCGGTGAAAAACACCCACTGGACATAACCCGAGCAATCTAAGCCGCCATGAATATTTTCATAACCGGGCCCCGATGATTTGGTATCCGCTTTATAATGAATTTTTCCGACAGAATGATATGCAATATATTTCACCAGCTCCGGCCCACTGAAATTAGATCTTAAGTAGTCCAAACTGACGCTTCTCGGGTCAAAGGAGACTGAAAGGCTTGGCCTTTGATAAGCCAAATCGTTACTAAATCTCAGCTGTGGAGCTGTTGCTGAATATTTTTCGCCAGTCATCGAAATGTAGGGAATAATTGCATAGGTGTGTTTTTTTCCTCTGATCGGACTACGGTCTAGAAAATTAGTTTTGTCCGTATCAGTTAGAAGTACACCATCACGATAGACTAAATAACCGGTTGGACGGATGTCATTTCCGCCCCAGTTTAAACTGATTTGCTCACCCTGAACAGATCTTCTCACAGCCCCATTGAAGTTTTTCCAGGCCCCCGGCAGAGTAAAAGTTCGTGTAGCGGTCCCTACATTACCTTCTTCATCCGTCACCAGAACCTGCACAGCTGCCACGTCAGGATCCGGGTTGTAATATGCATAAAAAGATGCCATTCTTCTCCCTAAATTAGCCATCCCATGCCGCCAGGAATAAGTTTTAAAGGTATAGTCATACCGTCCGTGGCCGTGCTTTGCAGCAGCTTCAAAACGTAACATTTTTGTTGATCCATACAAAGAAGTGTTGACATTTAATTCTGTGATGACAGGCAGATTGGGCGAGACTTGAAAGCTGTCTTGCGCCGGTACATAGCCCCCTCCCCTTAAATTTGCGACAACAACCATTTTGTAATTACCGGCCTTCGGAAAGCGCGTCAATAAAGACCTCGAATCAGTCGCATATACCAGCTTAGCTGATTTGCCTTCTTCTATCATGTAGTACTCATAGGACTTAACCGGCTGATTGACATCTACGTTCAGATAAATTTGATCATCCCTCTCGGCCACAAAATTGCGCTTATTCGCACTGATAGACGCCCGTGCTTGAACAGAAGGGCCTGGTAATACATCAAAATCTGTCTGCCAAAAATAAGGTTTACCGGCCTCATCTAAGGCTGTGGCCAAGAGGCTGTAGCGGCCGGCTTGTTTAAAGGTCAGGTTGATAGTCGCTGTATGGGCCTTTGTGTAATACAATTTCCCATCCGGACCAAAGACGTTGTTGTTGTAAACCCATGACAAACCGCCGCCCACTGCCACCGTTGTTAAGGTGCTGACCTGGTTAGTCAGTAGCTGTTTGGGCAAGGCATAGGATTCCATCCAAACCGGGTTTTCTTTGATCTCAAGAACCTTCTCTAATTCAGCTGAACCGCCCAAAGTATCCTTAACTTGCACTCGCACCCGGTACCGGCCAACTGATTTAAATTGGTGAAAGAAGAAATCACGTTCCTTGCGGCCACCGTCTATGCGCTTGCCCGTTTGGTCATAGATATCATAATGAACACTTATATCTTCACTACCGCCTTCACGACTCAACTGAAAACGTTGCCGGTCGTAGACACGGCTGTTCCCTTCGAAGTTCAGCTCCACCTGCGCCAGCGGTCTGGTGTAATGTGCCTCAATGCTGCTAGTAGCCTGCCGACCCTGGTAGTCAGTCGCCACAGCTATTATTTTATAAGTCCCAATTTTACTCATATAGTGCTGTAAAACTGAACTGCCGTAGTTGCGGTACAGCTGTTTATGACCATCCGGAGAAATAACCGTAAAGTCATACCGATATCTTTTTTCAGGGCTGTCATCAGACAAAACAGACGCCTTCAGATAATGACTTTTATCCTCCATGTAGTATTGCTGATTGACAGCATCAAGTAATTTTAAAGACCGGATCACCGGCGGGTCAGCCACATAATTGAGCTGCAAAACTCGCTCCACAAAACTCAAATCTGCGTTAGAAGCCCGAACCAATACTTCGCTTCGACCCGGAGCTGAGGGCTTATAGATCAAGTTACCGTGGTCATTCGAATAAATATGTGACCAGAGGCCACCCTCTTTTTTGAAGTAGTCGTATTGAATACCACCGGCCACGCTGGTTGCCGC
>CAMXYS010000154.1 GCA_947253135.1 uncultured Clostridia bacterium
CGAATCGTCGGCAGCGTCAGATGTGTATAAGAGACAGGGCTGCAGTCAGAGGAGTAACAGTGGCTGACTTGGCAGAGAAGACCGGGCAAAATGCCGACCGTTTGTTTGACTTGTCTGCTTTTTAAATTTGATTTGCCTGTCGCTTAAAGGCTGTTTCAAACTGCATTTTATTCATAACATACAAAAAAACGCTTTAATTTTCGGAAAAAATAGTGAAAAAATAGATACTCTTTGTTAAAATGACCTTGATAACACGATGAGGTTGCCGTCTTCAGGGCGGTACCTTTTTCCGCTATCTGCCTAGAAGTCGCCCGTAGACCGAATAGCAGGAGGGAAGTTGCATGGCTGTATCAAGTGAGCATTCTTACCGTATTTTAATTTGCCACCCCGATTCGACCGTCCTACAAGATGTGGGCGCAGCCCTGCGCGAGGCCGGTTTTTTTGTGGTGACCACCCACCATGCCAGGCAGGCGGTGGACCGGATGGCTTCTGTTTTGTTTGATTTAGTCATCTTAGCTGAAGAGGCGGAGCCGATCGGCCAACATAGCTTAGTTCACCATATGAGGATGTTCAACGGCCGGGTTCCTATCGCCGTGTTAGGGAGTCGGGCTCAACGGACTGACAGGTCGGAAGCGGGCATACCGGTCGACGCAGAACTTGGCGACGATGATCAGGTGGATTATTTCTTACCTTTTCCTTTTACGCCTGAAGCAGTAGTCAATTTAGCCAAAGCGGCTTTGGTGCAGCTCAATCGCGAGACTGAAAAAAAACAGCGGGCGGTTCGGGCTGTCGGCGGTTTGGTGGTTGACCCTAAGCGCAAGCAGGTGGCAGTGGACGGCAAAACGGTCCCCCTCACGCCTTCCGAGTACAATATCTTATCCTTTCTGATGAGCGACCCGGGTACTGTCTATTCAGCTGAGGATATATATCGGGCGGTATGGCAACAGGAGCCGCTCAATAGTAACAATGTGGTGACGGTTCACATCTGTCATATTAGGGAAAAAATTGAGGTGAATCCTAAGTGCCCCACCTATCTTAAGGTGTTGTGGGGTAAGGGCTATTACATAGACCCCCAGGCGAATTAGCGCCTGCGCCAGCCGGATAAATTTTTCAATCATGTTAAGAAATTAATAAACACCTTAAATCCGTGACGAGCATCACGGATTTGTTAATTTTACCTGCTATAATTTTGTGGTGGTGTGTCGGTAGGCTATTCAAGCTGTCCGGCTCAATCAAATTAATAAAATGCTGCCCGACCGGATTTATTTGCCGGCGGCAGGTAGACGGAGGGGATATGGCTAAGCCCGTTTTAAAAATAGAAGATTTGAAGGTCAATATTGACGACCGCGAAATTATACATGGCTTGAATTTGACGGTCAAAGGTGGCGAAATTCACGCTATTATGGGGCCTAATGGATCCGGCAAGTCAACTTTAGCCTCAACTTTGATGGGACATCCGCACTATGAGGTCACCGGCGGCAAGGCTCAGTTGGACGGACAGGACTTGTTGGCCATGAGTGTCGACGAACGAGCCCGCAATGGCCTCTTTTTAGCTATGCAATACCCGGCCGAGGTGACCGGCGTGACCAATTTTGATTTTTTGCGGGCAGCCGTCAATGCCGGCCGTGAAAAACCGCAGGGCCTTCTGCCGTTCAAAAGAGACTTGGACCGGGCTATAGGTGACTTAGAAATGTCGGCCGGTCTGGCAGAGCGCTACTTAAATGAAGGTTTTTCCGGCGGTGAAAAAAAACGCAACGAAATTTTGCAACTGAAGATGATCCGCCCGTCGATCGCCCTGTTAGACGAAATTGATTCCGGATTGGACATTGATGCCTTACGGATCGTGGGTGAGAACATAACGAACCTGGTGAAAGAGCGCCAAGGTGAGATGGGCTTGTTGATGATCACCCATTACCAGCGTCTATTAAATTATGTCGTGCCTGATTTTATCCACGTCTTGATGGACGGGCGCATTGTGCGGACCGGTGATGCCGAACTGGCCTTGCGCCTGGAGACAGAAGGTTATGACTGGCTCAGGGCGGAATTGGGTCTGGCAGCTGAGCCGGAACAAGTTGATTCAACAGCTGCCGCTGAGCCCGGCAGCCCGGCCGGCGCAGCTAGCGATTTAGATGCTTTATTCGGATAAGGAGAGCCCTATGCAAGAGCATAATCACATGCAATTTGCCGACTCCGAATTGGCAGATTATCCTTTTTATAATTGGACTGAAGGCACCTGTAAACGGGCGTCGGCCTTTCCGGAAATAAGCCCTGCCGCACCGGGTGATACAGCCTCTTTTGCAGCGGTTTTAAAGCAGCCGGAGACGAAAAGGAAACAGCGCGTTTTTGTAGAGGATTTGGCTGTCCCCGCTGACAAGCTGTCGCTTGATTTTTCTGACTGCGACCGCTTAGAGGGTGCTGTCTTGGCTTATGAACGACCGCTTCAGGGAGAAGCCCGATCCTTGCAGGTGAAAGCTCGGGCAGGCACTAAGGCAAGACTTTACTTGTTGGAGGAGGCGGCGTCCGGCGCAGGCCTGTCAGCTGCCGGAAAACCGGCTGTTTTTATCAGGGCCCTTGTAGAGCAGGATGCTGAACTTGAGATTATTTGTTTGCACCCTTCTGACTTCGCCGGACCGACTGCTGCACAACCCGAAACAGAAGTCACCTTGCTATATGAGGTCCGGGTTGGCCGGGGCGGCCATTTTAAGTGGACTTCTTTAAATTTCACTAAACCGATCAGGGAGAAGGGTTTGGTTATCTTGGAGGAAGCGGACGCGACTGCTGACGTGGGGCATGCTGCTTACGTGGCCGCCGGCTTACCGCACCATTCCCAAGTCAATATCCATTGCCGGGCTCCGCGTGGCCGCGCTTTAATTCGCCAACACGGAGTGGTTGCGGACGACGGAGACGGCTCCTTCTTCAGCATCGCCGATATTGACAAGGGTGCCTGCGGGGCGGTGATCCGGGAAGATAACCGGATCCTGACATTGGGGTCCAGAGCTAAAACCTTTACAGATCCGGTACTTTTGATTCGCGAACATGATGTGGCCGCATCTCATGCAGCAACTGTCGGTGAGTTAGATCCGGAAATCCTATTTTATCTCTGCAGCCGGGGCTTGTCGGAAGTTCGGGCTAAAGAACTGATCACAGTGGGCTATTTAATGCCGTTAATTGATCGCTTGCCGGATGCAGGTGTACGAGCCACCCTCCGCCGCTTGTTGACGGAACGGATCGGGTCGGGTCGGGAGGGACTGCAGCAGCATCAGCCGGAGG
>CAMXYS010000155.1 GCA_947253135.1 uncultured Clostridia bacterium
ACCATCATCTTCGAACTGCACAACAATGTAGGGATTGATTGAGCGTGACCGCCGGCGACCGTAGCCGACATCAACCAAGGAAACAACCGCTTCACGAGACCCTTGTTTGCGGTCCAAACTATAACGATAAAAGCCCCTGCCGGCATCAATACCCGCACTGACTGCAAAAAATATAAACAGGGCTCCGATCAAGACCACAAAAGGCCGGACCGGAAAACGTCGGGGATAACCGGTCTGAGCAGCCGCCTTGCTCTCTCTGACTTGGTTAATGACTATACCTACATTCCAAATGGCTAAGCAGATACTGAGCAAACAGCGAAAGACTAGGCCTATTGTTCTGATCAGATAACCGGTCAACGCCATTTTTCCGCTAATTGGAATGAGCGGTGTCACCAGTAGAATAAGGACGTAAACGGCTAAAAAGGCAACAAGCACCTTCGCTTTGGGGCTTAGTTGAAAAGAAAAGGGGGAGCGCCGCTGTTTGCGGCGCTCGTACTGAGCCTCATTCCAGGCGTCGTCTATTTTTCCCTGATCGATATTTCTTCTAAACATAGTTAAACTTGGTCATCTTCATCGTCCGCCCCCGCCACATCAGCTGCTGCTTCTCTTGCGGCATCAAGCGAAGTCCCGGCCGGCCGGCTGCGGTCCAGTTCAGGTGCTGCCGGGGGCACATTGCCGTTGCCACTGGTGATCGTAGGATCGCGATGTGACGGATTTTCCGGGTCAGCGGCCCGCTGTTCAGCTGTCGTATTAGCTTGGTAAATAGCTTCAAATTCGTCGGCATCAATTTTTTCTTTTTCCATCAAAACGCCTGCAATTGCATCCAGCGCCTGGCGGCGGTCACGCAAAATTTCCAGAACCCGGTTGTAAGCCCGGTCAATGATCTTTTTCACCTCCAGATCAATCTGGTTAGTAATAGCATCACTGTACGATTTTACATGGCCAAAATCACGGCCGACAAAGACCTCGTTAGAACCGTCACCAAAGGTCAGATTCATCAAAGATTCGCCCATTCCGTAAACTGTCACCATATCGCGTGCAATGCCGTTACAGTGTTGTAAGTCGCTGGAAGCACCGGTGCTGACCTCACCCAAGACGATCTCTTCAGCTCCACGGCCGCCCAAGGCAACTTCAATTTCATTAAGCAGCTGTGATTCGGTCTCATAGTAACTGTCTTCATGAGGCTTATGGGCGGTGTAGCCCCCCGCCCCTCCGGCCGGAATAATAGAGACCCGCTCCACCTTGTCTGTCGTCGATACACTGCGCAGTATTAAGGCGTGTCCGGCCTCATGGTAAGCAGTCAAATAACGCTCCTTGTCGCTGATAATCTTGCTCTTTTTTTCCGGTCCCAACATCACTTTAAAGACCGCCTCTGAGACATCACTGTAGACGATCGTCTGAGCATTCCGCCGGGCAGCCAGCAAGGCCGCTTCATTTAATAAGTTAGCCAAATCAGCCCCTGTAAAGCCGGGCGTGATCTTGGCAATTTCTTCTAAGTTAACAGTAGAATCCAAGGGCTTGTTGCGGGCATGAACAGACAAAATTTCCGCTCTTCCCCGAATATCCGGCCGGTTGACTGTCACCCTGCGGTCAAAGCGACCGGGACGCAGCAAGGCGGGATCCAGAATGTCGGCCCGGTTAGTAGCTGCCATCACAATTACATTTTCATTGGGGCTAAAGCCGTCCATCTCAACCAGCAACTGGTTCAAAGTCTGTTCTCGCTCATCGTGCCCGCCACCCATACCGGCTCCACGCCGGCGGCCGACCGCATCGATTTCATCAATAAAGACAATGGACGGGGAATTCTTCTTAGCCTCTTCGAAAAGGTCTCTTACTCTAGAGGCACCAACACCGACAAACATCTCCACAAAATCCGAACCGGAAATCGAAAAGAACGGCA
This sequence comes from uncultured Clostridia bacterium, assembly GCA_947253135.1. Lineage (GTDB taxonomy): Bacteria > Bacillota > Clostridia > Saccharofermentanales > Fastidiosipilaceae > CAMXYS01. Next base: position 1,901 of record CAMXYS010000155.1, read on the forward strand.
CTCCTGCCTCACCGGCGACAGCCCGAGCTAAGAGTGTCTTACCGGTTCCCGGTGGTCCCACCAGTAAAATGCCTCGGGGAATTTTAGCACCCAGCTTGGTGTAGCGTTCCGGCTCCTTCAGAAAATCCACTACTTCTTGCAATTCGTGCTTTTCTTCATCTGCTCCCGCCACATCACTGAAGGTCGTCTTGTTGTCTTCGCTGCTATGTTTGCGGGCCCGACTTTTTCCGAAGGCCATCGTGCTCTTGCCCTCGCCTGCCTGACGGCTGAACATCAACCAGAGGAAAAAGGCCATCACGCCGAACATCAAAAGCGACATGATCGTTGACACCCACATGGAAACATCTGTAGGCCGCGTGTAGTTGTATTTTAAATCATGTGTCTCGGCGGCTTTCTCCATGTGAGACAGCAAAGAGTCCATCCATTGAGGCGATAAGTCTTGACTTAAAACCTCTTTCTTATCCTTTAACTTTAATTCGACCGTATTGCCGCGAACATTGACTTCTTCAACCTTGCCTTCATCAATCAAGGCCACCAAATCTGAATAGGTGTGCTCATGCCGCCGGGAATTATTACTATAGAATAAAGAGCCCAATACTAAGAGCAGGACAACAATTATATAAAAAGAAAAGCCCCGCAGTCTGCCTTTCGGCTTCTGCTGATTATTCGCCATCCGTTTCCTCCTTGTTTGTGTCACCTAAGACACAGACATCCGGCAAATTGCGGTATTCGCCATTGAAATCCAAACCATACCCGACGATAAACTCGTTCGGCACCTCCATGCCTTTATACTTGACCTCAATCTCTACTTTGCGGCGGAAAGGCTTGTCAAAGGCTGTGCACAAAGCTATGCTGGCAGGATTACGAGTCGATAAGAGTTCGACCAACTTCTTCAAAGTCAAACCGGAATCGATGATGTCTTCCACCACCAAAACATGACTGCCACTTATATCCTGGTCCACATCTTTCAAAATTTTTACAACACCGGAAGTTCTGGTCTGTGAACCATAGCTTGACATTGCCATAAAATCGACCCGGACCGGAACGGTAATATAGCGTGCCAGGTCAGCCATGAAAACATAAGCGCCTTTTAAGACACCTACCAGAATTATTTCTTCGCCGGCATAATCGCGCGATATTTGTTCACCCAAGCGCCTGCACATGGCGTCCAGCTCCTCTCGGGGGATTAAAATATCCTTTACATACTTTGCCATAATTACTCCACTTTACTGATTTACTTGCTTACTTACACAAAACCTGTGTCTCGTATGACTAAAATGCAGATTATCTGCCCTCTAGTGTATCCTCTTTAATAAAAATAATTTTTATATATTCAGTAAACCTTCCAAAAAGATTAAGATT
>CAMXYS010000156.1 GCA_947253135.1 uncultured Clostridia bacterium
ATTATCCAGGACGTCTCGTGGGCTCGGAGATGTGTATAAGAGACAGACAATGTACCGCAAGATGAATGGAAACGAATAGTTATGAAGAAAAACCAAGCGACAACCGGGATTAGAAAGCCTGATTTAGAAAGTGGCATCCGCGCTCAGGCGGGGCTGTTGACTTGCCGATTGGGGATGAGGCGCCACGATGTGGCAATTGCAGCGGCGGCCGTGGCCACAGGAGAATGGCAGGAAGAATTACCTGAACTGAGGATGCTGCCGGTTCCCATCAAGTGTACAATTGATCGTTTTTCGCTCAGCCCCTTGGCCGGCTTTAAAGACCGGTCCGCCTTTACTGATGAATTGGATGAGGCTCTTTTGACAGGGGAAGTAGATGTTGTTTTTCAATCATTGGAAGAATCGGGGCTGACCTTTCAGTCAGGGATTGAGTTGGTCGCTGTTTTGCCCAGAAAAGATGTCAGAGACCTGGTCGTAACACCCAAAAATAAAAAACCTGAAGATTTAAAACCCGGTGACCGGGTGGGTTATTACACTGAGCAACAGCGCGTGCAATTCGACCGTTTTTTTCCTAATTTGCAATACCGCTTTTCGGCCGGTTTTACAGGACCTCGGTTGGACAAGGTCAGGCGCGGGGAACTCGCTGCCTTGTTGGTGCCGGCAGCCGACCTGTTGGCTTTAAATCCGGATACGCAGGACCTGCGTTTAACCCCCCTGGCGACAGATACGATTTGTCCGCCACCCGGTCGAGGCCTCTATGGCTTGCGGATGGCCGCCCGCCGTCCTGACTTAAAGGAAATGATCAAAAAACGCTTGGATTCCGCCCCGGACCGCCTGGCTGCCGGGGCAGAGGAAGAAGTTTACCGCGCTCTGGGCAGCCCTTTTAACGGTCCGGTCGGTGTCTGCTGTGAAACAAAAAATGGTCACACCGCCCTCCTGTCCTTCAATGGGCTAGGTGAGCCGGACCACCATATTTCATTGAATGAAACGGTTGATTTTGCGGAATTGATGACCGCCGTTGAGCCCGGTACAGAGAACCGGCCGGAAATTATCCGGCCCCTGCCTAGGAGTTTGTTGCCGGATGGCTACATCAGCCGCTTGACCGGAGACATAGCCTTTATCAGCGTAGCCGGCGGTTATCCCACAGCTATGACGGAAGAGGCGGAAGCCTTGTTAAAAAGAGCGGAGACCATTGTATATGATGATGTCAAAGTACAGGCTCTTTTGGGTTTGGCGGATCGTCGGACTGAAATTATTTACACCGGCGCCCCCGTCAGGCGGTTGGAGGCAACCACAGCAGAAACAACGAGCGAACAGGCAGGTTTAGAGGCTGTGTTGAAGGCTGCCAGAGCAGGTAGAGACACGGTCCGTCTGTTTGCGGACCGCACCGATAGCCTCTACCCGGAAGCTAAGACGGTGGAGCGCATCGGTTTGCGCTTTCGCCTGTCTGTGGGGACCGATCCCGTGAGTCGAAACCTGGTTTATCTGGGCTTTCCGGCGACACCGACGCCGGGCCGGCCTTGGCATATTTTTGACGGCCGCGTCGTGCCGGACCGCTCTTTGTTAGAAGCTCTGGCCGAAGCAGAGGGCAGCCTATGTTTTAATCTGGCCGGGATCAATTTACCTTCTTTAGCTGATGAACTGATGCGGGCCGGTATGCCGGCCACGCGAGCTTGTCTGCTGGCGGCCCACATCGGCAGCAAAAAAGAAAAGATTTTATACGGTCGCTTGGGAGAGATTGCGGCAGAGGCTGTGGCTGCAGATTTTCCGGAAGAAACCAGTTTTTTTGTGGGCCCACAATTTCGCCCCACGGAAGCTCTGTCTTGGTGGCCTAAGTCAGGCCCGCTGTCCGGCCGTCATATCACTGTGATCAGCACTCGTTTTAGTGAGCGGCACCGGGACTTGTTGCAGGAGGGAATTGATGCTTGTGGCGGCACAGTCCGCCTAATCGCCTGGATGCAAACTGCCATGGAAGGTGAGACGGCTGAAAATTTAGACCGACAGTTGGCAACTATCTTGTCAGAAAGACGGCAGATCAGGGGAAATTTGTGGTTTGTCATCAGCAACACAAACGGTGTCACGGCTATGACGGAGTCCTTCAAGCGGTTGCAAATTGATTTTAGAAGTTTGGATAAGGTGTATTTTGCGGCTTTAAACAAGGGCGTTTCAGACCGCTTAAAAGAAACCGGTTTGGCGGCTGATTTTGTGCCGGAAGCGGAGACTTTTGAAGGCCTCGCTGTCGGTCTCGGCAAGCAGATTGCAGCCCGTGATCGGGTGGCTGTAATTAGGGGGCCTAAGCCGATTGTAGCCTTGAGCACAGCCTTCCGCCGCACGGGCAATCTCTACTACGACTGCCCGGCTTATGAGACCTTTCCCTTGCAGATGGATGCCAACCGCCTTTTGCAAATTTTTGCGGATACTTCCGTCTTGGTCTTAACTTCTGTAGCAGCTGCCAAGGCCCTGTTGACGGCCATGGCGGAGGCAGATCTCGGTCTGGACGATTTAGCGGCGGCCGGCATCGATATCATCAGCCGGGGCAAGCCGGCAACCCGTTTTTTGCGGAAAAACGGCATCGAACCGGTGACCTACACAGAGACGGGCAGTATGACTGACCTGCTGGAATGTATAATTGTATACGGAGTCGGCGCAGAGTAGCTTTCGGTCTACTCCTTTATTCTTCAAATAAAGAGAAGAGCTCTTCCTCGCTCAGTCTTTCCAAGGGGTTTTGGTTGGGTTTGATGACAGCTTCTACCAAATCCTGTTTAAGCCCCTTTAAGCTGTCAATTTTTTCCTCGATGGAGTTGCGGGTGATCAGCCGAAAAATTTGGACGACATCCTTTTGCCCGATGCGGTGAGCTCGGTCTGTAGCTTGCTGCTCAACCGCAGGGTTCCACCAGGGGTCGTAGTGGATGACAGCATTGGCTCCGGTTAGATTAAGACCTGTCCCGCCGGCTTTTAAGGAAATTAAAAACAACTCTCTTTCCCCCTTGTTAAAGCGGTTTACTTGGTCGATGCGGTCTTCTGAGCGGACCGAGCCGTCGATATAAAAAACTGGGCGGTTTCTTTTTTCCTGTTCTTGACGGATAAGTGTCAACATCGAGGTAAATTGAGAAAACAGAAGCACCCTTGATCCGTTATCGAACAGACGGTCTAAAAGTTCATTCAAGGCTGTCTCTTATACACATCTGACGCTGCCGACGATTCGCCACCGGT
>CAMXYS010000157.1 GCA_947253135.1 uncultured Clostridia bacterium
GCGGCAACCAGCGTGGCCGGTGGTATTCAATACGACTACTTCAAAAAAGAGGGTGACCTCTATGTATCATCAGGTGAAACCTTTATGCGAAACCACTCTAGTGCGGCCCTGCGGTCAGACATTGTATCGGTTGCCCACCACGGTATAAAGAGTGTAGACTCCAGCATCTACCACCAGATCAAGGCGAGTGTTGTCTTTGTGCCCGAAATGGCAAAAACCAGGAGTAGCAGCTATTGGCGAAACGGCCATCTGCCTGCCCTGAGCCCCTATGCCCAAACCTTTATTTACGGCATGGACGGCACTCAATCTTATACTGTTCGTGCGGCAGGTTAGATTAGGAAAAAACTTCATTCTTATCAAAAAGACCTTTATCAAGATAACAAGGGGCGACTGCGAAGGCTGTAGTCGCCTCTTATTTGTGTTTAGATTAGGACATTTAGCTACCAAGCTTTAAAAGCGGTCACAGATCTCCATGCCGCAAATATGGTAAAATTTCATAGTACATTGTTGATTGATGCTTGTTTCGGAGGAGATGCATGGCAAAAAATATAGCAGTTGCGGGGACCGGTTATGTCGGTCTCGTCACCGGCGTATGCTTAGCGTCAAAAGGACATCGGGTAACCTGTGTCGATGTCGATGCTCAAAAAATAGAAATGCTGTCCCGGGGCAAGTCTCCTATCTATGAACAAGACCTGGAAGCCTTAATGGCTCAAAATAAGAGTCGGCTACATTATACGACTGACTGGGAGGCTGCCTATAAAGAGGCCGATGTTATTTTAATTGGTGTAGGAACGCCTGAGAAAAAGGACGGCTCGGCCAATTTAAATTATGTCTTTGAAGTGGTTCGCCAAATTGCTGCAGCGATTACCAAAGATTGTGTAGTTGCAGTTAAATCAACCGTCCCCATTGGCACCAATGAAAAAGTGGAAGCACTCTTGTCCGCCGAACTAAAGGCAGATGTAAAAGTTCACGTAGTATCAGTGCCTGAATTTTTGGCTCAGGGCACGGCTGTGCGTGATACTCTCCATGCTTCCCGGATTGTCATCGGAGCAGAAGACCCTGTGGCTATGCAGGTGATGCTGGATGTTTATCGTGACTTTGATGCACCGATCGTGCAAGCTGACCGAAAAAGTGCTGAAATGATAAAGTATGCCAGCAATGATTTTCTAGCTCTTAAAATTTCTTATATCAACGAAATTGCCAACCTTTGTGAACTGGTCGGTGCTGATATCGAAAAAGTCGCCGAAGGAATGGGCCTGGATGACCGCATCGGCCCCCATTTTTTACGGGCCGGCATCGGTTACGGCGGGTCTTGTTTTCCCAAAGATACCAAGGCATTACATTGGCTGGCCTCCTCAAACGACTACGAACTGAAAACTATTAAGGCAACCATTGCAGTCAATGAACAACAAAAATTGCGCCTGGTCAGTAAATTGCGCACTGAATATAACAGTTTAAAAGAAAAAAGGATTGCAGTTTTGGGCTTGACCTTTAAGCCGGGGACAGATGATCTGCGCGAAGCACCGTCGCTGGTTAATGTACCCTTGCTGCTGGAGGAAAGGGCTTGTGTAACAGTTTACGATCCGGTTGGACAGCCGGCCTTTAAGAAACGGATGGAAGTGGAGCGAGTCGAGCGGGCTGAGACCATCAGCTATGTAGCTGACCCTGCGGCCGCTTTGAGCGGAGCGGACGCTTGCTTAATTTTGACCGAATGGCCGCAAATAAAGGCTTTAGAACCGGACTTGTTCTTAGAAAAAATGGCTACGCCTTTGGTGCTGGACGGGAGAAATTGTTTTGACCCGGTCACCTGGCGGGCTGCCGGGGTAGATTACCGTCCCATTGGATATGGCCTCTGAGGAATAGGTGCCCCTACTGCCCTGCCGTGGCACCGGACCAGTGTCCGGATCATTATCTCACTATAGAAATTGCGAAGATAAAGGAGAAGAAAGTGAAACCGTATGATTATCTGATTGTAGGTGCCGGCCTTTATGGCAGTGTTTTTGCCCACCAAGCCGCCTTACATGGCAAGCGCTGTCTGGTCGTCGAAAAAAGAGACCACATTGCAGGCAATGCCCACACCGAATTTTACCGGGGCATATTTGTCCATCGTTACGGAGCCCACATTTTTCACACTCGCAACAGAGGGGTCTGGAATTATGTCAACCGTTTGGCTGACTTTAACCGCTACACCAATTCCCCTCTGGCCAATTACAAGGGCGAAATATACAATATGCCTTTTAACATGAATACCTTCAATAAAATGTGGGGGGTAGTCTCTCCGGCAGAAGCGGCAGCTGTTATCGCACAGCAGCGCCAAGAGGCACCGGCGAATCCGCAAAATTTAGAAGAGCAGGCGATCAGCTTGGTCGGCCGTGATATTTACGAAAAACTTATTAAGGGATATACCGAAAAGCAGTGGGGCTCTGCCTGTACAGACTTGCCGGCCTTCATCATCAAGCGCATCCCGGTTCGCTTTACCTATGACAACAACTACTTTAATGATCCTTTCCAAGGGATTCCGATTAAAGGCTATGACCACTTGGTTGAACAAATGCTGGCCGAGGCTGACGTACGGCTTAATTGTGATTTTTTTGCCGTCAAAGATGACCTGTTGGAGCAGGCGGACAAGCTGGTTTACACCGGTCCTATCGATCGCTACTTTGACTACTGCCATGGCCCTTTGCGCTGGCGGACACTTAAATTCGAGCAAAACTATAAAGCCGATGTCGATAATTTCCAAGGTGTTGCCGTCGTCAATTATACCGACCGCGAAACCCCTTATACCCGGGTGATTGAACACAAGCACTTTACTTTTAATGAAGAGCCGGGAACCGTCATCAGCTACGAATACCCCACTGAGTGGCAACCGGGAGACGAACCTTATTACCCGGTCAACGATGAGCACAATCAAGCCGTTTACAAACGCTACCTGGCCCTGGCAGAAGCAGAAGAATCCGTTATTTTTGGCGGCCGCCTGGCTGAATATCGCTATTATGACATGGACCAGGTCATAGAAGCTGCTCTCAGAAGAGCCACGGCGGAATTGAATCAGCCTGATTAAGGAAGTTAATCAACCCTTTTAACAAAATCTTTAAGTAGAAACATAGAGGCGAATGCAGGTGTTGAGTCAAATCAATAAGTCAGATATCTTTCTCAGAAGAGCCTTTTTACTTCTGTTTGATTTTCTTT
>CAMXYS010000158.1 GCA_947253135.1 uncultured Clostridia bacterium
ACCTCCGGCTCTTATCTTTTAATGGTCTCACTTGACCTCGCCCGCAAAAACCTGGTCCAAAATGGCACCCGGATTTTCAGAAAAATTTGCAGCATGGCCGACTACGCCAGAAAAGAAATTAACAGCCTCGGTGGCTACCGCGCTATCGACCGCAGTTTTACGGACGGAGATGCCTTTTTTGACTTTGACAACACCAAGCTGTCCGTACACACACTGGACATCGGTCTGGCCGGCGTAGAAGTCTATGATATTCTGAGAGACGACTATAATATCCAGATCGAATTCGGTGACTTGGGTAACTTCTTGGCTATCATCTCGGCCGGTGACCGAGATCTTGAATTAGAGCGGCTGATCGCAGCCCTTTCTGAGATCAAACGCCTGCACGCCAAATCGCCCGGCGGCATGCTCAGCAGCGAATACATCGCCCCACAAGTGGCACTTACACCCCAGCAGGCCTTTTATACTGACCAAGAATGCCTGCCACTGGCACAAACCGTGGGACGTGTTTCAGCCGAATTTGTCATGTGCTACCCGCCCGGCATCCCGATTCTGGCCCCCGGCGAACTGATCACGGACGAAATCATCCGCTATATCGAGTACAACCGGTCGAAGGGCAGTTCGCTGACCGGAGCCAGAGACCTGGAGACAAAAAAACTATATGTGGTGGCCTGACAGCTGAATTTAAACAACTGATTATGGCTGTGCCGGCCCGGCCTTTGACCCACGCCGGCAAATCGGCCGGTCAGTTGAACCCGGTGACACCGGCCGGCCGCCAACCGTTTGAAAGGAATCTTTATGCAACCTGATATTTGGTACACCGAAGAGCACGCCCCGGGCGTCCGTTTTTCTATGCAAGTCAGCCGAGAAGTAGCCCGTTGCCGCAGTGACTTTCAAGATATTTGCATCTTAGACACCCGGGAATTCGGCCGCATTTTGGTCATGGACGGCTACCTTATGCTCACCGAAAAAGATGAATATATCTATCACGAGATGATTGTCCACCCGGCCTTCGCCGTCCATCCAGGCATCCGCAAGGTGCTGGTGATCGGCGGTGGCGATGGCGGGGCGGTGCGGGAATTATGTAAATATCCCCTCCCCTTACAAATTGACCTGGTCGATATTGATGAGGATGTCATTCAACTTTGTAAAGAATACCTGCCCCAGACGGCCTGCTCACTCGATGACAGCCGAGTCACCGTCCATATCGCTGACGGAGTCCAGTTTGTCCGTCGCTGCACCGGCCAGTATGACTTGGTGATTGTCGACTCAACTGACCCCTTCGGGCCGGGTGAAGGACTCTTCACCAAAGAGTTTTACGGGAGCTGCTTTAAAGCCCTGAAAGCCGATGGTCTTTTGATCAACCAGCACGAAAGCGCTTTCTACGATGAGTACACAGCGGCCATGCGCCGGACTCACAGTCGCATTAAGGGACTCTTTAAACACGCTGCTATCTATCAAATCCACATGCCGACCTACGCCTCCGGTCACTGGCTATTCGGTTTTGCTTCTAAGCAATACCACCCCCTGGATGACCACCAACCGGCGACTTGGGCTGAATTTGGGATCGAAACTAAATATTACAATGCCAACCTCCACCGTGGGGCCTTTGCTCTGCCTAACTATGTCATCAACAATTTAAATATTGACCCACTAAAAATAGACTGAGAGGGCGCCAGCCCAGCTGATGAGGAATCTTTATGCAACCGGAATTGATTAAGGCCCGTTCTTTTTTAGGGCTGGACACTGATTACGCCGACAGCCGCTTGGTCATATTTGGGGCCCCCTATGACAGTACGACTTCTTACCGTCCCGGTGCCCGCCAAGGTCCGGCAGCCATCCGGGCCGAAAGTTACGCGCTGGAGTCTTACAGCCCGCACCAGGACCGGGATGTCTATGATTACCCCATCCACGATGCCGGTGACTTAGAATTGCCTTTCGGCAATTCCGAGCGGATGCTTGACCAGGTAGAGCAGACAACAGCTCACTTTTTGGCAGACGGCAAATTGCCGGTGATATTGGGCGGTGAGCACCTGATTACCTTAGGTTCCTTCCGGGCCACCTTAAAAAAACACCCTGACCTTCACCTCATCCATTTTGATGCTCACACCGACCTGCGCCAAGATTATTTAGGTGAAGAGCTCTCCCATGCCACAGTCATCCGTCGCTGCTGGGACCTGGTCGGAGACGGCCACATCTTTCAATTTGGCATCCGGTCCGGCGACCGGCCGGAATTTATCTGGGCGAAGGACCATACCAGTCTGTGTCAAAATAATTTTGCTGCCTTGCCGGCAGCGGTTGAATACTTGAAGGGGCGCCCGGTCTACTTAACGATTGATTTAGATGTTTTAGACCCGGCAGAATTTCCCGGAACGGGCACGCCGGAAGCCGGTGGCGTTTCTTATCCGGAATTGATGCAGGCCTTGGCTGCTGTGGCCGGTCTAAATATTGTCGCCTGCGACCTCATGGAGTTGGCACCGGGACTTGACCCCTCCTATCGGTCGGTCAGTTTGGCCGGCAAAGTCTTGCGCGAACTGCTGCTCTTGCTGGCCGGCGGCCCGCTGTAAAAAGCAACAGCCCCGTGAGCAACCCGGTCCTGTAGCCGACTACCGTTGTAAGCCGGACCGACCTTACAAAAAGTGCGGCGAAAAAGCCGACCACACGAGACCATGCATAACTGTCAACCGGTTAGAGGCTGCACGTCTTCGTCGCCAGGTCTGGTGAAGCCGGTTCTTATGTATGTCAAGCGTTCTAGTTAAAAGCTAGTTAAAAGCAGATATCAGGAGTATTCTTTATGTCAACATGGACATTTGAAAAATTCTTTCTATTATTTTTTATCTACAGCGTGATTGGCTGGCTCATTGAAGTGACCTTAGTTTCGATCCATTCAGGGAAGTTAATCAACAGGGGCTTTTTCATGGGCCCCTACCTTCCCATCTACGGCTCGGGAGCCACCCTCATCACCCTGTCAAATATTTACATCCAGCCATTTGATAACTCCTACGGATCAAGTTTTTTAATTTCTTTGCTCATCTGTGGTGCCCTGGAATATTTAACCAGCTACTACATGGAAAAGCGATTTAAAATCCGGTGGTGGGACTACAGTAGCAAGCCCATGAACTTACATGGCAGAATTTGGATCGGAAACTTGATCTTATTC
>CAMXYS010000159.1 GCA_947253135.1 uncultured Clostridia bacterium
AGTTTATACCCAAGGGCGACTTTCGTCTGCAGGCAGGCGACTACCTTTTGGCCCTCTACGAGCAAAGCGAAACTACCGCCATTCGACAGGCTGTTTTGGCTCTCACCAAAACCAGGTCAGTCATCGCCCCTAAATAAAATAACAACACAATAAAGACGCCCCTTTTTATCCTTAATATAGGCACCAATAATAAAAATTTGCCGGCAACCTAAGGGCTCAAAAAAGGCTATAATAAAAACGATAAGCGTCTATAAATACTGGGGAAGTGGCGATTCTGAGCGGGTCGCTGATCTCTTTGCAACCCACAGGAGGAATGTATGGTGGATCCGTTTTTAAAAATCATTCAGCACAAACCCCTGGAGGGTTTGTATAACTTACGCGACCTCGGCGGCTATGCTGCCGAACGCAAACAAGTCACCTGTTACAGCCGTTATTTGAGGGGCGACCTACCGGGTAACCTCCCCCCAAAAACACTTGACACGCTCCTGGATTTCCCCCTCCTGCTTTCGATTGATCTCCGCAGCGCCAATGAGCGGGCGAGTGAACCTTCCTCACTCAGTGGACTTGACAATTTAAAAGAAATCCACATCCCCCTGATCGATGATGAGATTATGGCCACCTTTATGAATTTAGTCAACAAGGATAGCCGCTACATTTTAGGTGATTTTTATATTCATTTGGCAGACCACAGCGCAGACCGCATTGTGCGAGTTTTTAAAGCCATGGCCGCCGCCGTCGATGGCCGGGGCAGCATTTTATTTCACTGTGCCCAAGGCAAGGACCGCACCGGTGTAATCGCCGCCCTCCTACTTAAACTGTGCGGTGTCTCCGACACGGATATCGTGGCCAACTACCAGGTGAGCTACACCTACCTGCGGCCTAAAGTGGACCCGCTCATCGCCCACTACCCGGCCAATATGAAGCAAATGTTGCGGTCGGATTACTGGAACATGGAGCGCTTTCTCCTGCATTTTTCTGAACGACATGGCTTTGCTGAAGAATACCTGCTTAAGAATGGTCTGACGCCCCGGGAGTTGAATCTCCTTAAGCAGCATTTATTGGACGCTTGAACAACCTGTGAGGACATTTCACCCCCTGTCAATTGATCCGGAGCGACCGACCGCTTGCCAAGCGGCAAGCTAGCGGTCAAACCGCCGGTCTGTCACCCTGAGATTGTGCACCCTGGACTCACTGTCACAACCGACATAAAGCTCACGGCTGTCTGCTACCAACAAGTAGTCACGGTTATCTAAAAAAGGATATTGCGCGAGAACCTCGTCCAGGCCCATGCCGGTTTTTAAGTGACCGACCTCAAAGAGTTCGGAAAAAATGCTGGCCGACCGGACAAAACCTTCCCACCTCATCGTCTCCGAATCATAAAAACCGATAACCTGAAGGGTTATTCCATCCCCGATAATATTCAGCAGCTCGGCCTGACCTTCATAATTGAGCCAGGCCGGTAAAGGGCCCGCAACAACCCGGCAAGCTTGGTCAAGCAGTGGCAAAACTTCCTCCGAGCGCACATAGTCACCAATACCAAAAAGCTCATATTCGCCGCGGAAGACCTTGTAGTCAGCCGGATCAAGACCGCTATAGGCATCATCTTCGACAATAAAATCACCTGCATCGTTATAGACAATACCCATTTCACGTTTTAGCAGCAGAAAAGCGTTTTCGTCCGTATCAGCAATTTCTCTTGAAAGTGTCACACTAAAATTAATTTCATCCATCCGCAGCGTATACAGCTCCAAATCTTGACTGAAGTCAACGCCATGCTGACGATAGTAATCAATTAGCAGTTCGGCCTTGCGCTCTCGCACGGCCGGATCAGGGCTGTCACTGTAGAGCAGACGTGAAACTTCTTGGATCTTACCTCGAGACAAGATGTCAAAATAAAAGCGACTGTATTCGTACAGGTCTATACAGCGCTCAAACCACACCTTGGACAGGTAAGGTTCACCCTGAATGCTTTTGGGTACAATAAAAGGAATCTTTCCGCTCGTCGTCGGATCGGCTGAATTCTCCAACCAAAAAAATTGGCTATTTTCAATTAAAGTTCTTTGTTGGGGCATATGCTGCAACATGCTTTTTTGAATTCTTTCCCGAGCTGATGTACTCATAGCAGAAAAGGTATCGACTGTAAATTTAGCATGTTTGCGAATTAAATCTACATAGCTGCTGAAGGTCTCGTAGCTGACGCCATTTAATTGATGGATCGGCACAGACCGGTAGATATCTCTGACATCCGCCTTACTTTGGACAGCATTGACCAGTTTTTGAACCAGTTGGATGGCATTGAAAGAGCTGGCTAAAATAGAGCGACCGACCAGGGGGCCTTCCGGATCTACTTCTACTGTCTGCACTTGGGTGCGGCTGATGTGTTCGGCAAAAAAAACGTGGCCCAGACCGCCGGCAGCCAAGGCAACCAGGATGACAATGACACTGATCAGACGACGCAAATATTTTTTTTTATCGATCTTCATGCCCGCTAAATAACCCTTTTAACTTTTGTCTGGCCCGGTAGAGTGCATTTTCTACCGTTTTCGAGCTGACGCCTAATTCTTTTGCTGTCCCGGCTACAGTCCCATGGCGCAGGTGTCTGATCAGCACAGCCTGTTCAAGTGGTGAGCAGGCTGTGCTGATTTGTTCGGCCACTTCTCTAGCCAATTCCCCTGCCAGTATAACATCAAGCGTGTCCGGCTGCCCTCCCGGTGTCCGGCCCTCGGCCGGCGTCCAAACCGTTTCTTCAATCGGCGTAGCCGCATTTAAAGGTTCTTGTTTTTTAGCATTGGCCGCCTTAATACAATCTAGCAGGTGGTTTGTCACAACTGTGGCAGCATAGGTGGTAAAGGCACCGGGACGGTCGGTATCATAGCTTAGGATCGCTCGATAAAAAGCTATGGTTGCCTCTTGCAGCAGGTCATCGCGGTCTCCGTCGGGCAAGAAATAAGTTGCCGCCAACCGAGCCAGCAAGGGTTGATAGTCAGCCAAAAGCTCAGGTAAAGGAGTGTGATCACCCGCCTGCAGCCGCTTTAGTTTTTCGATCAGCTCCCGGTCTGATTCTGGTTTGCTCATTTTAGATGGCGTTGCCGCACAGCTTCAAAGGCAATAATGCCACAGGCTA
>CAMXYS010000160.1 GCA_947253135.1 uncultured Clostridia bacterium
TATAAGAGACAGCTTTTAGACGATCCTGATTTTTTCGATTCGGATGGGAGTGCAGCGGCTGCCTTTCTTTTGGCTGAAGAAAGTGGCAGAGCAGCTGATTTGCAGGAATTGTTGACTGCTTTTCTGGAACAAGCGGCCCTCTATACAGAGATGGATAATGACACAGAGGACGACAATTACGTTCGCATGATGACTATTCATGCCGCCAAGGGGCTTGAATTTGAAATTGTTTTTCTGCCTGCTCTGGAGGAGACCATTTTTCCCGGTGCCCGTTCGCTGGAATCGAAAGAAGGGGAGGAAGAAGAACGCCGCCTAGCCTATGTGGCGATCACCCGGGCTAAGCAAAAATTGTATATCACAGGTGCCAACAGCCGCATGATGTTTGGCAAGACCCAATACCTTCCGCCCTCGCGCTTTTTAAAGGAGATTCCGGAAGATTATCTCGAAAAACTGGGCAATGCCAGACCAACCGGACCGGCCGGATTAAGCGGAAACAGCCCTGTGGGCCACCGCGACCGCAGCGCGGCCGCTGGTGGTCTTTCCGCCAGTTCCCGTGGGCACAGCAGCGGTACGGGCCGCACCGTCTCAACCGGTGCCGGTTGGCTTAAGCAAAATGCGGCGGCGACAGAGCCGGGGAGGGGAGGTCCGGCAGGTCAGTTGTCAGCCGGCCAATTAAAGCCCGGTCTGGCAGTAGTGCACCGCCGTTTCGGCCGAGGAAAAATTGTCAAAGTAGAGCCGATTGCCGGTGACTTTCTAGTTTTGGTTCATTTCCAAAAAGTGGGTGAAAAGCCAATGCTGGCGTCACAAGCAGGGTTGAAGCTGGCTGAAGAATAAGGTTAAGGGGGTAAAAAACTTGAATAACAATAGCTCCTTTTTAAAGGATATCAAGCTGGTTTTTCCCTTGACGTTGCCGGTTTTATTCGGCTATTTGGCCTTGAGCCTGGCCTACGCCCTAGTTGCGGTGGAAAAGGGCTTTTCGACCGGCCACTTAGCGAGCATGAGCATATTAGCCTATGGTGGCGCATTACAGATGCTGGCGGTCGACTTGTTTAGCAGCGGAGCTTCTTTGCTGACCCTGGCGGTCACGACGGCAGTGGTTCAAGCCCGGCAGGTGGCCTACGGTCTGGCTATGGTCCCGGCCTATCGTCGCACCGGCAAAATGCTCCCTTACCTAGCCCACGGCCTGACGGATGAGACCTACGCAATTTTATCTTCTGTCCCGCCGCCGGCCGGTGTGGCGGAAAATCGTTATCGGTTTTTAGTCACCTGCTTAGACCATCTGTATTGGGTAGCAGGAACTGTTATAGGTTGTGCCCTTACCCACCTGCTCCGCCGGTTTTTGACTGATGGAAGCATTTTGCGGGGAGCGGATTTCGCCTTGACGGCCTTATTTATCGTCTTAGCCCTGGAACAGTTTTTAGCTGGAGCTGACCGCTTTATGTTTGTGATTGCCGGAGGAGCAGCCCTGCTGGCCATCCTGCTGTTTGGAGCAGACCATATGCTGTTGCCGGCAGTTGTTTTTGCGGTGGCGGTTTTGCTTGTGTACAATGCGCGCAAAGGAGGCTCAAGCCATGTCGCCTAAGTATTTGTTAGTCGGTGGCGCTATTATTATTTTGATCAATTTCTTTTTGAAATTGCTACCTTTTGCCCTTTTCCGCAAGCGGGCGACCCCCCCGTGGATTGACCGCCTTGGGCGCACTTTACCGGCAGTTATGATGACTCTGCTAGCTATTTACTGCTTAAAGGGGATACACTTAATGGCTTACCCCTACGGCCTGCCGGAATTAATTGCCGTGGTGTCAGTTGTCGGTTTACACTTATTTCGACGCAACAGCCTGCTGTCAATTTTTGGCGGTACAGCTGTCTATATGATCCTCTTAAATGTAGTCTTTGTTTAGGCCGGTCAGAAAAGAAATTTACAGGCTGACCGGTATGGGACTGGCTGACTGGTATGGGTGAAAGAGATGAAAAAAGAAAAAAATAAATGCCCCGGTTCATATGCTTTTTTTGCCATGCTGGACCGCATGCGTTGGATCCGCCGCTGGAGCTTGATGAAAAATCGAGAAGAAGAAAATTTGGCGGAACATTCACTGGCAGTCGCTTTTATTGCCCATGCCCTGGTTATGATCGGGCGCTTGCCGCAAGTGGCGACCCCACAGGCGGTGGCGGTTGACCCCGCTGAAGTGGCTTTGGCAGCTATGTTTCATGATGCTTCAGAAATAATTACAGGTGACTTACCGACCCCCATTAAGTACCATGACCCTTCGCTTAGAGAGGCATATGCCCGAGTGGAAACGGCTGCCTCAAAGCGGCTTTTGGATTATCTACCGGACGAATTGCGCTCAACTTATCATGACTTACTGTGGACAGAGGTGGAAAAACCGCAGCTGTATCGCTATGTGAAGGCTGCAGACTGTCTTTCCGCCTACCTCAAATGTGCGCAAGAAGTGGCTGATGGGAACCGAGAGTTTGCCAGGGCCCTTCAGCAGACACGCGAAAAAATCGATGCGCTGCAGATGCCCGAGTGTGAGTTTTTTCTGGCTAATTTTGCGGAGGCCTACACCTGTTCCCTAGATGATTTGAATCCGCTACCTACAGACTCTGAAAGGCAAATTTAACCTATTAAAACAATGAGGAACCACCATGGGAGCAAAAAGAAAGATCAGCCAAGCTTTAAAAGTGGCTACCCTGAAGACTTTAGCCTATTTTCTGCCCACCTTAGCTTTGTTTTTAATTTTTTCTGTCAGGAACTTACCGGGCGGCCATCCAAACGGGCAGGCGGCCGGTCTGTGGATAGGGGGGGCACTCAAATGCTTGCTGTTCATCCATTTATTGGCCTGCCTGCCCTTATTTGCCCTTTACTTCCACGAGAAAAAACAGCTGAGCAAAGCGGACAGTCGCTGTAATAGTTCAGCTGCTCCGGCTGCTGCCGGCGGCTTAGCTGCGGGAACTGAGAAAGAAGACTTGCTGCGCAGCTTTTTGCAGCCGGTATGTGCCCTGGTAGGCGGTGTTTTCTTTTATTTTATCGGCAGTCGCCTGCAAATTTTATCCCCCTTAACC
>CAMXYS010000161.1 GCA_947253135.1 uncultured Clostridia bacterium
TTCGCTGACAGCATCTTTGCGGAAGGCCATCATGGTGTTGGCAACACTAGTGGAAATAGTAACTTGGTCACCCGTGATGTTGACCACCTTGCCCAAAATGCCGCCGATGGTCATAATTGTATCTCCGACCTGCAAGGTGGACAGCTTATTTTGCTGTTCTTTTTCTCTCTTTTTTTGTGGGCGGATCATGGCGAAGTACATAATGGCAATAAGCGCCACCGGTAAAATTAACATCCCCATACCACCACCGGCTGCTTGTTGAGCTTTGATCGAACCTCCGGCAAACGGCAGGTGAGCAGCGATTGCACTTGCTAACATATTAACTATTTCCTCCTCGATTCAGTCCTCTATCATCTGCCCGGCAAAAAATCAGTCGCACAAGGCGAAGCTTGCAAGTCGCCGGCAGCACAGGAAGCCGGACGAGGCAGAAAATTAACGTTGGTATTATAGCATAATTTGCTTTTTAAAGGCAAAATACCGGCTGGTTAGCCGGTCAGCCCCCGGTCGGAATGCCCTGGTTGCCGCCCATTTGTTTTTTAGGATTCATCGTATTTTGTAAGCTCTTTTCATTTAAAGAGACATTGATAGACGACACAAAATGGGCATTGTTATTGGTCTTTTTCAGGAGACCGATCACTGTTTCTGTAACCGCGGATGCATCCATATTTCCCAGCGCACGGCGGATCGACCAGACAGCATCTTTTTCATCATTAGACAACAACAAATCTTCCCGCCTGGTGCCGGACCGGGTAATGTCGATAGCGGGGAAAATTCTCTTTTCGGACAGTTTGCGGTCGAGGTAAACTTCCATATTGCCCGTACCTTTAAATTCTTCAAAGATAACTTCATCCATACGCGACCCTGTTTCGACCAAGGAGGTAGCAACGATCGTCAGACTTCCACCATTCTCTATGTTCCTGGCTGCCCCGAAAAAACGTTTGGGCCCATACAAAGCCCCCGGATCCAGACCGCCGGACAAGGTGCGGCCGGTCGGATTGATCGTAAGATTATAGGCCCTGGCCAAACGCGTGATGCTGTCCATTAAAATAACGACATCCCTGCCCAATTCAACCAGGCGCATAGCTCTTTCCAGAACCAGTTCACAAATGCTGACATGGTTTTCGGGCGACTTGTCAAAGGTTGAATAGATGACCTCACCGTCGATGGAGCGCTGCATGTCGGTCACTTCTTCGGGGCGCTCATCAATCAACAACACCATCAGGTGGACATCAGCGCTGTTGGTAGTAATAGCATTGGCCACCTTTTTAAGTAAAACTGTCTTGCCTGCTTTAGGCGGTGAGACGATCATCCCTCTCTGCCCCTTACCGATGGGGGCCATCAAATCTATAATACGTGTTGAATATTCGCTTCTACCGGTCTCCAGAACGAACCGTTCACTGGGATAGATCGGCGTCAGCTGTTCAAAACGCGGCCTTCGGATCACTTGTTCGGGGGGCAGGTCATTGACACTGTAAATATAAGATAAAGCCCGATAACGGTCCGTCTCTCTACGGTTTTTGCAAGGTCCGGCCACAAGGTCACCGGAACGCAAATTAAAGCGGCGGATAAACTGCGGCGGGATGTAGATATCGTGATTGCTTTGAATATAATTTTCCGTCCGCAGAAAGCCATAACCATCCGGCATTAATTCCAGCACACCACTATAGACTTCTTGTTCGACCCTGTTGACGCCGGGTTGATCATTGATTTGAACCTGTCGTTCCTGGTCAGAGGTCTGGTCAGCAGCCAAGTCTGTCGGTTGGTGGGGCCCCTCTACTTGTGTCACTTCATTCTTGTCGTCCCCGCCGGATTTGCGAGGACGGGTACCGGTCTCTCTAAAGTGCCCCCTTTTGCCAGACCGATCTGGTCGGTGGTCGGCAGCTTTTTTTTCTTGAATCTGTTCCGATTTAGCGTGGGCGGTTTTAGATTTTTTGCTAGCCTCATCCGGTTTAGCTTGATCACTTTGTGGCTGCTGACTCGTTTTCGCGGGGCGCACTGTTTTTTTCTCCGCTCCAACTTTGGTCTTTGCGGACTTTACCCTGCCCTTTTCCTGGCGATCCGCCTTGGCTTGATCACTTGCCGGTCGCCCAGACCGGGCAGGCGTTGCAGTCTTACTTCTCGTGTTCTCCGGTTTTTTAGGAGCAGGCCGGCTAGTCGTATCTTCATTTTTTTCCGCGGCCGGTCGTCGGCCGGCGCGACGCGGTTTAAAAACAGCACCGGCAGCAGCTTCGGCGGTCACTTCTTTAAAGATTGATGTTAAAATTGCCTCGTGTGTCGCCCACAGGTCAATCAGAGCCTTGCGCAATTCCGGCAAGGTCATAGCAGCAGCCGTCTCAGGTGACATTACATTTGAACGACGGACTATCTCCAACAGAATCCCCTTGTTTTGCCGATTAAATTCTTTAGGTGACATGAATAACCTTTCGTTTTTTTGACAGCCCGTCGAAATTGACGAATCCAGAGTCTTGCTCTGCAGCTGCTTGCTCGGTCCGATCTTTTAAAATTACAAATTGATAAGTTTATCCCGCATCCGGGCTCTCCTCTTGAAGCGAAGAAAATTTTTAGTAACAAACTGACAAGGAGCGGGTTTTAGATTCCTGACCTCAATCCCAATATGTGTCAACGCATAGATTGAAAATGGTCCATCAGCACCAAGGATCGCCCGGTGCCAATCGCTACACAGGCCTCAGGTTGATCTGCTACAACAACCTCCAGGCCGATTTTAGCAGAGAGAGCCCGATCCATGCCATACAATTTGGAGGCCCCTCCCGTCATGACAATACCCCGCTCGCTCAAATCAGAGAGCAACTCCGGCGGTGTTCTTTCCAAAACATTTTGCACAGCTTCAAAAATACTTTTAAGCGGTTCTTCTAAGGCCTCCAGCATTTCCATTGAGTTGACAACCGCCGCAGCCGGCAAACCGGTGATCAGACTCCGCCCCCTCACTTCGACCGTTATTTCTTCTTCTCGCGGATAAGCACAGCCAATTGCCTTTTTAAGTTTTTCCGCTGTGCGCTCGCCGATTAAGAGATTGTGACGCTTGCGCAGGTGACGAA
>CAMXYS010000162.1 GCA_947253135.1 uncultured Clostridia bacterium
CCACTCTTCGAGCATGCTTTTATAAAAATCCGCCTGTCCGACCGCCACGTGAATTTGTTCCAAACCACAGGTCAAAGCCGACTGGATAGCCATGGCAATCACTTCCCCGTCAGCGCCGGGAGAGCCGGCCCCAATCATCTCCAAACCGGCCTGGGTAAAGGACCTTAGCCGGCTGCCTCGCTCCGGCACATAGCGGTACATGTCATCAATGTAGGAGAGCCTGAGCGGCAAAGGTTCTTCTGCCAACTTGGTCGCAGCCAACCGGGCCACGCCCACCGTACCGTCAAAGCGAGCCGCCAAAATGCGGCCGCGCTCATCAAATGTCTTAAAAAGATTTTCTGTGCCGGCCAGTTGA
This sequence comes from uncultured Clostridia bacterium, assembly GCA_947253135.1. Classification (GTDB taxonomy): domain Bacteria; phylum Bacillota; class Clostridia; order Saccharofermentanales; family Fastidiosipilaceae; genus CAMXYS01. The sequence goes on from CAMXYS010000162.1 coordinate 356, forward strand.
TCTCCAGCCGCATAGATATCCAAAAACTCAAAACCCGGCGTCTGTACTTCCTGGTAACAAGATTTAGCAAATAATTCCCGCAGCCGTGCTTCAATCTGTCTTTTATCCACACATTCAGCCGGCAGGTGGTCATTAAAGCCATCCGGTGTATAAAATATCCTATTACTCACATCAACCCCCTATACAAAAAGCATCCTCAGGTAGGCAAGTCGGTCCACAAACATTTTCCCTATCCGGGCAATGATTTTCTTATCTATGTTTTATCGCCTGCACTCCGCATTATTTTTTGCTTTATCTTGATAAATCGATGAATTGATAAAGTGATTTTAATGAAAAAGCTCATACCTGTCAAGTCTTGTTCAAGACCGAATCCTTATAAGAAAAAAGACCTGTTCATAAAGAACAGGCCTTTACCTTAACCGGCAAACTACAGTTTAAAGATCATGAAAAGATCTCTTCGATTTTCTGCTGCACAGCAGTCTTCAATTCCTCGTCCTGACAGTCAGTTAAAAACTGCTTTTGAAAGCTCTCCCGCCTTAAAACATGTTGCAATAAGTCCTTGTCGATATTTTCTAGAACATAGTAAATGTCCCGGTGGGTTACCTGTTTCATGTTCCTTAAAATCTTGCCATTTCGCTGCTCAGACTCAGCCAGCTCGGGCGGATAACCGCTTCCAAATTCCTTGATAAACAACTTTTCAAAAATATAACGGAGGTTTAGCTCTCCCCCCCAGCCAAAGCCCTTAGCGTAAGGGATCGACAAGGCATTACCACCATTAACTTGAGTGAAAAGGTAGCTGTCTGCAGGATCTTGTGCATGACCGCAAACGACATTGGGGAAAGAGTTACAGGCCAACATAGCCCCCATACCCGTACCGCAACCGGTTATCACAAAATCTGCCGCGCCACCGTTCAAAATTAAGGCGGTCATCAGACCGACTTCATTGTAGGTAACGTGCTCATCTTCCGGATTAAACTGTCCATAGTTGACAACGGTATGTCCGTTCGTTTCGGCTATAGCCTTCAACTCATTGTAGACCAGCTCATTTTTAGCCGATTGGCTATATTCCATTACAATCGCGATTTTCATATTAGTCCTCCTGGCATTTAGTCGGCTCTTCTTTTTATTCGTGTTCAATTCTATCATAGTGTATACAATTTGAAAATCACAATTATAGACTCATAAAAGTTAGATCTCCGGCTCCACAAAACGCCTCTAAGGGAGCTTTCATTAGGAGATTAATATGTTTTTTTAAGAGGAGGCGGATCCGGCGGTGGCTTTGATGTTATCGGACTCTACCTGGCCCACGCTAAACCGAGCTTTAGTGTCGGGCCGTCCGTGCGATTGACCCGACAGCTTTTGTAGCTATTTCAAACAGTTCCGGCATCATCGTCAGTTTTAAATTACACATATGAAAAACAAGGCCGCCCTCCTTTAACAAGGGGGCGGCTCTGCGATTGCCGGCAGCTTATTTATTTGGTCAGGTGTAGCTGCTGTTCAAATCATTTCCTCTTGAAGATATGTTACTTTTTGGGAATATGTTTCTTTTAAGTAAAATCAATTGAAGTAGCTCAAGTATTCTTCAATTGAAAAGGCCGTTCCATCGAGGCTTTCGGCCTCTTCCTCACCGGCTTGAGCGATTTGCTCAATTTCCTCAGCAGATTTTAAACTGGCGGGTTCTTCAGTCGCGTCAGGCAAGGTGCAAAGGTTGTAGATAGAGGGCATAATGCTGTATCCGCCATTTTCCTCGTCAGCTAAAGTCAGCATGTAACGTTGCCCTGTTTCGAAAATCGGCATGTCAGCAAAAGTTGTTGAAATTTCTTCGTAGGCGGAATTATTGGGATCAATCCCGTATTTTTCTAATTCTTCAGGACTGTAAAGCTGACCAATCTCACTATAAGGAATCGTCCCACCCATCATACAAGCGGTGATCACATCCGGGCAATCCCCATGAAGAATTTGCTCGACTCTAAACTGTCCTTTCGTGTGGATCAAACCGTCTTCTACATAGCTCTCCTTGCTTTCAAACGATCCCGTCACGACAAGATCAGATACTTCTGCAATACCCTGCATTGTTTCGGTATTGTAGGTCATATCTGCATCGATTGTACTACCGGGTTGATTTTTCTCTGCTCGCCTGATGAGGGCATGAAGAGGTGTTTTTGCTTGTTCAGCACTGCTCGTTTGTTGCTCTTGAACGTCAAATTCTACCTGATTCGTTTTGCTTGATGTATTTTCTTGTTTGCAAGCAGTCATTGTGATTAGTAAGGTACAGGCCAGTGTCATAATAAGTATGCGTTTCATGGTTACCTCCATTTCTATTTAAATTCAGATGTTGATACAAAGAGGGCTGTCCTTCATCCTTTAATATTAATATACATCTCTCTATTAATAATTGAATATATAATGCTAATTTTCCGGGCATCCAGACTGGGAAAATCGTAGTAACTTAGGCTGTTCTCCGGGCCCTTGTCCAGAACCTCAATGGCTTTGGGGTACTGTTTTTCATAGCGGCTCCTCAGGCTTTCTACTTGTTCCCGGGCTGCTTTTTTGTCTCCGGCTTGCCAGATCAGCTTGGGGCTTGCTGCAAAAGCTGCTTTATCACGCCGGGAGACAGAAGCCGGCATGTTGCGCCTGAAGTGGACTTTGCAGCGCTGCCAGCTTGCTCCCGGAAACAATGCCTGGATTGCTTTTTGC
>CAMXYS010000163.1 GCA_947253135.1 uncultured Clostridia bacterium
GACAGGAACAGGTAGCGTCCGCCGCAGCTTCCATCACAGTTGAAAGAACTTTGACCGTGACCAAGAAACTGGCAGGAGTTGAGGAAGATAAAAATACGCATGATCAAATTGTCAACTGGACGGTCGATTTGGGCAAAGACAAGCAAAAGCTCGGTAATGCCTGGATTATCGATACACTGTTGATTCCCACCAAAGCGAACTTGCCGAAGCCGAAAGCAACCAAATTGACACTGCAAAGAAAAGTCGTCAATAACGGCAAAGAAGAATTACAGCCGGTGACTGTTAATACCGTCAGCGAGATTCCGGCGCAGCCTGACAAAACACAGGCCTATAACGTAGGTGAGAAAGCACCGCAAATAGCCATACCGAAAGATAAAAAACTGTTACAGGCGACAGGTATATTCCTGCCGGAAATGACGGGCGAATATGTCCTGCAGATCAGCCATGTGTTTGCTCCCGACGTGAACTTGAGCCAAGCGATTTTACTTAACGCCGATGATGAGGATGATGGCCTTTACAAATCCTATGAACAGGAATTGTTGAAGAACATAGCGACAGTTACTGTCGGCCCGAAAGACTGGGCGAACAAACCTTTACCGCAGGACGCCTTCAGCGCCGACTCCTCCGCCTCTTATCAGGCAGCACCGACCTTGACCAAAACGACGATTAACGATCCTGATGCCGACGATTTGCGCCAGGGAATATTGCCTTGGAAAATTAACTTGGAATACGACAATATGTTCCCTTCCAAGGACGGCAAATTTTACGAAATATTTTATTACGGTGATTACAACGCCTTAAAAGCGGATTATAACAGCTCCAAAGGACTGCAGGCCGAGGGCTTCGACAGCAAGGTGCTGAACACTTATTTTCGCGTGAGTTACAACTACGGTGATGACCCCGTAGAACTTAGCTGGCCGATTAACTGGAATATCGCTTATGTCAAAAACTCATTCGCCTCGACCACTTTGAATTTGGACAAAATCGTGCCGCTGAAGTGCGGTGACAAAAAAGTCGGAGAAATTCTGGTAATCAGTCCCAAAGCATCCGAGCAGAAAGCTTTGAAACACGAGTTTACCCTCAAAACACAGCTGCAAAATTTGCTCAGCGGCAAGGAGGGCGAATTCTCTACGGCGCATAAATTGTCCATGCAAGCTAATAACCATGATGTATATTTGCATCAGAGAAATACCGTAGTTTTCTCCGGCGACCCTTCTCTCAAAAATATACAAACGAGCGAAGAACGTTACCATCTGGAAGGCGATATTCTCAGCAAGCGGATCTTGCCGCGCAACGTTGATCTTGAAAATGTCGACAGCATCAACAATGCCGATGCTGCTCAGGATAAATTATTGGATTGTCAGGACCACGCTATCTATTTCCGCGTGACAGTCAACGCCATGGGCATAAACTTTGCCGATTATCAGAAAACGCTGGCGACCGACAGCCTGAAAAATGTTGATTTCAGTCAACTTGTCCTCAAAGATAAGCTGCCTGCAGGTTGGAAAATTGCCCCGATTAAAGATCAGGAGAATTTCGTGCTTTATCAGGCGCAAAAATCCGCTTACAAGCTCGGGCAAAGGTTCTTCTTTAGTGGCCTCTACGATAACTCCAACGGTCAGTACCAATACGGCGAGGATGCGCAGGCTGTCAAACGCCTGAGTGCCGCCGAGGCAGCCCAAATTGTCGATTTTACCCCGAATACTGCAACTTGGAAATTTAAGAACTACAACAGTCAGACTTATATACTCGTTTACAAATTGCAGGTGCCGGAGGCGGATTTCGCCGAACTTTTGCAAAATTCAATCCAAGGAGATAACGGCAGCACCATGAGCAATGAAGTGGAATTAAGCTTCAACGACAAGCTGCCCCATACCGCCAAATGCGATTTCGATGCCAAAATGTTGTTATTGGAAAAGACTGTACCGACTTTGCAGACAACGGATAAAGGAAATACCGTTATTACCTGGAAAATTGACTACCGTCCGTACACGGCGAATTTGGAAAAAGTGGAGCTGATTGATACTTTGGATAAGAATGTCGGTGTCTATGTTGATGCCGCCGGACAAGTGGATTTGAGCAAATTCAAAATTACCTGCAACAGTTCCCTGGAAACTTCAGGCTACGATCAGACCAAGTTCACAGCTTGTGAACTTGCGCACCAAGCGGCCGCGGGCAAAGTCGTTGTCACTTATGATCGGAAGCAGCATCAGTTGCATTTCGTTCTGCCGCAACCTGCAAACGATAAGAAGATTGCATATCATATTGAATATGAAACATCGTTGGTTCCGACCGATTTGACTGCCGATACTATTTCCAATAAGGTCAATGCTCTGGTTAACGGAAAAGAGATCAAGGCAACCGGACAAGTTACGGCCGATGTGAAAACCTATGCCGCCTGGGCGGATATGAAAAAGGGCAATTTCTTCGTCTTTGCGAAAGCGAATGCGAAGGATGCTGCAATTCCAGTGGCCGATGCGCAATATGTTTTGAAGCAGGGCGATAAAGTTTTGCATAATTATACGACTAATGCTGCCGGCCGCATTTACATTTTTGATTTGGCCGACGGTGATTATGTTTTGCAGGAAACTGTTGCGCCCAAAGGTTACAAGTTGAATTCCGAGCATTTGAAGTTCTCACTGCAGCAAGGAAAACTGAAGCTGCAGGCGGCGAATGTAAGTGGTACGGGTAAGTTGGACAGCCCGATAGGTTTGAGCGATGAACCGCAGCCGCAGCCGCAACCTCAGCCGGGGCCAGGACCTGCACCACAACCGGGCCCCGGACCTGCGCCACAACCTGGACCTGGTCCTGCGCCACAACCCGGTCCCGGACCTGCGCCACAACCGCAGCCGCAACCCGGACCTGCACCTGCGCCGCAACCTGTACCGACTGCAGGAGAGTCCACGCCGACACAGGAAACTACAGCTGTGACTAATACTGAGAACGAGAGGAAAGCGCATGCCGTCAGCAAGACAGGCGAAGTAGCCGGCTCGAGTTTATCATTGGTCACCTTGGCCGCACTTCTGTTCTCGCTTATTTATAA
>CAMXYS010000164.1 GCA_947253135.1 uncultured Clostridia bacterium
GTCTATTTCAGTGCAGTTGTATATTATCTTAATCATTACGGTCAGGGTGCGATGGTTAATCGTTTCGATAATTTACTTTTACCGGGGCAACATGGGCTGGTGCAGGCGGCTTTTAATTTAATTCTGCATCCGTTCTTTATTATTGAGCAAATTTTTACATCGGCGAAAATACGTTATTTGACGGCAGTTTTGGCTGCTATGGCGTTTTTGCCTTTGTGGCAGTACCGTTTGGCCAATTATTGTCTGATTGGTCCGTTTGTTGTGATGAATCTTCTGAGTAACTATCAATACCAGCATAGCCTGGTTTTCCAATACAATTACGGTACCGGGGCCTTGCTGATTTATCTTACTGCCGTTTCGTTGGAAGCAATTTTATTGCACGGCCGGGACAGTTGGGACATAAGACGCACAATTTTATCGTTGCTTGTTTGCATGGGCTTATTCAGCTCGTTTTTAACTACAAGCAGTTTGCTCAGACACCATGCAGCCTCGTTGCATGTTTATAATTCGGCTCGGGACAAATATCAAACCCTTGCCCGGACTTTAAGCTCTCTGCCGCGAGATAAGAAAATTTTGGCAGATACACTTTTGACTACCGCCCTGGCAGATGTTCCGGAACTTTATGACCTGGAATATCATCGCTCGGGTTTGCCCGATCGGACGATTGATTATGTCGTCGCTTTCAGGAACGGCGAAAATGAAACTGTTATCGCTTATAAAAAAGAGGGCTACATAGAAAACGATTACAGCAATCGTTATTTGATTGTTTTGCAGAAAAACGCATGAAAGCAGATGTGCTATACTTTGGAGAAATGAAAGCAGGAGGCAGATATGGCAGAATTGAAGCATTTAGAAATTGAGCCGAAGTGGCAAAAAAAATGGCAGGAGGCTGATTGCTTCCACGCTGTTACCGGCTCGAAAAAACCCAAATTTTATTGTTTAGTTGAATTTCCTTATCCGTCAGGTCAGGGTTTACATATAGGTCATCCTCGCCCTTATACGGGAATGGATGTTATCGCTCGCATGAAACGTTTGCAGGGGTATAACGTTCTGTATCCTATGGGCTTTGACTCTTTCGGTTTGCCGGCGGAGAACTATGCTATTAAAAATAAAGTACATCCGGCAGTTGTTACAGCTCAGAATATCAAACATTTTAAGGAACAGTTGCAGCGCTTGGGCCTGAGTTTCGATTGGGATCGGGAAATAAGAACAACTGATCCGGAATATTATAAATGGACGCAGTGGATTTTTATTCAAATGTTTAAGCACGGTCTGGCTTATAAAAAAGAAATGACGGTCAACTGGTGTACTTCCTGCAAGTGTGTCCTGGCTAATGAAGAGGTTGTCGGCGGTCATTGTGAACGTTGTCATGCTGAAGTTGTGCAGAAATTCAAATCGCAGTGGATGCTGCGGATTACGGCTTATGCCGATAAATTGCTGGCCGGCTTGGAAAATGTCGATTATATCCCGCAAGTTAAAATGCAGCAACGGAACTGGATCGGTCGGTCGGTCGGAGCTGAGATTGATTTTCAGGTCAAAATAGGTGCCGAAAAGGCTGCGGAAAAGAAGTTGATTACCGTTTTCACCACGCGCCCCGATACGGTTTTCGGTGTTTCATATGTCGTTCTGGCTCCGGAACATCCTTATGTAGCGGAATGGTTACAGGCCGGTTTGATCAAAAATGCTGAAGCGGTGCGCAATTATCAGGTAGAAGCGGGCAAAAAATCTGATTTTGAACGAACGGAATTGGCGAAAGAAAAGAGCGGCGTAGAACTGCAGGGAATACGGGCTGTTAATCCGGTTAACGGTCAGGAGATTCCAATTTATTTGTCGGATTATGTTTTAGCTACTTACGGTACGGGAGCCGTTATGGCTGTACCGGCACATGACAGCCGTGACTTTGAATTTGCCCGGAAATTCAATTTGCCTGTAAAACAGGTGATTGCGGCGGCAGCAGATCAAGCGACGGAGTTACCTTTTACTGATTACGCCGGCGTTTTGCTTAATTCAGATTTCTTGAACGGTTTAACGGTGACGGCTGCGAAAGAGAAAATTATCGATTATCTTGAAAAACAGGGATACGGCCGCAAAAAAGTCAATTATAAATTACGTGACTGGGTCTTTTCCAGACAACGTTATTGGGGTGAACCGATACCGGTAGTGAAGTGTGCCGTCTGCGGCTATGTCGCCTTACCTGAAAGCAGCCTGCCTTTACGTTTGCCGCAAGTGGAAAGCTATGAAACGACGGATAACGGTGAATCACCGCTGGCCAATTTAAAAGATTGGGTGCAGACGACCTGCCCGCAGTGCCACGGACCGGCAGAACGGGAGACTGATACGATGCCGCAATGGGCCGGATCTTCCTGGTATTTCCTGCGCTATCTCGACCCGCATAATGATCAGGCTTTTGCCGGCAAAGAAGCATTGGATTATTGGATGCCGGTTGATTGGTATAACGGCGGCATGGAACATACAACTTTGCATTTACTGTACAGTCGTTTCTGGTACTTATTCTTGCATGATATCGGGGCTGTTCCTACTTCCGAACCTTACAGCAAACGTACCGCCCACGGTATGATTTTGGGCGAAGACGGCGAAAAGATGAGTAAATCGCGCGGCAATGTAATTAATCCGGACGATATGATCGATCAGTTCGGAGCCGATACTTTGCGTTTGTATGAGATGTTTATCGGTGATTTTGAGAAAGTTGCCCCGTGGAATATAAGAGGCGTACGCGGTTGTCGCCGTTTCCTGGAACGCGTTTACAATTTGCCGGACTTCTTAGCCGCAGGTGAAAAGCTGCAACAGGATGAAGACGGTTACAGTAAAGACTTGCAGACTTTGATGCACCAGACAATCAACAAAGTTACAAACGATATTTTGCACTTGAAGCATAATACGGCGATAGCGCAGTTGATGACTCTGATTAATGCGTTTTACGAACGCAAAGCCGTGACACGGGCGGAGCTGAGGACTTTCCTGCTGTTGCTGAACCCCTTTGCGCCGCACATTAC
>CAMXYS010000165.1 GCA_947253135.1 uncultured Clostridia bacterium
CCGGGCGGCCGGGGGATGAACTGCCTGCTTGGCCGGTTCACAAATTTAATGCAGGGCTGTCTGAGCAGAGCCCTCCTAAAACCACCACGGCAGAAACTAAGCAAGCAGGCGCCGTCACTGAAGATGAAGTGCCTGTCGGGACTGCTGAAGCAGGAGAGCCTTATAAAAGCAGTAAGACAGCGACTGATCCGGGCGACAGGCAGAGCAAGGCGGCCGCCCAATCCCTTGATCGGATTTTAGAGGGCCGCTACGTAGGAAGCTTATTTAACACCTATATTATTATTGAAAGCAAGGACCTTTTTTATTTAATTGACCAGCATGCTGCGCATGAAAAAATCAATTTTGAACATCTTTTAGCGCTCTACCGCAACCGGGAAAATCGGAGCCAACCTCTGCTGACTCCCGTGTCGCTGGAAGTCAGTACAACCGAGGCCGCCTTGGTTGAGAGTGAACAAGCCTTGTTTGGCCAATTAGGTTTTGAAGTTGAACTGTTTGGCCGAGATACGGTCCTGGTTCGCTCGGTGCCGATTTCGAGTCAGACGTTTTCGCCGGTAGAAGCGGTGAGAAGCTTGCTTGACAGCCTTTCGGCCTGGCCGGCGGCCACGCTGTCAGACAGAGAATCGGAGTCGATCTACGATATGCTGGCTACGATGGCTTGCAAGGCTTCCGTCAAGGCACATGACCGCTTAAGCGAAGCAGAAGTCAGAGCCTTATTAAAGCAGATGGCGGCACTTGACAACCCCTGGCAATGCCCACACGGCCGGCCGGCAGTACTTGAAATTCGTGATTATGAGCTGGAAAAATTATTTAAAAGGGTGGTGTGAGTTGTCGAGAGAAAAAACAGTTGAAAAGCCAACTTGCCTGATCGTGGGGGGGCCGACCGGCAGTGGTAAAACCGCCACTGCTATCTGCTTGGCTCAACAGCTCGGCGGTGAAATTATTAATTGCGATTCAATGCAGATCTATCGAGGTTTAGACATTGGGACGGCTAAGCCGACAGCTGCAGAACAAGCGGCTATTCCCCACCACTTAATTGATATTTTAGATCCCGGTCAATCCTTTAGTGTCGCCGAATATGTACGGTTGGCAGAACAAACTGCCATTGCCATTGCCGGCCGGGGCAAATTACCTATCTTTTGCGGGGGGACCGGTCAATATATTTCGGCTTTGCTGCAAGGTTACACCTATCGGGAATTGCCTTATGACCCGAAGCTAAGGGCAAAGTTATGGACTGCTGCAAAAGACCCGAAACAGTATGCCGCTATGCTGGCAGAGCTGGAAGAGGCTGATCCTGATCACTTTGCCACCGTCCCGCCGACCAATCAAAAACGCATCATCCGGGCTATTGAAATTCAACGCTTGACCGGCAAGACTGTCACCGCCTTAAACCGAGAGAGTCGACGCCAAAAGCCTACTTTGTCTTGCCGGCTTTTTGTGATCAGCCACGAGCGGCAGGTTTTATACGAGCGCATTAATCAAAGAGTGCTTCAGATGTTAGATCAAGGTCTATTGATTGAAACTGAAGCACTATTGAAGCTGAACTTGCCGGCTACAGCGACCTGTTTACAAGCCATTGGCTACAAGGAAATCTTTCCCTTCCTAAGAGGAGAAAGAAGTTTGCAGGAGGTGACAGCGGACTTGCAACAAGCGAGCCGGCGCTATGCCAAGCGACAGCTCACCTGGTTTAGGAATCAAACCGGAGGTGACTGGATTTTAGACCAGGGACCGGAACAGGCAGCGGCCACGATTATTTCACTTTTGGCGGAGCCCAGTTGCTACCTGGCTTAAATACTTGGCAGATTAATTTTTGTAAGTTGCCGGGTAAGGGAAATTGGGCTCTGCTGCCCTCTCCATGTAATATTGGTCCTGCATTTCATACCAAGAAATATTTTCACACGGGACTATTGCCTGAATACCGGATTTAAATAAGAGAAGCATGTCCTGCTCGGTATCGCCTAAAATTAAAGTCCAATTATCAAAGCCATGTAGTCGCCCTTGTTTAATGCTGTCATTCTTCAAATGGACTTTGATATCTAAGCCACGTCGAACACAATATTCTAAAAAGGTATCTTGGATCGAAGTGGGGTATTGGGAACGAAACTTAGGGCGGTAAGAAGTATAAAAATCGGAACGATTAGCTTGATGTGTAACTTCTGACCGGAAATCTTTTTTCTTTAATCTGCTGTTCATCTGTATCCTCCTCATAGTAAGGTTTTTAGTACACTTGCACTATACAGGGGGCACAACAGAGAAAAATTAATATCACCTGACAAAATAAGACATTTTTGTCAGGTGCTACCGATCGAGGCATTTACCGGTCAGCCGGCTTGTTTAAACGTCTAGACGCAAAACACCGATGACTCGGCCTAAGATATGGCAGTCCTCACGATAAAAGGGAATTGGTTCAAAAGCGTCATTTTCCGGAAACAAATAATAGTGACCGTCAATTTTGCCCAGCCGTTTAACGGTGGCTTCATCTTCGATTAAGCCAACTACAATACTGTGTAGAGGAGCAGTCGATGTCTTTTCTACAACGACCAGATCGCCGTCTAAAATAGCTGCATCAATCATGCTGTCACCGGAAACCTCTAAAACAAAGACATCATGCCTGGAAGGAAAAAGGTCATCAGATAACTTCAAAACCCGTTCGATATGTTCTTGTGCATATATGGGGACACCTGCTGTGACAGTGCCTAGCAGGGGGTAACCGATTATATCGTCGGGGTCAGCCGGTTCTTCCGGTGGAATATTTTCTTCATCAGCAGCAAAATCCAGGTCGGGGATGGTAATAGCCCTTCTCTTACCGGTGTGGTAGGCAATTCGCCCGGCTTGGCATAACTCTTTTAAGTAGGCATGGACAGTCGAGGTAGACTTGATGGAGCAACCTTCACAAATATCTCTGATTGCAGGTGCAAAGCCTTCCTCTAATAGATAGCCGCGAATAAAT
>CAMXYS010000166.1 GCA_947253135.1 uncultured Clostridia bacterium
GTCTGCTATAAGGAAAAAGCCGACTCAACCGAGCCGGCTTTTAAAATCTTCGTAGGAAAAGGTCTTCAGTAATTTCAGTCCTTCTGCTTGGCTGTGGGTGACGATGTCCGGCAGAGGCATGCCATTAAAGGTATTATTTTTGACCATGGTGTAGAGGGCCATATCGTAAAAAATCAGGCGGTCGCCCTCCTTTAAAGGTCGGTCAAAACTGTAATCCCCCGTAATATCACCGGCTAGACAGGTACAGCTGCTGAGGCGGTAGGTGTGGGCCCTTTCTCCCGCCGGTCCGCCCCCCTCAATTTCCGGGCGGTAGGGCATGGCCAAGACGTCCGGCATGTGGCACTCGGCGGAGGCGTCCAGGATGGCAATATCACCCTCATTATGAACAATTTCCATAACCTCACTGACCAAAAAGCCGGCGTTGAGGACAACGGCCTCACCGGGTTCTAAGTAGACTTGCAGGCCATACCGGTCACGGAGACGGCAAAGGATATTCAGCAAGCCTGCAACGTCATAGTCGCGTCTGGTGATGTGGTGGCCGCCGCCCAGGTTTAACCATTTGATTTGCTCAAGATAAGGGCCAAAATCTTTTTCAAAGACGGCCAAGGTCTCGGCCAAGGCGTCAAGGCCTTGTTCGCATAAGGTGTGGAAGTGGAGACCTTCAATGCCTTCCGGTAAGCCGTTTTGAGCCAGTTGGTCGGCTGTTACCCCAAAGCGTGACAGGGGGGCACAGGGGTCGTATAAGCCGCCACCCTGGGTGGAGTGGCGGGGGTTGACCCGAAGACCACACGAAATCTCCCGGCTGCGAGGGTGGCCGGTGACGGCCGCCCGGTGCTTCCTCCATTGGTTGAGAGAATTAAAAACGATGGTATCTGCCAGGTCGCACACCTCCGCCATATCCTCCTTTTTGAAGGCCGGCGAAAAAACGTGGACTTCCCCGGGGAAATAATCGTGTCCAAGCCTAGCCTCATACAGGCCGCTGGCGGTTGTCCCATCCAGGTAGCGGGACAGGAGTGGGTAAAGGGGGAAGTTGGCAAAGGCCTTTTGGGCCAGAAGAATTTTTGCCCCGGTTTGTTGGCGGACAAAGTCAAGCAGTTTCAGATTAGCTTTGACCAGGTCAGTGTCGACCACATAGGCCGGGGTGCAGGCTAAGTCTGCCGGATTAAAGTGGATGTCCCGGCAATCCTTAAAAGGCAACCGGGACTTAAGTTCATTTAGTGTGTTGGTCATGTTTCAATCCTACAAGGCTCAGTCCACTAAGACGGGGTCAAAGGACTCGCGCCAGGGCAGGCCGTTCTCATTTAATTCCTCCATAAAAGGGTCCGGGTCAAATTCTTCGATATTAAAGACGCCCGGGCCTTGCCAAACACCTGTTGCAATCAGTTTGGCACCGATCATGGCCGGTACGCCGGTGGTGTAGGAAACAGCCTGAGAGCCGACTTCTTTATAGCAGGCTTGGTGGTCACAAATATTATAGAGGTAGTAGGTCTTGGCCTTGCCGTCCTTGGTTCCCGTAAAGATACAGCCGATATTGGTCTTGCCCTTGGTGCGGGGCCCCAGCGAAGAGGGGTCGGGCAGGACTGCCTGCAAAAACTGAATGGGGACAATCTCTTGCCCTTGGTAGTTGATCGGTTCGATCGAGGTCATGCCGACATTTTCCAGGCAGCGCAGGTGGGTGAGATAGGATTCGGAAAAGGTCATAAAGAAGCGGATTCTTCTGACACCCGGGATGTTTTTAGCGAGTGACTCCAGCTCTTCGTGGTAGAGGAGGTACATGTCCTTTTCACCCACTTCTTCAAAGTTGTAGGTCCGCTTGATCTCCATGGGCTCAGTCTCGTGGAATTGGCCGTTTTCATAGTAGCGCCCCTTGGCAGAGACCTCGCGGATATTGATTTCCGGATTAAAGTTGGTGGCAAAGGGGTAGCCGTGGTCACCACCATTGCAGTCCAGGATGTCAATGGTGTCGATTTGATCAAAGTGGTGCTTGAGGGAATAGGCAGCAAAGACGCTGGTGACACCGGGGTCAAAGCCGGAGCCCAACAGGGCGGTCAGGCCGGCTTCCTTAAAGCGGTCCTGGTAAGCCCACTGCCACTTGTATTCAAACTTGGCCGTGTCGAGGGGTTCGTAGTTGGCGGTGTCGATGTAGTGGACACCGGCTGCCAGGCAGGCGTCCATAATGTGGAGGTCCTGGTAGGGCAAGGCCAAGTTTAAGACGAGGTCGGGGGCATAGTCCTTGATGAGGGCGGTGAGGGCCGGGACGTCATCAGCATCAATGGCAGCGGTTACAATTTCAGTGCCGCGGCCGTCCAGGTCGGCTTTGAGTTCGTCACATTTGGATTTGGTCCGGCTGGCGATCATCATGTGGGTGAAGACATCTGCGTTCTGCACGCATTTATGGGCAGCGACGCGGGCGACACCGCCGGCCCCAATGATTATTATTTTTGCCATAAAAAACTCCTTTAGAATAGATTTCAATCACTTTGATAGAGAGCGGCCATAGTCTTTGCAGAAGCTTTGACCGAGTGACTTTGCAGTTGTCTACATTCTAGCATGAGCAGGGAACTGCTGCATGGAGGCCAGCCGGCCGGGGGGTGAAAAAGAGGGGATGGCGGTCTTGGTCCCGAGGAAAAGGCGGGGGATTGCTGCCTGCGCTTTATTAAAAAGGCTTTAATGCTCCTTACCACCGTTTGCCAACAGCCAATGGCGTTAAGGCTGGCCCTTACTTTTTCTCCTCATCTCTAAATTGATCTTGGGCAGCTTCTAGCTTGTCCATGACGACACCCCTTACTCTTTCTGTCTCTGTCTTGATTTTTTCTAATCTGGCCTTGATTCGGTCTGTCCGGTATTCAAGCCGGGGATAGGCATCTAAGAGTCGTCTGTGAAAAATTGAACGCGAGCTGAACAACAATTT
>CAMXYS010000167.1 GCA_947253135.1 uncultured Clostridia bacterium
AAGGTGATGTCATCGGCATTATCGGTCCTTCCGGATCCGGCAAAAGCACCTTTTTGCGCTGCTTAAATCGGATGGAGGAGGCAACCTCCGGCAGTATCAAGGTGATGGGAACTGAGATCATTGACCCCAAATGCAATATCAACGAGGTCCGGGCTAAGATGGGGATGGTTTTCCAGCACTTTAATCTATTTCCTCATATGACCGTAAAGGAAAACATTACTTTGGCTCCGGTAGAATTGAAAAAATATAGTAAGAGCGAGGCTGAGGATCGGGCGGCCAACTTGTTGGAGCGAGTCGGTCTGTCAGACAAGATCGACGAGTATCCCAACCGTTTGTCAGGTGGACAAAAACAGCGTGTTGCGATCGCTCGAGCTTTGGCTATGGACCCGCAAATTATGCTTTTTGACGAGCCGACGTCAGCTCTGGATCCGGAGATGATCGGCGAAGTGTTGCAGGTTGTGCAAGAGTTGGCAGAGGGCGGCATGACCATGGTTTTGGTGACGCATGAAATGGGCTTCGCCAGGCAGGTTGGCAACCGTATATTTTTTATGGACGAAGGAATTATTGCCGAAGAGGGCAGCCCGGCCGAGGTCTTTGACCACCCTCAACTGCCACGAACACAGCTCTTTTTGTCGAAGGTCTTGCGCCGTTAAACATCTTTACTCATTTGTTTTTTAAACCTGTCTTGGTAAAAACCAAGGCAGGTTTCTTTTTTGCAGTTTTTTGTCAGTTTTTCCTGAGCTTCGGAGCAGGGCCCTCTTTTATCCTGTTTATATCGTTCAGTGTTTACCACAGTTGGGGGAGGAGAGGATGAATACGTTCCAGGCAGTCTTGGCTTTAGCAGCGACTCTTTTTATTGTAACCGGCATTATAGCTGTATTCCCGGAGCGATATGTGGCTGTCCGTCAAGTCGCTGAGGCAGAAATGGAGGCCCTTGTACGTGCCCAGGCTAGTTTTTCCATTTACCGCAAACAAAGTGATGGACCGGTTGGCTACCCGGCTGTTTCGCCGGCCCGTTTGTTAGTTGCGGTTGAACAGCTTAAGGACAGCGGTCGCCAGGTGATCAAATGAAGCGGACTGTCGCGCCGCTTCTCCAGCGGAATATTGGCAGGTCAACAGCAGGGGCAATTTCTCTCCTGTTGGCTATTTTTACCTTGGGCATCGGTTTGCTGGGGGCAGTTTACTTTCGTCTGGCGGACTTGCGCCGAATTGACTATTTACTTGGTGTTTTAATCACTGAGCAGGCAGATGCTGTGCTGGCTTGCTATGAGCGACCGATTTTTAAACGCTATGGTATTTTGGCTTTTAGGGAAGACACGCCGGACCGCTTGGGGGCGATAGCGGAACCGGGACGCCTAGAAGGGCAGCTTTTGCTGGAGCAAACGGCAGGTGAGGCCTTGGCTGAAGGAGAATCTCTGGCCGGACAGATTATTGATTTTATGCAATTGCGTTTTCCGGCTAAAGCTTTGAATCTATTGAGCAGCTTGAAAGGAGGGCTGCAACAGGCTCAGGAGCAGACTGATTTTATACAGGAGGAGAAAGATGAGCTGGTCACAGGTCAGAAGCAGTTAAGCGGACAAGATTGGCAAACCGCTGATTGGGGACCGGAGGGAGTGGCCGGCGCTAAAGATTTTGTAGGGCATTTGGCAGCGGAAAGTGAAGCGGCACTGGCCTATGATCTGGACCGGGGCTTGATTGAGGGAAAACTGGGTGATTTGGATTTTTTACTGCAGGCACTGGAGGCGGCAGACCGACTTACCCATGGAGAGGATAAACCGATTTTGGGCGATCTGATGCTGCACGAATTCTCCTTAAATATGTTTGAATCCTTTGTCCACCGTGACTGTGAGCCGGCCTCTCCCTACAGTAAAAGCCTCAGGGGAAGGCCCTTGGTCGGACCTACTGCCAACGGCCGGGCCGACTTGGAATATCTGCTAACTGGTTCTGCAAACGAGCAGACTAATATAAATGTGGCCAAGGCTCTGGTCTATGCAGAGCGTTTTTTACTGAGGGCAGGCGACTATTATATGTCTGCTGAAAAAATGGGCCGGGCCAGGCTTTGGGGGACAGCCATCAGTATTGCCCTGCTGGCCCTCAGTGCCGGTTCGGCTACCGTTGAGCCGGAGACGATCGCCAGAATTATTTGGCTGATAGAGTCAGCTACCGATACGGCTAAGGATTGCCAGGACCTTTACAGAGGCCATGCCTCTTTGCTCACACCTTATACGAGAAAATCAAAAATAGAACTCTACTACCAGGATTACCTGCGTCTCCCCTTGCTTTTTGTCAAAAAAGAGGACCTTTTAAAACGGATCGCTACCGTGTTGGAAAGGGAAGCTGGCGGTCATCTCTATACAGGTATTCACATCAGAATGGATTGGACCAGCGGCGGGCAGCAGCGGTTAGAGCGCCAGCTGAGGACTTATGCCACCTATCCATATGGGCAAAAGACGGAGACAGAGGATGAACAGCTGCAAGCAAATACAGAAAATTAGCTCCCGGTACCGGCGACCTGCAAACAGGCGATGCCTCGGTCGCAGGAGCAGGGCAGACCGCTTTAACAGCGGAGCAGTCACTTTGGAAGCAGGCATTAGCCTACCGCTGTTGCTCTTGTTTTTGTTGGCCTGGCTGGTGATCGTGGTGGGCCTGGAAGCAAGTGTCTGTTGGCAGGGGGCAGTTCACAAGGCCGGTAGGGAGTTGACTTTAATCAAAACCTATGACCCGACAGCGCTCCCGGAAAGAGGGCAGGGGGACAGTCCGGCCAAGGCATCCGGCCGGACTGCAAGCGACTTGGATAACTTGTTAAAAGGAGGGCTGAGGAGTCAGTTTGACGGACCGGTAGCAGGAGGGTTGGCCGAAGGATGGTTTAAATCAGAAACAGAAGACAAGACGGATTTG
>CAMXYS010000168.1 GCA_947253135.1 uncultured Clostridia bacterium
GTCATAACCAATTGGCTGTCACCCAGAAATTCTCCGGCGACCGGAAGAGGTCCTACTCCAATTACAGGATGTTTTAAGAAATATTGAAAAGCGGAAGCTACAATGCCAACTTCTTCGGCAGGGTTTTCAGCCGCCACTACGGCAGAGGCATTGCCCAAATCGGCATAGCGGCTTTGCAAGCCGCCAAAGGGTTTTAACAAATAGCCGTAGTAGTAGCGTCTAATATTAACGAAGGACGGTGGCAGCAAATAATAGATCAGGATATAAACACCGGCCACCACTACCAAGGCCACCACCCAGCGCTTTAGGGCCTGCTGCCGCACCGGGCAAAACAAGAAGATACCCGGCAAGGCCAAGAGAAAAAGAATCGGTAAACCCAGCATAAAAAGCTTAGAAAAGGCAAAAATACCGCCCGTGGTTAGCAGGATGAGGGGAACTAAAAGCAAGAAATGGCGACGTTGCCCCGCTTTTTGAGGAAAGCACACAAAATAGGCCAAAAGTAAGGCAGACAGCAATAAAAAGGTGACCCCTAAAAGAATCGGTGTAGAAAAAGTTCCCATGATTCGGTCAAAGGCACCCGCCTGCCAAACCACAAACAAGGGCTTGAACCGATTATCAGAAACATAAAAAAGATCCATCAGTCGGTAGGCTGAAACAAGGTCTAACTTTTGCCACAAAGCCAAGCCGAGGTTGATCAGGAAAATCACTGCAAAGGCCGCACCGCTGCTCTTCAAAAGCATTTTGCTATGCAGACGCAGCAAGAAGAGATACAAAAACAAAACTAATAAAATAACATTGACTTCACCGGCCATAGCCACTACAAAACTGCTCCGGCCGGCTGTGCCATTGATCCAGTAGCCGGCGGTATAAGCCAGCAGGAGAACCGCCATGCACAACAAATACAGCCGCACAATTTTGCTCGTAAAATCCTTAGACAGCAGCGAGCGCTGCCCTAAATAAAATAAGAACCAAAGGAGGGCCAAAACAAGGGTCAGCAAGTAGGTGTGGTTGATCGACCGTCCCTTCACCTCTAAGAGAGGGGCTGTATAAATATAAACCAGTGCCATAAAAAGGGCTGCAGCAAATTTTTTCCGGGCAAAAAAAACAGCCAGTAGAAGCAATATCAGTAAGCAAATTATATTATTCAACATAGGTGTCCTCGATTTATTCTCGATCAATAGCCGGGGCTGGAATCAAGCAGCTTTCGGTATAGGGTTAAGTGGCGGCTGGCACAAACTGTCATCGAATAGGGCTTGACTGCAAGGGTTGCCTTGCGTCCCAGCCGCTCCCTCAGATCAGCGTCTTTTAGTAAGCGGCTATAGGCTGTGGCAAAGGCCCGGGCGTCTCCCACAGGTACAATTAAAGCGGATACTTCATCTTCTAACAAATCTTTAATACCTGACACTGCCGTTACAACAATCGGCAAACCGGCGGCCATGGCTTCCATTAGTGAAATAGACATCCCTTCTTTGTTAGAACTCATCAAATAGATATCACTTTCGCGCAAGAGCTGCGGCACATTAGAACTGACGCCCGGGAGGTGAATTTTATCATCTAACCCCTTAGCTTTAATAAGCTCAAGCAATTCATCAGTTAATTCTCCTGCCCCATAGATGGACAAGTCAGGCAGGCCGGCCTCACCTTCTTGCGCTTTGATTATGGCGCTCGCTTCTATCATCAAGCGGTGATTTTTATCGTCCACCAGCCGTCCTACTGCTAAAACTCGACGTGGTGATTGTCTATAGTTTCGATTTGGACAAGCAAAGTTGTCAAAGGGAATACCATTAGGAATATTGACTAACTGACGCTCTTTTAAAGCGGGCATAACCAGCTTGGTCTGAGCTGCAACCTTGGCTGAAATGGCCACAAAAGCTCGACAATAACGTTGAAAAAAAAGGCGGTAGAGTCCGGGGCGTCGAATTTGTTCACTGTGCATAGTTTGCACCAGTGGGACACCGGTCCTCCCCAAGGCGAGACAGACATGAAAAGAAACTTCTTCAAGATGGCAGTGGACAACAGCCGGCTGAACTTGCCGGGTCCATTTTTTTAAAGTCCTCCATGTTTTGACATAGTCTCGGCCCGGCCTCTTATCCAGTTGCCGCACTCGAATCCCCGCAGCGTCAAAAGCTTTTAAAAAGTCAGCCTCTACAGCCCGGTTCGTAGGGTTATCGGGATAGAGTTTTTCAGCCCGATAAAGCGTCCAAACCTCAACCGGAAAGCCGCCCTCTTTTTTTAAAGCCAGGCAAAGTTCTTTGACAAAGATTTCGGCCCCGGCAGCGGCCAATTCACCGATCACATGAACGATTGGTCCAACCGATTTCTGCATTTTACCCTCTCACTTCTCACTCTATAAAAGTTATTTTCCTGATCTCGACCTCGCCCTATTCAGAACAGCAAGGGGGGGATGTCTTGAATCGGGGTGAGGCCGGCCAAGATTTTGGCAAAGGCCAAATAATTTCGGTCCGCTCTGCATAAATAGTCAAAGCGCAACTTGGCTTGGCGGGCCAAGGCCTGCTTATCCTGATCAGATAGAGCTTGAAAGGCCAGTAAATCGGCAGCCATGGCGGCCGGGGTGAGGTCAGCCGGCCACAGACCTCCAACCGGACATGGGTGTGCGGCTGTGAAGCTCACTGAAATAGTTTTTGAAGCAGGATCGTCCTCGCTCTCCTCCGGCCGATCGGTTTTTCCCCGGTCATTCACTGTTTGATTGATCCGAGTCTGTTTGTCTATGGCGCCGCCGGCTGTGGCTTCAATTGCCCTTACTTCAGTCCCTGTTAATTCAGCTGTGCCCCCGACTGCTGTGGCCAAGATCGGCACTCCGGCCCCCATGGCCTCCATAATGGACACCGGCACGCCTTCAGACCGGCTACAATTGAC
>CAMXYS010000169.1 GCA_947253135.1 uncultured Clostridia bacterium
ATTATCCAGGACGTCTCGTGGGCTCGGAGATGTGTATAAGAGACAGCCACTGAACAGGCTGAGTCCGCTGAGGTCGACGCTGTAGCCCAGGGAGGTATGGGTCAGGCGAACACGGAGGCCAAGGCCGATTTGCCGGCTGGGTCATCGCAACAGGTAGGTGAGACCGCTCCGGTTGTCGCCCTTAACCGTGAAGAAGGGCAAGCCGGTGTGACTGCTGCTTCTGGAAAATCAAAATCGCAAGACTGGCTGTATGGTTTGGCCATGGCTGTCGGCGCTGTCGCCGGAATTGCCTTGTTTATGTTCTTGCCGAACCTGATTGTCACCGGTATTAAGCTGTTGGCGGGTGGCGAAGCAGACGGCTTCACAGCTTCACTGGCTTATAATTTGCTGGAGGGTTTGGTCAGAATTGCGGTCTTGTTAGGCTATATGTGGTTGACCAGTCTATCCAAAGATATTGCACGTACTTGGCAATACCACGGAGCAGAGCACAAAACGATCGCTTGTTATGAACACGGATTGCCGTTGACCATTGCAAATGTCAGAGCATGTAGCCGTTTTCACCCGCGCTGCGGCACTTCCTTTTTATTTTTGGTGGTGATCATCAGTTCTTTGCTTTTTTCTCTTTTCGGATGGCATGCGGCCTGGCTTAACATCTTAATCAGACTGGCCCTGATTCCGGTTGTAGTTGGTATCAGTTTTGAGTTGCAGCGTTATTCAGGCAGTAGAGTTGATCGGCCGTTAGGCCGTCTCATCACCCGACCGGGGCTGTGGCTACAGCGCTTGACGACACGCGAGCCGGACGACGCCATCATTGAGACGGCGATCAATGCCATGTTAGCTGTTTTGCCGGCGACAGCAGGGGCAGACGATTGGAACTGACCATTGCCTTTTGGCGCAGGTGGGGGGCTGCTTATTTGGAGCAGGAGGCTGCGAGTGTCTTGGCCGGAGACTCCCCCTTAGAGACGGCTGACGCCTTGCTGCGAAACCTAATTTCGGCCGAGCGGGAGAATTATCGCGATCACTTTGAAAAAGAGCTGAGCGCAGCTGAAATCAACCGGTATAAAGAGTGGCTGACCCGCTATAAAATAGGCGAACCCTTGCCCTATATTACGGGTGAAGCCGATTTTTTCGGTTTGCGTTTGGCTGTCGGTCCAGGTGTTTTAATTCCAAGGCCGGACACCGAAACTTTAGTGCTGGCCGGCTTAAGTGTCTTACAAAAAATTGCCTGTCAGCAAGCTACTGCCCAAAGTAGTAGTTTAAAAGCGGCCGGCTCGGAGGCAAGTCCCTTTTTGGCGCTGGAACCTTGCGCCGGTTCCCTGGCGGTCAGCCTGGCCTTGGATCTTTTGTATGCTGAATGGCGGGCGGAGGCCGGTCCGGTTGGTCGTTTTCCGGCTCTTCAAATTGTGGCCGGCGACCTGTCGGCAAAAGCTTTATTCTATGCGAAGATTAATTTAAGACGCCACCAGAGAGCAGATACAAGGATTTGCTTGCAGCAGGCCGATCTCTTTTTTACAAACCCAAATCACAGGGGGGCCGACGCCACACCGGCTGTAAGTAAAGGCATTGGTGAAGCCGGCCTGAACGGGTGTCTTGCGCCAGCGAGCGCTTGGTTAATCATCGCCAATCCGCCCTATATTGAGCGGTCGACCTTGGCAGACCTGGATCCTTCTGTCACAGCTCATGAGCCGTTGTTAGCTTTAGATGGCGGTGCGGACGGGCTGCATTTTTATCGGCGCCTGGCCCGGGAGGCGAAAGATGTTTTGAGGCCGGGGGGCTTTATAGTCGTTGAGCATGGTTATAATCAGGGGGAGGCGGTAGCGTCCGTTTTTCGGGACGCAGGTGACTGGGTACAAGCTGAAACGCTTCCCGATTTAGCCGGCCGAGACCGGGTTTACAGAGCCTGTTTGCAGCCCGCGCAGGGTGTGTCAGGCGCCCTCTAAACTCTTGTTAGGCGGTTTTTAAAATGACGTTTGTATATAATTAAAGGAGAGGTTGACTGTTTATGGCACAGGCATTTGCCCGTTACCCTTACCAGGCAGGGATGACAGTTTGTCTTAAAAAAAAGCACCCTTGTGGCAGTTCTAAATGGACGCTTATCCGGATCGGCGCTGACGCCCGTTTGCAGTGCCAAACCTGTGGACGCCAGCTGTTGATGAGCCGTCGTGCTCTGGAAAAGGCCACCAAGTCCGTCATGCCGGCTGAAGCTGCTCCGAGAGAAAGGGATCAAGTTGGAGACAGATAAAAGATTCGAACAAATTTTAAATCGCTATGATGAGGTGGTAACCAGACTTGCAAATCCGGAAGTCTATGCCGATGCTAAGCTCTTTGTCCAATTGACCAAAGAGCAAAATGAGCTGGCTCCTTTGGTGGCAGAAATTCAACACCGAGCAGACCTTAAACAGGAGTTGGAAGACTTGTCCGGCCTGCTTTCAGAGAGTCTTGATGATCATGAAATGAAGGATTTTCTAAAAGGTGAAAGACACCGCGCGACAGATAAATTGCAGGCGGTGGAGGAAAACCTGAAGCGCCTCTTGCTGCCGGGAGACCCCAATGACGAGCGCAATGTTTATTTGGAAATCCGGTCAGGAGCAGGTGGTGAAGAGGCGGCCTTATTTGCGGCAGTGCTTTTGGATATGTATAAAGCTTATGCAACCAAACACGGCTATGAGACGCAAATGATCGACTGTTCGTATACAGAACTCGGCGGTGTTAAGGAAGCCGTTTTTATGTTGTCCGGCAGAGGGGCTTATAGCCGGCTTAAATACGAAGTCGGTGTCCACCGGGTCCAGCGGGTGCCGACTACAGAATCCGGCGGGCGGATCCATACCTCAACCTGCACGGTCGCAGCCATGCCGGAAGTGGATGATGTCG
>CAMXYS010000170.1 GCA_947253135.1 uncultured Clostridia bacterium
GTTGATTCGTTCCTCTTTTTTGCTTAAGGTCGTCCGCCTTTTGGCCATGGTCACCACCCTGCTTGCTTGTCTAGCTTAAACTTATTCTAATTGTAGGAGAATAAAGCAATAGAGTCAAACAAATGTTCGCAGCCGCCGGGAGATGAAGACCAGCTTAAGAAAAATGTCTGATAATCACAATAAAAGAGCCGCTGCGGCTATAACCTTTGATTCGATCAAAGTAGATTTTGCCACTTTTGCGCAAGGTCACGGTACTGCCGGGCTCAACCTCGTAATGGACACTTTTTTCGGGTCGCCCGTCAATTAAAACCAAGCCTTCTTGAATTTGTTTTTGAGCCGGATTCCGGCCTTGACGAAAAACACTCGCAATAAAGCGGTCCAAGCGGAGGGAGCTGAGCACATATTCTTTAGTCACTTGTGCTGTAGCGGGCAGCTCCGGTGGCCGGTCTAAAACAGTTAAGTCAACTGCAGCTGCCCCTACTTTGTATAAATGATTTTTTAAAAAAACAGCTGCCTCATTTTTTACAACTGCTACACAGACATCAGCTAAAATAAAGAGATCTCCGATCACACGCCTTTCCAGACCGGTTCCCAATATGGCTCCTAAGAAATCAGAATGTCTCAGTTTGGCAAAGCGACCAGCTTTGGAAGTTATTTTCAGATAGGATAGGGCCGGTTCCCCCGGTCCAAAGTGGATTATTTTGCGCTCCCACTCAGGGCGAAAAACCTGTGGCTCGGCATAGGAAAAGTTAAGCTCGCGTGTCAAATAAAGACCATATTCTTCCACTGTTAAAAAATCACTGTCGCGCCCCCGACCACTGCGGTAGGACTGGTCAGCTACGTCGAGTAGACGTCTAATAATATCCATGCTTGTCGCGCCTTTCTTTAATTGTGTCACAGAGCTTTGCCTGTCAGGGAAGCGAAAACGAAACCACCCGGCCATTGTAATAAAAAATCCACCGACTGTCTTTTGCTGTTATTGATTACCTTGCAGTTATTAGTGTGGGGGCAGGAGTTGGCTATGAAAACAGTTCTTATTTCAGGCGGTTCCAGCGGCATCGGCTGGCTACAGCGAAGGCCTTTGCTGTAGCAGGACACCCGGTCTATGAGGTCAGTCGCAGTGGTTTTGACCGACCGGGAATTAAACATTTACAGGGTGATGGGTCCTGTCTCAATGATATGGGGAGGGCAGTGGCAGAGCTACTGCAAGACAGTGGCCAGCCGGATATTCTTATTTGCTAGGTATCTAATTTTTAATTTGACGAATGATTGTTTGGTGTGATATCGTTCTACTTATTAGCATTAAAAAAACAAAGGCTTTGAAGAGAAGTAGTAGGTCACCAGGGATTATCAGAGAGTTGCCGGCTGGTGAGAGGCAATATGCAATGGAACTGAACTGGTCTCTAAGCCGGAGTCTGAAGCAAGTAGGCACTCCCGGGACAGACCCACCGTTACCAGGGGAACAATATCGGCTCAAAGCCCGTATTGTAAGTGCGCAGCTTTGGCCTGCGAATCGGAGTGGTACCGCGGAATTTTCCTTTCGTCTCTTAGTGAGATGAGAGGTTTTTTTATGCTTTAAATTGAGGAGAAGAGGAGAGAAATATGAAAACTATGAATTATCAACACTATCGCCCGGCCCCCGTTATCAGCCTCCCTGACCGCACTTGGCCCAACCGTACTCTAACCAAGGCACCGGAGTGGGTCAGCGTGGATTTGCGGGATGGTAACCAGGCTCTGGAGACGCCCATGAGCATGGAAGAAAAAATTGAGTTTTACCATTATTTGCTGAAGATCGGCCTTAAGACCATTGAAATCGGTTTTCCGGCTGCTTCGGATACGGAGTTCGAATTTGCTCGTTATTTAATTGACCACAATCTAATCCCGGATGATGTCACTGTGCAGGTCTTGACTCAGTCCAGGAGTCATATCATTGAGAAAACATTTGCTGCTGTCAGCGGGGCACCTAATGCTGTGATTCATCTTTACAACTCCACGTCGACTGTACAAAGAGATGTCGTGTTCGGCATGTCGCGCGAAGAATGTGTTGAGTTGGCCGTCAGCGGTGCCCGGCAAATTCAGGCGATGGCCGCCACAGATTCATCTAAAACCCGCTATAGCTTTCAATACTCACCAGAGAGTTACGCCGGAACAGAAGATGATTTTGCCGTAGAAATCTGTGATGCTGTTTGTGATGTTTGGCAGCCGACTGCCGACCGCAAGGTGATTATCAACCTCCCTACGACCGTGGAGTGTACAACGCCCAATGTCTATGCCGACCGCTTGGAATATTTCTTGCGTCAGACCCGTTGGCGGGATGCAATCCGTCTATGTATTCATGCTCACAATGATCGGGGCACCGGTGTAGCGACGACCGAACTGGGCCTTTTGGCCGGCGCTGAACGGGTAGAAGGAACCTTGTTCGGGAACGGTGAGCGCACCGGCAATGCCGACATTATGAATTTAGCTTTAAACCTCATGTCTCAAGGGATCGACCCCAGACTTGATTTTACTGATATCAATGGCTGCATTGAGATCTATGAGCGCCTGACCGGCATGGTTGTCGGCCCCCGTCACCCCTATGCCGGAGACTTAGTTTATACTGCCTTTTCCGGTTCACACCAGGATGCCATCAGCAAAGGCATGGCGGTACAAAAGAATAAGAAGTATTGGGAAGTTCCCTATCTGCCCATCGATCCCGCCGATGTCGGCCGAAGTTATGACCCGATTATCCGCATTAACAGCCAGTCCGGGAAGGGTGGAGTCGGTTATATCTTGAAGCAAAATTACGGGCTCGACTTGCCCAAGCAGATTATGCAAGCCTTTAGCGCCGCTGTGACGAAAGAGTCTGACCAGCGTCATAGTG
>CAMXYS010000171.1 GCA_947253135.1 uncultured Clostridia bacterium
GGGTGGCGGTGATGCCGGGGGTGCCTGGGGTGCCTGGGGTGGCGGATTAGCTGCCGAAACCTGTAGCCCGTTTGCCGCCTCAGCGGCCTTGTGCCGGGCTCCTGCTCTCCCTCCATTTACCGCCGCTGCGGCCGGGTCTACCTGATTGGAAAAGTCTTGGTTAAACATAGGAAAAGGGGCTTGGTCCCGTCTGGCCCGCCGTTGGGCAACCGTCCGCTTAAGAAAAATGCGATCAATCCAACCTTGCAATAAATGAAAGAGCTTTTGGACTAAAATCGGTAGATAAATCATCACTAAAACAGCGATTGCAAAAACAGCAACAAAGGCCAGCAACATAAGGATTAGGGAAAACACTAAGCTGCCGACCGAGGAACCGGCGTTGCTGGAAGAAAAAAAGTGCTCAGCCAGGCCGTTAAAACGCTCCAGTAAATGGCCGGCCGACTCTCTGTCCAGCCGCAGAATCAGGCGGGGGATCAGAAGGCTGTAAATAAAAATATAACCGGTGGCCAGTTTGACAGTCTGGAAGCCTAAAATCAGCAGCCGGCGCCCCGCCGGATAGTCATAGTAGAGGTAGGAAAACACAGGTGACAAGGCTGTCATCACCAGAAAAAGGATCAACCAAAGTACCGGCAAACGAAAGATACCGGGGCTGCCGGTTAAATTGGCGCGGTACACCAGCAAGCCGAAAACCAGCCAAAAAATCAAGCCGAACAAGGCGTACATACTACGGTGATTCCGGTCCTCATAATCTGAATCTGACCACAAGGGCCCCAGCAAAGAGCCTTCTAAAAAATCCATGCCTGATCTCCTGTCTCCCTCCGGACAAATTTATTTTATTGTACCAAAAAAGCCCGGCACATAGGTATATCTGCGACAGGCATGGGAAATATGCTAAAATACCGCCATGAGAATTGATAAATTATTAGCCAAAGCAGGACTTGGCTCACGCAAAGAAGTTAAAAAATTACTGCGAACCGGTGCCATCAGCTTGGCCGGCAAGACCATTAAAGACGCCGGCACTTTGATACCGCCGGAACAATATCAGGAACTGGCTCTCCAGGGCAGTCCGCTGAGCCTCCGCCACAGCCTTTACTTGTTGCTGCATAAGCCGGCCGGCTACGTCACTGCCTTAACTGACCGCCAAGCTCCCACGGTCGCCGAACTCTTGCCGGATGAGTTCTGTTTTGCTGACCTGCGCCCTGTCGGCCGCCTGGACATCGATACCACCGGACTTTTACTCTTTACAAATGATGGCAGCCTGCTGCACCGTTTGACCGCGCCTAAGTGGGAAATTCCCAAAACCTATGCCGTCGGTACAGAAGGCCGAATGTTCACCGAGGCAGACAAAGAACTTTTTTTGAGTGGCATCAAACTGGACGACGGGCAGACCAAGCCGGCTGACTTAATTATCTGCAGCCCACACGAAGCCCACTTGACCATCACTGAAGGCCGGAACCACCAAGTTAAGCGGATGATGCTGGCGACCGGGCGCAAGGTCACCTCCTTAAAGCGCCTTTCTTTTGGCCCGCTGGACCTAACTGACCTCGACAAGCCTTTTGACATCCGCGAGGCCACCGATGCGGAAGTCGAAGCTCTCTACCGGGCGACAAACTTAGAGCGGCCACAAATTTAGGGGAAGCAGCCCTCTGATTTAACCAACTGCAGACAAGCGCTTGGCCCTACCGGGAAAAGGCTGCCAGCGCCTCTGTTTTGAGTGCCTTTCCAATTACAACTAAGGCTGCTGCGGGCTCAACCGCGACCGCTGCTCCCACCGGGGCTGCTGCTCCTGCCCGCTCCCCTTCTGCGCGCTGTTCAGTTTTTGCCCTTATTCCTTCCCCTGCCGGCGCCCCAACTCCCGCCGGCTCCTTTTTTTTCACCTCGTCGGCGCCGCTCCCTGCCAGGTCAGCTTGTTCCAGGCCTGTTATACTAAAACGCTGCCCGGCCAATTCGACGTGAAGCCAGCTTCTGTTTAAATTGACCAGCCCCTTAGCTCGTACCACTTGGCCGTAGCGTCCTTGGAGTAAATCCGATAAAAAAAGGTACAATGCCGGGACCGTTTTAAAGCACGGTCTTTGCACTGTATAAGTCCTTAATTCAGTATCAGCCTCCGGACCCACTGCAAACTGTTTAAAGCGCTCGCCGATCTTTTGTAAATCAGTTCCCGTAAAGGCCGTGTGCAAAAGTTTTTGCCATACTTCCGCCGACCACCGGCAGTAATGTTGTTCCGGGAAAGAGACGTCACCGGGCAGTTGCAACTGTTCTTTAATCTGCTGAAATTCTGCCGGTGACAGCTGTTCAGACTTACTCAGCACAACAGTTCCGGCGGTCAGCACTTGGTCATTAAAATAATCCGGAAACTGCAGCCGATGTTGACTGCAGTGTTCGCTGTCCACGAGCGTCACCGGGGCCAATAGAGACACTTTGTCATAATTCAAGCGCGCCAGATTTTGTACAATTTGGGCCGGTCGCGCCACGCCGGAAGGCTCTACAATCAAATAGTCCGGGTGCAGGGTATTTTCGATGGTCAGGACCGAATAAGTGAAGTCAAGATTCAAGGAGCAGCAAATACAGCCTTCCGACAATTCCCAGACTTGCATTTCCGGCGCCTCTCTTTTTAAAAGGGCCCCGTCGACATCCGTGTCTGCAAATTCATTTTCTAAAATCACAAATTCACGGCCCGTAGCCTTCGCCATGGCCTTAATGAAGGTCGTCTTGCCCGCACCGAGAAAGCCCGAAACCAGCAATATTTTCATCCTTATCCTCCTGTTGGACGTGCGCAAAAAAGCCGGCCCTTTTAAAAGTGACCGGCCCTTGCTGAACACGAATCTGCAGTGG
>CAMXYS010000172.1 GCA_947253135.1 uncultured Clostridia bacterium
CTCCCAAACCGAGCTGCCTTGTGCCGTCAAATAAGCATCATTGACGTAGCCGGCGTCCTTCGTCACCAGATCCGTCGTCGTCACCGCCGTGATATCGACAAAAGGCGTACGCTGTTCCTCCATATCTTTGCCGCCGGGATTGTACGAGTCGGCTTCAATAATAATGGCTTTACGGCCGGTATTCTCGAAATTCTCCTCGATCCGATACGTCGGATTAACTGCTCGGGTCCGGAAATTGCGGGTAAATTCAACCTGCAGCGGATTGACATACGGAGGCAACAAATCCAAAGCCTTGAATTTTTGCAAGGTCCGCTCGTGCGGTTTCACAGTTACCAGAATCAATTGGTAGTGCAAAGTTTCGTTCCGGTCTCTCTGTTTGTCCTGATTTTCCAAAGTTTTGATTAAATTGACCCGTTCTTCCCACGGCAGAATACAAATACGTTCCGATTCATCCGCGGCAGTCAGTTCTTTTTCCTGCGGGTCGGTATTGGTATACGTCATACTCTTTACAGCAACTTTGCTATAGAAGGTATTTTTATCCGACCGACCGTCACTATCCGTATCTTTACTGTCGAATTGCGACTTGTCCGGCTCTCTTAAGCGGGTATAAATCGGGAAAGCGAAAGACGATTGACCTTGAGGATTGTTGTTCTCGATTCTGCCGATTAATTCCAGTTTCAAGCTGCGGGTTTTCGCCGACAATTCCGGACTGAAGTCGAAACGGTCGCCGTAAATTGTGCCTTCAAACAGCTTGTCGCCGCAGTTATTGTCTTCACTATATAAAGTAAGTTTCGCCTGTTTGAATTCCGCCGGGATTTGAATCCCGCTGTAGCGCATTCTGGCATCCAAACCGTAATCGTTGATAACCGGATTGTGCAAATTGCAGGCATCGGCCTGAACCTGTACAGCCCAGATAAATTCCTTATGCCGATCCGCTTCACTGTCATAGAAAACATTCTCATAGTGTGAATTTGTGTATTTGCTGATACTTCTTTCCGGTGAATACCAATCTCTCTCGGAGTTACGATAGTTATACGTAGCATGTCTCGGTCCTGCGGGCAGCGACAGAATGTTCAAGCTGCTATCACCGGCTGTAGCCAGACAACGTTTCAGAATGTGAATACCGTTCCCATGGGTATCACGCGGCTTTTTCGGATCAATCGGAGTCGGAGTCTCCGGCCCGGCGATAATCTTGCCGCTAACATCGTCATTGCTGGTAATTTCCTCTTCCGGTTCAAACTTAGTTTGCTCTCCCACCAGCTTCTTCTCGGCTTCTTCCAAAGTGCCGTTCAAAGTATGCTTACTGTCACCGTTGGATTTAATCTCAACGTTATTAACAACAGAAGCTCCCGACTTGATGCCCGGATAAGACAGATAGAGCTTAAATGACGGAATAGTATCGAATTTTCGCGGACTGACTTGTTGTTTTAAGGTTAGCTTATCGCCGTTTAATTGCCAATCGGGGTTCAGTTTCGGATCAAAATGCGCCTTAAGGTCGGACTTAACCTGTCCGTTTACATCTTTACCCTCATAAGTCGGCAAAATATCGGTAATAGTAAATTCTCTGATGTCGGCATAATCCCCACTGCTGTAGTTATAGGCTTGATAGTAAGAGAAGGAATATTCAATCGGAGCTTCCGTGCCTATCTTCATATAGCCCGTACCGTCCGACTCACCCTGATGGATGTCCTTGCCGTAACTTTCCCCGTTCATTTGCTTGGTAATATTGCGATTGGAATTTTGCCGAGCACGTAAACCGATCGGATGCGTCGTCTGCGAAGTAGCGACAATCAACTCGTTTTGGACAATATACGTCTTACCGGTCAAATCGAGCACAAAATTGTTCGGCGTCCCCGGCTCAAATTGCAGGTAAAAAGGCATATTAATTGCTGTTAAACCGCTTATCGGGTTTTTCAGCTTTAATTTAACAATTCCGTCTTCGAACTTATGTTCCGTGAACGAATCGGAGACGTTACTGGAAAACATCACATCTTTAATATGACCGTTAGCTACCTCCTGCCGCAGATCAATATTAACCCAGGTATCCGAGATATTAACATTGGTATTACCGCTGCCTTTGATTTTCAAAAGTAAGGGCATATTTTGCGTACGGGCGTATTCTTTCAAACCGTAAGGTTTCGCCTCGTCCTCATTACCGTTGACGGCATGCACCAAATCGACAATAACAGCCGTCGGATCATAATTGGCTTTCTGCTTATAGAAAACATCCATTTCCGTATCCTGCTCTTTGACTTCCAGCTGTTTCGCCTGTTTGTCTACAGGCTCGTAACCGAAAGAATCTTTGGGCGTATAGGAGAATGTCCGATTCATCGTCGCCAACTGTCTTTCCGGCAAAGCGACAGACTTATTAGTACCTTCAAGTTTTTTATTGATAGTTACCCAAACTTTATTGATGATAAAAGTTGTCCCGTCCTGAACATTAACGGCAGCAATCTTGGAATTGGCATCTTTGGCCAACAAAAGCACCCGGTGCTGCGCATCTTCCGTATTACCGGGGTTATCCAGAAAAGCTGTCGAACCTATGCTATTTACCGTAGAAGGAACGGTTAAATCGGTTAAACCGTTGCTTTGGAAAGCCGAATCTCCGATTGTTGTTAAAGTCGCTGTCGGCTTAAACTTAACTGCAGTTAAAGAATTCTTTCTGAAAGACTCGCTCCCAATCTCTTTAACCTTATCCGGGATTTCAACTGCAGACAAATTATTATAAGCGAAGGCCTCATAAGGAATACTCTCCAAATTCGGGGATAATTCCAGTTTGCTGATTGTATTGGATGCAAAAACGCCCTTACCTATCTGAGTAACGG
>CAMXYS010000173.1 GCA_947253135.1 uncultured Clostridia bacterium
GGCGTTGACCAAAAAGCCGGCCTCCATTAATTGCTGCCGGATAGTCGGAGCGATTGGTTGGCAAAAATCCAGGCCGATCATCATACCCAGGCCACGGACTTCGGCTATAACCGCCGGATAGGCGGCGGCCAGGCTTTCCAAAAGCCCTTTGAGGTAAACACCGGCGAAGGCCGCTTTGCGGTCCAGCTGCAGGCGGTCGTATTCTTCCAGGACGGCCAAGGCGGCAGTGCAGGCCAGGGGGTTACCGCCGAAAGTAGTGCCGTGGCTCCCCGGAGTGAAGCCATGAACTACGGGCCCGCGGGCCAAGGTCGCCCCAATCGGCACGCCGCCGCCCAGCCCTTTGGCTAAGGTGATCATGTCCGGTTTAATATAAAAATAATCAGAGGCGGTAAAGAGGCCGGTCCGCCCCATCCCTGTTTGGATTTCGTCAACAATTAAGAGGACCCCGTTTTCGCGGCAGCAGGTCTCGGCAAATTTGGCGTAGCTGTGGTCCACCGGGTGAACACCGCTTTCGCCTTGAATAAGTTCCAACATAATGGCGGCTGTGTCGGGCTGTTCACAGGCCTCCTTCAAAGCAGCTTGGTCATTAAAAGGCAGGTGTTTGAAGTCGGGGGGGAGCGGTGCAAAAGGGCGGCTGTATTTTGCTTGACCGGTGGCGGTGACAGTGGCCAGGGTGCGCCCGTGAAAGCTGTTAGTGGCCGTATAAATAACAGTGCGCCGGGGGTCATGCTGATGAAAATAACCACGGGCCAGTTTGATTGCCGCCTCATTCGCCTCGGCTCCGGAATTGGAGAAAAAGGCCTTTTCCATTTCGCTGCGCCGGCAGAGTTCTTGGGCTAGAAGGGCCTGCTGCGGACTGTAGTAAAGGTTGGAGATATGGATTAACTTTTCGGCCTGGGCAGCGATGGCGGCTGTCAGTTTAGGATTTTTGTAACCCAGTAGGTTGACGGCGATACCGCCGAGCAGGTCCAGGTAAGTGCGCCCGTCGGCATCTGTTACGGTACAGCCTTTTCCCTCAACTAAGACCAAAGGTGTCCGGGCGCCAAAGCAATTGAGATAGTATTGGCGGTCAAGTTCAATAATCGTATTTGTGTCCGGATTTTCAAGGTGGGACAAGAGCTTGCCGGGGGTGTATTTTGCAGTGGGCATGATTTTCTCCTTAGCTTGTTGTTGCTTTTTATTATTTGTGTTCCACCGGCGGACGGGCGAGCGATTTAGGCTGTGACTGCCTTAGTCAACCGGTTTGTCGGAGCCGGACAGCGGGGCGGCTCCGTCTAGCGTTTGCAGATTGTCTAAAATTTCGCCGGGATGGTAGGGGCGGCGGTGTTTCATAATCATCGTGCCGATACCGGTATTGGTAAAAATTTCCAGGACGATACTGTGGGGGATGCGGCCGTCAATTATATGGGCTCGGTTGACACCGCGGTTGACTGTCTCCAGACAGCCCAGGACTTTGGGGATCATGCCGCCGGTGATAACACCGCGCTCGATCAAGTCGGTGACCTCGCTTTCCACCAGGGTGTGCAGGATGGTCTGTCCCCCTTTTCCATCTGTCGCCATGACACCGGGGACGTCAGTTAATGTTATCAGCTTTTCCGCCTGCAAGGTAGCTGCTACCTCCGCCGCCACCGTATCGGCATTAATATTGTAACTTTGGCCTTCACGGTCTACACCAATGGGTGCAATAACGGGGATAAAGTCTTGGCTGAGCTGCATGATCATCTCTTTGTTGATGTGACGGATTTCACCGACGTAGCCAACGTCTAAAGGTTGTTGGTCGGGTCCCTTTTCCAGCCTGCGGCAGCGGATTAGTTCACCGTCTATGCCGGATACACCAATTGCCTTGGCTCCCGCCTTTTGGAGGCCGGCGACAACGCTTTTGTTCGTTTTGCCAACCAGGCTCATTTGGGCGACTTCAACCGTTTTTTGGTCAGTGACACGGATGCCCTGTTCAAAGCGTGAGGGGATATTGAGGGCAGCCAACATCCGGCTGATTTCGGGCCCCCCGCCATGTACGACAACCGGTTTCATGCCGACAAAGCGCAGCAGGGTTATATCCTGCATGACGCTTTGTTTTAAATCTTCATTGATCATAGCGTTGCCACCATATTTAATCACGATCATTTTACCGAATAAACTTTGGATGTAGGGTAAGGCCTCGATTAAAATTTCGGCCTTAAGGTCTGCCGGTAGTTGGTCAACATTTGTCTTCATGGTCCACCTTCATTACTAATATATTGCTGTGATGCATTTTTAGGCTGATCTCGGTCTCGGCTGTTGGCAAATTCTTAAATGATTTCGCCAAGTCCGGTCAAGCCAGTTGTTTCCGGTAAACCGAAGCGGATATTAAGCGCCTGGATGGCCTGGCTGCAGGCTCCCTTGCCGAGATTGTCGATGGCGGAAAAAATCTTGATTGTCCGGGTTGGGCGATCGTAGCAGAGGCCGATGTCACAATAGTTACTGCCGGCCACAGCAGCTGTTTCGGGCAGCTGACCGGGTGGCAGAATACGGATGAAGGGGTCGTCGCAGTAAAATTCTCGGTAGAAGGCGGACAAGCCGGCCGGATTTTCTTCGAGCCAATCGCGGGCAATAGCCGAAGGTCGGACGTAAATTGAAGCCAACATACCTCGCCCGATCGGGAGCAGGTGAGGGGTGAAAATAACGCTTATGGGTGCCTTTTTAAATTGACTCAACTTTTCTTCGATTTCGGGGAGGTGGCGGTGGCCGCTGACACCATAAGGCTTAAAGTTACGCCCCATTTCGGCCAAGCTGTAGGCGGCTCGGTCCTGCCT
>CAMXYS010000174.1 GCA_947253135.1 uncultured Clostridia bacterium
TATTAAATTTTATCGTTCCGATTTAGCTGCAAAATATCTGGGTTGCCCCGATTATCCGGAAGTAAGTTTCAGTGTTGTGCGGGAAATGTACCGTCAAGTCGGTAAATTAAAGTTTCAAAAGCAGCCTGTGACTGCAACTTCTAAGGCCGCCTGTCATTTTCCGCTATTGAAAAAAGGGCTTGTCCTGCGGATTCTGCTCATGCCCGGATATCTGAACGATGCCAAAGCGGTTTTAAGTTACGCTTACACCTGTTTTTCGGACAATATCTACATCAGTTTGATGAACCAGTATACTCCTATTCCCCAAATACTGCGAAAATATCCTGAACTTAATCGACATGTGAAAACGGAAGAATACGAAGAATTTGTCAATTTCGCGCTTGATCTGGGCGTTAAACATGCCTTTACGCAGGATGAAAGTACTCAGAGCGATTCTTTTATCCCCGATTTTCAAATGTATAATCCCGACATATAAAAACGCCCGTCCGTACGGGAT
Organism: uncultured Clostridia bacterium; assembly: GCA_947253135.1. Taxonomy (GTDB): domain Bacteria; phylum Bacillota; class Clostridia; order Saccharofermentanales; family Fastidiosipilaceae; genus CAMXYS01. Next base: position 497 of record CAMXYS010000174.1, read on the forward strand.
AAACCCGCTTAACGAAACAGGCGCTTAATAATTTACAATGCTTTTTCAGCTGAGAACTCAGCCGTTGGCATTCAAACGTTTCAATTCGTATTGGTTCCACAACAAAGCTAATGATTGTGCCAAGTCAACGTTCTCAACAATAACTGCATCGTTCAAATTCAGATGAACGGTAGAGAAGTTCCAAATAGCTTTAACGCCTAATTGTGCCAACTTCTCGGCTGTAGCTTGAGCCTGATCATGAGGAACGGTCAAAATAGCCAATTCCGGCAACTTGTGCTTCTCAATCTCGTTAATGTTGTAAACAGGGACTTCGGAATCCTTGTACTTGGCAATCAAATCCGGATTGATATCATAAGCAGCGGAAATTGCCAAACCGTACTCTTTGAAACCTGAGTAATGGAGGAAAGCACCGCCCAAGTGACCAACACCGATTAAGACAGCTTCACGAACATTGTTGTAGCCGAGGAAGCTCTTAATATCGTTAATCAAACGATCGATGGGGAAACCTGTACGGGGTTTACCTGAGTCTGAAACCCAAGCCAAATCCTTACGGACCTGAATACCGGTCAAGCTGAGCATGGAAGCAATTGTCGATGAGGAAATTGCTGTCATTCCCTTAGCCTGCATGTGCAACAGGCAATTCAAATAAGTAGGCATTCTACGAATTGTAGGAGCCGGAACACTTTCAGTTCTAACACGTCTAAACATATTAAATCTCCTTCAGTATTAATCTTAATTTACATAATATACAAATATTTTTATATTATAGCAGACTTATCGGCATACAACATATGGTATAATCAAGATTAATCAAAAATTAAAAAATGTTTATAAACAAGCCACAAATGACCGGCTGTTAGGAGGAACTATGAGGTTAGAAGACGATTTTTACACCTATGTTAATGCAGAATGGCTTAAAAATGCCGTAATTCCGCCGGATCGCCCCGCTACGGGCACGTTTCACGAATTAGATGAATCTATTGAGAAATATTTGTTGAAACTGTCCGAAACTTGGCTGCAAAAGCCTGAATCGGTAAATGATAATCCGCACTTGTCGGCTTATGTTAAGCTTTTACGCCTGGCCAGAGATGAGAAAAGCCGAGAAAGCAACGAAATTCCCGCATTATTGGGGCTTTCCGCCGAATTGGATAAGTATACTTCCTTTGCAGAAATTTGCCGAAATTATGGTAAATATAAGTTTACAGGCCTGCCTTTTCCGTTGACCATAGATATAGAGGCAGATATGAAGCGGGCACGCAAAAAAATCCTTTATTTCGGACCGGCCGGAACAATTTTACCCGATTCTACCTATTATCAACCGGGGCATCCGCAAGCTGCGCAACTGTTGGATAATTACAAGCACTGCACCTCAGCTTACCTGCAGGCATTAGGTTTGAGTAACGTAGAAGAGTTGGTAGAATTAACCATGAAATTCGATGCCTCTTTCGCTATTTACACCAAGAGTAATGAGCAAAAGGCCGATTATGTCGACAGTTATCATCCGCAAACTTTGCAAACCTACATTGATAAATTGCCGGCGGAGCTGCAGGCATTGGGAACGGAACTGCAGAATATTTTCCATCTGTCCGCTGATGATATTGTCAGCGACAGTGAACCGGAATTTACAGCCTCTTTGAGCAAATTTGTCAATTCGACTGATTTCTCCGCTTTTAAGGCTTGGGCTCTGGTTAATTTTCTCCTGCACAACAGCAAATATTTAACTGACGATTTGCGCATTAAAGGCGGCGAATACAGTCGTATGTTGCTCGGATCGGCCGAACCGCGTAATTTTGAGAGATATACTTTTGATTTGGCTAATTCGTATTACAGCGATCCTGTCGGTCTGTATTATGCTCATACCAATTTCAGCAAGCAATCTAAAATGGATGTTTTGGAAATGTTGAAGCAGATGATTCAAGTCTATGAGCAAAGACTCAGTCAAAACACCTGGTTATCGGCTTCTACCAAAGAAAAAGCTATTAAAAAGTTAAAGGCGCTGCAGCTGCATATTGCTTATCCGGATAAAATCTCGCCTTTGTATGATAAGCTTTTGCCGGTAATTGATGAAAATAAGCCGTCTCTGCTCTTAACCTGTACGCAATTGAATCAGACTATTTATCAGTACACTATTGATAATTTTGCGCAGGAAATTGATCCTGAACTGTGGTCGATGCCGGCTGATATGGTTAACGCCTACTATTCCCCTTCTAAGAATTGCATTGTTTTTCCGGCGGCAATATTGCAAAAGCCCTATTA
>CAMXYS010000175.1 GCA_947253135.1 uncultured Clostridia bacterium
GTTTTATTTGCCCTTGGCGGACGGCATCATAATTGCATTATTGGCTGCACCGGTAATGTTTTTGTATCGTTGCTTGAGTAAAGTAATTAATGACTTCTTCAATTATACAGTTTGCTCGGCTTTGGCAACAATTCTGGTATTACTTTTTCTGCAGGAAAATGTATTACATCAATTTGCTTACAGTCTGGCTTCCGTTCTCATGCCTTTAATGCCGGGAGCGCTTTTCACTAACGGCTTGCGGGACGTTACTATGGGCGATTTTACCGCCGGCAGTAACAAACTGCTGGAAACTGTATTGATAGGTGTAGCGCTGGCGGTGGGCGCAGCGGTAGTTTTATTGCTGTTCAATATGCAGACTTATTATATCGGAACGAGGTAAGAGCTGAATGGAACTTGTATTTAAACTTTTATATGCTTTTATTGCTGCCTTTATCGCATCTTTCGGCTTTGCCGTATTTTTCGGTAATAGGGGGAAATATATTTTCCTGGCGGCAATCGGCGGAGCTTTAGCCTGGACATCTTATATCTATTTCTTACCGATAAGTATGGCTCTGGCCGCCTATGTCAGCGGTTCAGTCTGCGCCGCTTATTCAGAACTGCTTGCTAAAATTTACAAATCTCCGGCCGCAATTTTCCTTATCATTGCAATATTACCGATGGTCCCGGGAGCGGATATTTTCAACACGATGAAGGCGGCAGTATTTCAGGATTATACCTTGTTTTCCCGCTCGCTCAATAATACATTAACCATCTCGGGCTTTATCGCGCTGGGCATTATTATAATTTTTTCCTTGGTTGTTTTACAAAAAAATATCAGACGCAATTGGCGAAACAAAGATTCTATGTTATCCTAAAAAAGCCTCGGCGCTTGACTTCTTTCAGGTGGCCGGGAGTAATAACTTCGAGTGACAATTTCACTTGGAAAGGAACTACTATATGATGCAAGCCAAGCATTCTTCTGCGGGCCGGTTAACCTTGCCCGTTATTGTTGTAGCTGCCGTTTTGGCAGCAGTTTATGCGGTTGTTACCGTTATGAGCTATCCCGTTGCCTTCGGAATTTGGCAATTCCGCCTGTCGGAGGCTATGATGCTTTTGATACCGTTGGGAGTAATAAACTTACAATCTCCGCTTTTGGCCGATAAAGAAAAATTACATATTCGACCGAACAACTTGGGCTTTGCAGCGGCAGTCGGTGTAACTTTGGGCTGCTTTTTAGCTAATTATTTTAATCCCGGTAATCTCGGTCCGGTTGATTATTTGGGCGGAACTTGCGCTACGGCCGTCAGTGCTTATATCACTTACAAAATAAGCGGCAATAACAAAGCTTTAAATCTCTACCGTACAGGTCGCATTACCCTCAAACAATTGTGGCTGCAACCGAGCTTCTATCTTTTGCCGTTACCTTCAGTCGTCCTGAACGGAGCAATAGTCGGCGTTTATTTACCGTTTTTATTTACACCGGCGGAAGAGATGGGCTTAAGTTTAATGTTGACAAATATTGCCGTATTTTCAGTTTGTGAAGCGGTAGTCGTCTATGTTTTAGGTTTAGCCCTGCTCAGTTTGATGTTGCCGCAGGAAAACCGTTATCAAAGAATTTAACGCCACATTCAAGTTTCGGAATAGAGGCTGCCTGCAGGCGGCCTTTTTTCAACTGCGGTTTTTAATTTGCCGAGCCTGAATGAGTGTAGTACACTGAGTGAAAACGAACAGGCAGGTAGTTATGGGGCATTATTTTGCGCAGGAACCGGCAAGTATAAGTCAGCCGCAACTTATTAATATTACTTTTCAGGGACTTAACTTGCAGGTGCGAACGGATAATGAAGTTTTTTCCAAAAACGGGTTGGATCGAGGTACGGCAGTCTTATTAAAAGCGATATTGACAGCTGAAACTGCCGATAAAATAGGGAGTGTTTGGGATTTTGCCTGCGGTTGGGGTGCCGTCTCTTTGATATTAGCGGCATTTTATCCGGAAAGTAATTTTTATTTATCCGATATCAACAGCCGGGCCTGCAGTCTGGCAACAGCCAATATGATAATGAATAATGTCAAAAAATTTCAGACAGTCCAGGCAGATGCTGCCGCCGCCTACACAGGGCGCCTGTTTGACTTAATTGCTTTGAATCCGCCGATCAGAACCGGGAAAATTAAAGTCCGGCAAATGCTGACAGCAGCCTTGAGTCGCCTGGAAAACGGCGGCAAATTCTATTGCGTTATCGGGAAAAAACAGGGAGCTGCTTCATATGCCGCTTTTTTGCAGGATTTAGCGGAACAGGATAATTTAACGTATAAACTGCTGCTTCGAGAACAGGGCTATGAAGTTTTTTGCTTAAGAAAGGAATAGGGTGGAATTATGCTGAAAAGTATGACCGCTTGTGCTGTGGTCGCGGATAGCAATGAAATGTTGAGGGTAGAGGTGGAAATGCGCAGCGTTAACAGTCGCTATCTTGATTTGCGCCTGAATTTACCGGCTTTACCGCTGATTCCGGAAAATGAAATCCGTTCTTTGATTGCCGATAAGATTAAGCGTGGAAAAATTGAAGTAAAATTTACAATTCGACGAAAAATGCTGCCGGCCGATAAAACAACGACGGATCCGGCTTTGATGCAGCAGAAGCTCAGCGACTTGACGGTTGAACAGTGTATTCGTCTGTTTTTCAATCAAATGGTCCAAGT
>CAMXYS010000176.1 GCA_947253135.1 uncultured Clostridia bacterium
GCATTTAACTGCAAAACACCCAAAATAATTCCCAAGGCGGCGCCGCCATAGGCAATAAAATCCATTATAAAAATAGAATTCAACTGCATGGTCAAAACCTTCATGGTGACCTTGCGAAAACTTTCCGCCTGACGATTCATCTCTACTTGTCTATTGTCATCAGCTTGGTAGATTTTCAGAGTGACCAATCCTTGTAAATTTTCTAAAAAGCTATCCGCTAAGTCTGTGTACTTGCCCCAATATTTAGCCAGCAATTTCTTTGCCCAGGTTTGTACCAAGGCAATACTGACCGGAATCAGAGGAACACAGATAAAGAGAATCAAAGCGCTGCTGAAGGAGACAAAACTTAAGCAGACAAACAGGGTTAAGGGGGCTAGCATGGCATAAAAAAACTGAGGCAGATAGGAGCCGAAATAGGTCTCCAGCTGGTCTACTCCCTCTGTAGCCAATTGCACCAGCTCAGAAGTTCTCACCCTTTCCTTATAAGTCATACCCAATTGGAAAAGCTTGTCGAAAATCAGTGCTCGCAATTTTGCTTTAACAGTTTTGGCCGACATAAAACTAAGTTTACCTGCTCCGAAAGTCACCAAGGCCTTTACTAGCAGACTGGCCAGACAAATACCAAAAAGTTCCGGTCTAACTGCCTGGCCGCCAAATGCGCCTGCCAGCAAGCCGGTGACCGTGTAGATAAAAATAACATTAGCTGCCAAACCCAACCATTGGAGACCCACATTGCCGGCAATATACTTTTTACTTTCCGGCACCAGGTTGAAGAGTTTTTTATCAATCATTTAAGCCATATCATCCTTTTCTTTGCCATTCATACCAAGAGAGGGGCACCTTAATTTGAACCCCCCTCTTAAACCACTTTAAAAGTTGTTGGCGGACCGACTCCGACACTGGCATATCAGTTGTTTGATCGCAGCTGCAAACCTTATTCTATGCTCTTCTTTCGCAATACAAAGTAGGCCACGCCACCTGCTGCAATAATTACAATCAGGGCTCCTCCCGCATACAACCAGGTGGAATTGATGCCACTGCGTCTCGCTTCCACAGGCTCCGCTTCCGCGAGATTAACAGCTGACTCATCTGTTCCTAAAGCCTTTTTAGCTGCAGCCGTCCGCTTATTTCCCTGCTTCTTCTTTTTGTCCTTTTCGTCTGCTTCCTTTTTGCCCAACTTGCTTAACTCGTTGTCCGGATTGGCCTTTTCTTGGGCGACCGCCTCCTGCTTCAAACTGGCCGGATCTGCCGCTGAACCGGCGGAGCTGATCGCACTTCCGTCTCTTTCTTCAAGCAAAGTTGCATTGCCCCAGTCCAGCGTCAGGTAGGCCTCCTGGGCACCGGCTCCGGGCGTTATTTCGGCGTAACTTCTAGCATTGTTGCTGGCGATTGCATCCATGGCATCGACCCACACCCTCACCTTGATCCGGTCTTCTTTACCTGACCTGATCAGACTGAAAGTATTGGGGAACTGTTGTTTTTCACCAATCAAATTAGAGTCATTACTCCAACCGATAACACCGGCCGGCGTCAGTCCGGAAGAGCTGTAATGGAATAAGTTCCAAACATGTCCATACATCCCCATGAAACGCATTCCGTTGATGGTCAAAACAATCTGTGTTGTTCCGTCTGACCGCTCATAAACGCGGGCGGTTTTAACCAGGGCCGGATTGCCCATAGAAGGTCTGTTTTCGTAGGCATGCATCAATTGAACCGGCACATTATAGACTCTTGTTTTAAGTCCGCTCTGTGCTTGATGCGAAGAGCCGCCTACCTGCTGATGATCGCTCCGCTCGCCGGTCTGTTGAGGATTTGCCGGTGGCTGCGGGAGTGTCGCACTCGGCAGGTTAGGCCTACCGGTGGGCCTTGCCGTCGGCTGTGGTGCAGTCGGCTGACTGGGTTTTTGCGGATTGGTCGGTTGAACCACCTGACCATTTTCTCTGACCGTCTTGGCCTGACTCCAATCAAATTCCAGATAGGCTTGTTGCTTACCCGACCCCTTGACTACCTTGTCATAGGTCGAAGCGCCGTTGGTTAAGGCATCCATGGCATCGACATTGACTAAAACCTTAACCCTTGTCTTTTTTGCCTGCTCGGGATAACCTTGCTGCTCGGGTGCAGTTAAAGTCAAGCGGTAGGTTTGAGGGAACTGTCTCTGTTTGCCCTCTAAATCTGTGTCTGTGAAGTGGCGGCTGACCTCTGCGTGGGTCCACTGGTCATCTTTGCAGGGGGGATTCAGGTAAAACAGGTCCCACAAATGGCCATATAAGCCCATAAATTGCATACCGGTAAAACTCACTTCGTACTGCATTCCGGTTGCCAACGGATAAACCTTGGCAGTCTTAACCAGAGCCGGATCTCCCATGGAAAACTTATCTTCATAGGCATGTCTCAGTCGAACAGGAACTTCGTAGTATTTGACTTTCGCCGGCTGGGTCGGCTCGATCGGCTTGGTCGTCGGGGTCGGCTCGGTCGGCTTGGTTGTCGAAGTCGGCTCGGTCGGCCTGGTTGTCGAAGTCGGCTCGGTCGGCTTGGTCGTCGGGGTCGGCTCGGTCGGCTTGGTTGTCGAAGTCGGCTCGGTCGGCCTGGTTGTCGAAGTCGGCTCGGTCGGCTTGGTCGTCGGGGTCGGCTCGGTCGGCTTGGTTGTCGAAGTCGGCTCGGT
>CAMXYS010000177.1 GCA_947253135.1 uncultured Clostridia bacterium
AGCGGACCGTCTGGAGGCTGATATTGTCGTCGGTAACCAAGGCAAGGCCCGGGTAGCTGAGCTGGTGGAAGACTTTATGAGCAGGTTGGGCCGGGCGTCTGTTCCCCCGGCGCGTCTGGATTTAACTGCTGATATAGATCAATTGACAACTTTTGAAGAATTGGGGTCGGTCGTCCGGCAGAATGAAACGCGAGCAATCTTAAAGGTGCAGGACGGCTGCAATCAATTTTGTAGTTATTGTGCTATTCCCTATGTGCGCGGGCGCGTGCGGAGCCGAGCGCCGGAAGCTGTCGTACAGGAGGCTCGCGAGTTGGTGGCAGCCGGCTTTAAAGAGCTGGTTGTGACGGGGATCCATGTCTGTTCTTATGGAACGGACCGCCATGAGAAAGGCCTTCCCTTGCTGGACCTGTGCGACCGGTTGGCAGAACTTCCGGGTTTGGAACGGATTCGTTTAGGTTCCTTGGAGCCGAAGTCTGTAACTGCCGATTTCGCCCGCCGTTTTGGACAAAATCCCAAACTGTGTCCCCATGTTCACCTCTCTTTGCAGAGTGGGTCGGACCGAATCCTAGCCCTGATGAGGCGGCGTTATACGACCGCTGATTACCGGTCGGCTGTCACCGCCTTGCGCTGTTTTATTCCGCACATCTTGCTGACGACAGACGTGATCACCGGCTTTCCGGGCGAGCGGCCCAAAGACCATTTAGAGAGTCTCGAATTTTGTCGGGAAATTGCTTTCAGCAAAATACACACCTTCCGCTACTCACCGCGGGAGGGTACAGTGGCCGCCCGGTTGCCGGATCAGGTGCCGGGACCGGAAGCTGAAGCCCGCAGCCGCGATTTCTTAGCCTTGTCCGAAGCGGGTTTTAACAAGGTGGCCAACTCGCTGCTGGGTCAGGTGGCTAAGGTCCTGTTTGAAGAGCAAACTGCAGACGGTTTTTGGACGGGCTACACGGAAGGCTACTTGCCTGTTTACAGCCGGTTAAGTGAGCAGATTAAAAATGGGGTGATCCTGCCTGTGCGGCTTCAGCGCCTGGCAGATGAGCGAATTTACGGGGAACCGGCGGTGGCGGTCGGACCTGCCGAGGGGAATCGCGGCTGAGCGAGGGGTTACGATTAAAAACTTCTTGCCGGCGGGAGGCTGATTGAATTAGGCAAATTCATCAGTTTTAAAAGCTGTTACAAGACAGCAACCGGCCTGATATTATTTTGTAAAGCTTCCGTCAGTTTATGCTAAAATGATAGCAATCTTAATAAGGAGGACGAATGCCTGTGCAAAACAATGGAACGACCAGATTTGAAATGAATATCGACAAGACAGAAGAGGCCGAAAGCATCTTGCGTGATGTACTGGATGCCTTAAAAGTCAAAGGCTATGAGCCGATCGGCCAATTGGTCGGCTATTTTTTGTCCGGCGATCCTACTTTTATCACCAACCATAACGGGGCTCGCGGGAAGATTCGCCGGATGGAGCGGGATGAGCTTTTAGAGGTCATTATCGAACAATATGTAGCAGGACTGGAGGAAGGTTAATGCGCTACATGGCTGTAGATTATGGTTCTGTTCGAGTGGGGGTTGCAGTCAGTGACCCCCTTGGCATGATCGCACGAGGTTTGACCACCTTGGCGGTCAAGGGGCAGTCGTCTGACCAAATTGCTGCTAGCTTGGCTGACCTGGTTCGAGAGCAAGGGGTCGGCACGGTGGTTGTCGGCCTGCCGCGCCGCACTGATAACCGCCCCGGGGAGGCGGAGGAAAAGGCCAGGGCCTTAGCTGCCGCCCTGGAAAACCTGGTCGATATACCGGTGGTTTTGCAAGATGAACGCTTCACCACAGTTATCGCCCATCGGATTTTAAATGAAGGCACTGTGAAGGCCGGCAAAAAAAGAGCAGTGGTTGATCAAGTGGCGGCTGAGGTTATTTTGACAGACTACTTAAATAGTTTGCGCTCTAAAAATCAATCGCAAAAAAGGGATTGAAGCATGCTATAATAACAGCGCTTGTTTCACTTGAACAAAAGCTGAGGTAAGCTCTAATCAATAGAAAATATTAAGCCACAGGGACAGGTCTGACCTGGCTTTTGGCTTCTCAGAGGAGATGACTATGTTAAATAAGCAATATTTTGCAGCAGACGGCGCCGTTTCAGGGCAGACCGGCGAGCAGGCCGAGGGCCAACTTCACGATGCCAATTGTGATTGCGGCTGCGGACACGACCACGGCGATTTGACGGACGAAGAAGGTGAGGCCTTGATCACCATGGTCGACCAAGACAGTGGTGAAGAGTTTCAGTTTATTCTGGCCGATGAATTTGATTTTGAAGACGAGGTCTATTGTCTGCTTTTGACTGTTGATGAGGAAGATCCGTCCGCTATTTTTGTCCGGGTAGAGACCATGGAGGATGGCAGCGAAGGTTTTGTCAGCTTGGAAGATGACGAATTTGACCGGGTGGCGGAAGAATATGACCGTCTTTGTGAGGCGGAAGTATTGGCAGCTGAGGACACTGAAGAACAAGATTGAGTTAAAAAGATCAAATTAAAGGCGCCGGGGGAGACCGCTGAGTCGACTGACCGGCGTCTGCAGTTTTCGCGCCGCCCCGGTTGAGCGGTCCGGTCCGCCGATTTTATATTGGCATACGGACCCGGACCCGGCGG
>CAMXYS010000178.1 GCA_947253135.1 uncultured Clostridia bacterium
ACTGCCTTGCCATAACCACAAGAAAAAATCAGTAAACGATTAGAATCAAAAAGAGAGCAAGAAGAGAGGAAATAAGGCATGAGAAAAACTAAAATTGTCTGCACGATTGGACCGGCTTCAGATGACGAGGGGATTTTACGCCGTCTGTTGCTTAGTGGGATGAATGTCGCCCGACTGAACTTTTCGCATGGGACACATGAGGAGCAGCTTAAGCGGGTCGAATTAATAAAAAAATTGCGGACAGAATTAGACATTCCCGTTGCTTTATTGCTGGATACCAAGGGCCCGGAAATCCGGACCGGCCTCTTTGAGGGTGGAGCCTGTTTGTTAGAAGAAGATCAGGAAGTTACCATCAGCCACGACGATGTAACCGGAACAGCTGAGTGCTTTTCGATCAGCTACAAGTCCTTGTCTGACGATGTCAACCCGGATGACATAATTCTGATCGATGACGGTCTCGTTGAACTGAGGGTCAAGGAGGTTGTCGGCAAGGATGTCATCTGCACGGTGGTCAGTGGTGGCCCGGTTTCTGACCGCAAGGGCGTCAACCTGCCGGGCATCAAGGTAAATCTTCCGGCGCTGACAGAAAAGGACTTAAGCGATATTCAATTTGCCATTGAAAATGATTTTGATTTTATCGCCATGTCTTTTGTGCGCAAGGCAGCTGACGTTGACCACGTGCGCCACCAGTTGGATAAAAACAATGGTTCACAGATTCATATTATTTCTAAAATCGAAAATCAAGAGGGTGTCGATAATTTTGAGGAAATTCTGGATGCCTCTGACGGCATAATGGTGGCCAGGGGCGACTTGGGTGTGGAGATTCCGCCGGAACAAGTCCCCAATGTACAAAAGCGTCTGATTCGCCGCTGCTATTCCAAGGGTAAACCCTGTATTACGGCGACTCAAATGTTAGATTCAATGATTAGAAATCCCCGCCCGACCAGGGCTGAGGTGAGTGACGTGGCCAATGCAATTTTGGACGGCACTTCTGCGGTGATGTTATCCGGTGAGACGGCCGCCGGTCGCTATCCGGTGGAGGCGTTGCAAATGATGGGAGGCATTGCCGAAGCAACCGAGCAGTCGGTCGATTTCTGGGACCTGTTCAAACGGTCTGACCATAGCCCGACCCCTTCTGTCGCCAATGCAGTCAGCTATGCTTGTTGTACAACAGCCATGGATTTGAAGGCCAAGGTCATAGTGGCTGTCACTTTTGGTGGCCGGACGGCCCGCCTGATTGCACGCTTTCGTCCGGCTTGCCCGATTGTGGCGCCGACCGTCAGCGAGCGCAACCGCCGGCAACTGAATTTAAGCTGGGGCGTTGTGCCGGTTTTAATTGATGAAGTGACCGATACGGATGCCCTGTTTGATATGGGTATGGAGGCGGCCGTTTCTACAGGCCTGGTTGACAACGGTGACGTTGTGATCATTTCCGGCGGCACCCCGGTGGGTATCAGTGGCATGACCAATACCCTAAAAGTACAAATGGCGGGTCATATGTTATGCCAGGGCACCGGCATCAACCGTGGCCAGGCCGCAGGTGATGTCGTTTTTGCCAACAGTACCTGCACATTGGATGATCGGTCCAGCTGCCCGGAACACATCGTCCTGGTAGTCGAGGACACTGACAATGATATGTTGGGGCTGCTGCGTATGGCCGAAGCTGTGGTGGCAGAGACAGCCGACCCGGAGTGCCACGCTGTGACAGTCGGAAAATTACTAAATATACCGGTGGTTTATAATTGCAAAAATGCTACTAAAATTCTGCGTGAAGGAATGGCGGTTATAGTTGATTCTGACCGCGGTCTGGTTAAGTAAGGAAGGGCTGTATGGAGCGGTATGAGGCGGCCCGTCTGGTCGACAGACAAAAAGCTTTTTTCCAATCCGGGCAGACGCTGTCTGTCGCCTTGCGTCAAAAACTTCTGACCCGATTCTACAAATTGCTGCGCGATTATGAGTGGGAACTAATTACAGCTGTTGAAACAGACATCGACAAGGCTCCTTATGAGACTTATCTGATGGAAGTACACCTGCTCTATAAGGAAATAAAATACCTGAAAAGATATTTAAAACGATTGACGAAGTCGAAGAAAATTCGCAAAAAAGGGGTTTTCGGTCGGGGCATAACCCGTGTCGACCGCCGACCACACGGTGTAGTTTTGCTTGTGACAGGCTGGAGCAATCCCCTGGAAGAGGCTCTCTTGCCGCTGGTTGAAGCGGTGGCCGCCGGCAATACAGTGATCCTAAAACCGTCACGGCGAGCACCTCACGTCGCCGATGTTTTGCAACGGCTGCTGGCAGACCTATTGCCGGACCGCTGGGTGACGGTTGTCGAAGGGGGCGAAGAAAATGTCAATGAATTGATCCAAGCTCGCCCTGACTTCATTTTTTTTAGCGGCCGAGCCGAGCACGGCCGGCAGATTATGAGACGGGCCAGCCGTTTTGTGATCCCTGTTGCTTTGCGGTTGGGGAGTAAGTCTCCTTGTATTGTGACCGCAAGTGCCGACTTGGAACTGGCCGCCAAGCGTATTGTCTGGGGAAAGTTTTTAAACAACGGACAAATGGGGACGGTGCCGGACTTTGTCTTGGTGGAAGAATCGGTCAAAACTCCTCTGATGGAAGCCATGATCAGTAT
>CAMXYS010000179.1 GCA_947253135.1 uncultured Clostridia bacterium
GTTAAAAACTTGTAATAATTGACTTACATCTCTCGGGTGTTCAATACACAATATTGAAAGTATACAGCATTATTAGCAAGTGAAGTACTATAAGTTGTGGTCATGCATCACTTATCAATGCCGGTCGAAAAAATCGCAATTAAGGCTCCGCTCATCTCCCTTATTGTCGATTTATTCAAGTAGCAATTAATTAAACAAAACATTATAATAACTAGTACTTATAAAACACTTTAATACACTTTAATTGAGGGTACAGCATTGAAAAGGAATTCAATTTTAATTAAGGCCGGTGAAATAACTAAAGCTAATGCAACAAATTTAGCCAAAATCGGTATGCGTACTTTAACTTTTCGGCGTTCTAAAAAAAGTAAAGCGGCGCCGTCTGCACATATATCGACCTTATTCTATTCATTTTCTTATTTTTTGCTTAGAATATTGGCAAGTATACTATTTGCATATCGCTCACAGCATAATTTTGCCGAAAAAGAACTTAAAGGCCCCAGCATCGTGATTGCACCGCATTCTTCCCTTTTGGATCCGGTATTCGTGATGTTATGTATGGGACCGAAACATAAGTTACATTTCGTAGCCGGTAATTTTTTGCAGGAAGGTCACGGCTTTCTCCCTTGGCTTACGGCCAAAATGAAAACTATTAATATCACCCAGTTCAACAGTGACTTTTTAGCTGTCAAACAAATGATTTCTCTATTACGTAGCGGTGAATCCATCGCTATTTTCCCGGAAGGTGAACGTTCTGCCGACGGAAGACACGAGTTATTTTCCGACGCTTTTATTAAATTGGTACAACGTTCTCACGCAAATTTGATATTTTGTGATCTTGACGGAGCTTTCCTTTCCTGGCCGCGTTGGTCAGGGTATCACGGCTTACGTTTGGGCAAAATTGCCGTCACTGCTTCTCTTGTTTATACGGGGGAAGAAACAGGCGAATTGGAACTTGAAGATATTCGTACTAAAATGACGGAATTACTGCGCGGTACAGACTACCATAATCAACTTGAAAGACGCAACAAGGGTCAAAAAACTTACAGTTATTTCAGTTTCAACCCTGCCGGAGGGTTGGACAATCTCTTATACAGTTGTCCCAATTGCCAGGAGTTTTTATCCATGTATCAGTTAAATCGCACAGCTATCATGTGTTCTTTGTGCAACTTTAAGGCGGAACTGGGCAAAGACGGGTTATTCAAACAAGCTATTAATTTTCCGGCCATCGGTAAAATAAAAATAGGCACAAGTACCAATCCTATTGTTTGGCATATGTGGCAGATAAGGCATACTTCCGTCCGTTACTTGAAGGAACTTGCACCGGATTATCTTTTTCCCAGCAGCGGTAATTGTACAATTGAAACTTTTGACGCCCAACATCACGCTGATTTAATCGCAAAAGATGCCTTGAGTTATTTAGCCTTGGACTGGGCCGGTGAAAAGCCGCGTTTTACCTTTGCTTTTCAAGCTGATTTACCTGCTGAAGTTGCCGCAGAATTTCAACAGGATTTAACGCTGCCCAATGCCCGTTCCGCCTATATGACAACAACGGAGACCGAACGGAAGATTAATAACCTGATTCAAATTACACCGCAGCATTTTGTCTATGAAGATATAAAAACCTATTTGCAATTTTGGCACAAAAACTATCGCATAACTTATTATCCGAATGATGTTAAGTTAGTTTATGTTTACCGTGACTTAATTGAAGGTCTGGGTCAACCTGATTTGGATCCCCGTTTAGCTCGTTGCCATGTAGATGATGCCAAAGATCTGATCAATGATTATAAAATTTTGCGTCAAAAATTGAAGAAGGAATAATTATGCCTGAATTACCGGAGGTGGAGACTATCCGTCAAGGTCTCAATCAACAATTAAGCAACAGTCATTTATGTTCAATTGTCAGACTTGATAATTATTGTTGGCATGATGAAACAAGCAATTTTTCCTTAGCTGCCGATTATAAATTATCTGAATTCGAGCGGCAGGGAAAATATTTATTTGCGCACTTGAAATCTGATACAAGTGCCGAGGATATTACTCTGATTTTTCACCTTCGGATGACCGGAAAACTCATTATCACTTCCACAGTTACCAACTTACCGAAACACAGCCATTTTTATTTTGAGCTGAAGAAAGATCATAAAATTTTGTACCTTTATTTCAACGATGTTAGAAGATTCGGTTATGTTAAACTCCTGCCCCGGCAAAATTTAAGTTTTGATCAAAGTTTAAAGAAATTAGGTTTCGACGCATTAACGCATAAGTTGACCTTAAATGAAAAAGCATTAACGGAAAAAGAGGCGGAAAATGCCTTTATTCAAGGATGCAGACGTCATTTGCACAAAAATATCAAATCTGCTCTGCTGGATCAAAGCATTATCGCCGGTTTAGGTAATATCTATGCTGACGAACTGCTCTTCTCCGCCCGCATCCATCCTGCCAATCTTTGCTGTGATTTAAGCGAAAAAAACTTACAAATTTTATACCGTTCCATTCTACCGTTGCTCAATAAAGCTATCAGTAATCACGGAACATCATTCAGTGATTATGTTGACAGTTGGGGCATTAAAGGGAATTTTCAAAATTATCTGCAAGTTTATCAGCGAACCTCACTTCCCTGCTATAGCTG
>CAMXYS010000180.1 GCA_947253135.1 uncultured Clostridia bacterium
ATTATCCAGGACGTCTCGTGGGCTCGGAGATGTGTATAAGAGACAGGATATGATCAGCCGGGGAG
The DNA here is from genome assembly GCA_947253135.1 of uncultured Clostridia bacterium. Taxonomy (GTDB): domain Bacteria; phylum Bacillota; class Clostridia; order Saccharofermentanales; family Fastidiosipilaceae; genus CAMXYS01. The sequence continues at coordinate 66 of CAMXYS010000180.1, forward strand.
ACAATATCTACCTGACCGGTAAACTGTCCTCTATTCGCAGTTTTTTCCAAAAAACCGCCTATCAGAAAAAACAGGTCCACTCCGTGATGGTTGTCGGAGCCGGCCGGATCACCCGCTATCTCATTCCCTTTTTAAAAGAATTAAAAATTGATATTAAGGTAATCGAGGCAAACAGCCACCGGGCTGAGCTATTAGCAGCTGAACACCCTTCCTTGGAGATCATTTGCGGTGACGGAACAGACCAATACACGCTCGAAGAAGAACATTTAGATGCCTATGATGCGGTTGTCGCCTTGACCGGCATCGACGAAGAAAATTTATTACTGGCTCTTTATGCTGACCGGCAGCGGATCACTAAACCCATCGCCAAGGTTAACCGCACCAACCTGCTACGTATTTTAGAAATCCAAGATCGGTTGTCTACAGTCACCCCTAACCAAATTATTGCCAATAAAATTGTCCGCTATGTGCGGGCTGTAGCAGCGGCTGAGCACTCTGAAATCAGTGGACTCTACCGCTTGGTTGAAGGTGCTGTCGAAATGATTCAGCTGACCGTAGACGACAGTCCCCGCTCAATTGGCATTCCTCTAAAGAATTTGACCAGTGACCGCAACACCCTGGTCGGTGTTATTATTCGCAAACACCAATTGATTTTTCCAACCGGTGAAGACTCTATTCAAAAAGGCGATACTGTTTTAATTATTACCACTAAACCGGATATATCCAACTTGGATGATATGTTTATCGGAGAGTTTTAAGCCATGAATTACAGCATGCTGCGCTATGTTTTAGGCCGCCTTTTTCTTGTGATCGCCGGTTTGATGGTTTTGCCACTACTTGTTTCCTTTATTTATCGCGAGCCGGGCACCTATCAATGGGCCTTTATTGCAACCATTTCGATCTTGTTAGTTGTCGGCTTGCCCATGGGTTCGATCAAACCCCGAAATCACCAATACTATAGCCGAGAGGGCTTGGTAATCGTAAGTTTAAGTTGGGTTTTCCTCTCGCTTTTCGGAGCCCTACCCTTTTTCATCAGCGGAGATATTCCTATTTTTGTGGATGCTGTCTTCGAGACAGCATCCGGCTTTACGACGACCGGGTCCAGTATTTTAACAGATGTAGAAAGTCTGGCTCATTCAATACTTTTTTGGCGCAGTTTTACCCACCTGATCGGTGGTATGGGGGTTTTGGTCTTTGCCTTGGCCTTAATGCCTAAATCGGGACATGCCACCGTCCATGTGATGAAAGCGGAAGTGCCGGGCCCGATTTTTGGTAAATTGCTATCGCGGGTTTCTGATACTGCCCGCATCCTTTACCTGATTTATCTGTCCATGACCCTCGTCTTAATTGTGGTGCTTTGTTGTTTTAAGATGCCCTTTTTTGATGCCTGCCTCCATGCTTTTGGGGCAGCCGGTACCGGTGGCTTTGGCATTAAAAGTAACAGTGTCGCCTTCTACCAAAGCCCCGCCATAGAATGGATTTTAGGCATTGCGGTCCTCTTGTTCGGCGTCAATTTTAATCTCTACTACTACCTCTTGCTGAGGCAAGTTAAAACCGTCCTGAAAAATGAGGAATTGCGTTGGTATTTGGGTATTTTTACGGTGGCGACAGCAGCTATCTGCCTGGGTATCCGCCCTCTTTACCACGGCCGCACCGGTGACATGATCCGCGATGCCTTTTTTACAGCTGCTTCGATTCAAACTACAACCGGTTACACTACAGCTGATTACAGTCAATGGCCATTGTATTGCCACGGCATCCTGCTCCTCTTATCTTGCATCGGGGCTTCGGCAGGCTCCACTGCAGGCGGGCTTAAAGTTAGCCGGGTTGTGATCTATATCAAACAAGCCTTTGTCGAATTAAGATCAGTCGTCAGCCCCAAGCGCACTATTCGAGTGCATTTTGAGGGCAAGCCCCTAGATCAGCGTGACCACCGCAGCATTTCTTACTATTTAGCCACCTATTCAATCCTCCTGGTGATTTTTACTTTGATCCTATCTACCTGTACACCTGATTTTGAAACTGCCGTCAGTTCTGTCGTGGCCACCTTTAATAATATTGGTCCGGGCTTAGGCAGAGTCGGCCCCACGGGTAGCTATGCCTTCCTCCCCGCCTACGGCAAGATTACCTTGACCTTGGCTATGTTGGCAGGCCGGTTGGAGTTGTTCCCGATCTTAATCTTATTCTATCCGCGCACTTGGAAGAGGCGTTAGATTTATTTAAGTTTGGTCAGGCTTGGTTAAATCCATTGAGCCGGAGCGAAAACCTTCTAAATCTAAAGTAATATAAAGAAAGCCTAAATCTTTCAGGACTTCCACCACCTGTTCTTTCTTATCTAAAAGCAAATTAAAATCAGTTGGCTCGACTTCAATACGAATTATTTGACCATGTAGGCGCAGTCGCACTTGTCTAAAGCCCAATTGCTGTAGCTGCTTTTCCCCGGCGGCTAGGCGGCTCAGCAGTGCAGGTTCTAAGCGACTGCCAAAGGGCAATCTGGTGGCCAGACAAGGCGATGCCGGTTTTTGACTGACAGCAAGCTCCAGCTCTCTTGCTAAGCGGCGCACAGTC
>CAMXYS010000181.1 GCA_947253135.1 uncultured Clostridia bacterium
GAGTGGGCTCGGTCGGCTTGGTCGTCGGAGTCGGCTCGGTCGGCTTGGTCGTCGGGGTCTGTTCGGTCGGCTTGGTCGTCGGAGTGGGCTCGGTCTTGCTCTCTATCGGTTTGTCCAGCTCATGTTTCTTTAATTTAAAATCCTGTAAGGCTGTGAAGAGGGAATCTGCATCATTTGCTGCGTTCCGAACGGCCTCCTCCAAGGCCTTTTTACTGACCTGGTAGGCTTTGAACCGCTCCGGCACAGCCTGCCCCGGCTCACTTTGAGCCTCACTCAAATAATCCTTGGCGCCGGCCAACAAAATGGCCGCCTCCGCCTTGGTGCCATCCGGCAGTTTGATCGCCCGGGCCCAATCCGGTGTCAATTTTGCATTCTGTGAACCCGCTCCTCTAACGACTTTGTCATAAGTGGAAGCATTGTTCGTCAGAGCATCCATAGCATCGACATAAACTTTAATCGGCACATAAGACTTGGTGACATCACAATTATTCAGACGCAAAACTTCGGGAAAAGCCCGCATTTTCTTTTCCAAGTCACTGTCTTGACCGCTGCGCAAAACATCAGCTTCCACAGTCTCGCCCTTAAAGGCGTCTCCTACACCCTCTGTTTCGTCAACATATTGGAACATGCCCCACAGGTGACCATACATCCCCATGAACCGCATGCCTTTCATTTGGACATAAAGTTCTGCCCGGTTGTCCTTGACCACAGCAATTGCCTGATGAACCAGGGCCGGGTGCCCCATGGAAAGCTTGTCCTCGTGCGCATTGCGCAGACTGATCGGCAGCTGATAAATTCCGTCAGCCAAACGGTCCGGCCGTTCTTGTGGTTTAAGCTCTAGCTGAGCTCGACCTTGCTTGGCCGCCTCCAAGGCAGCGAACAGTTCTGCTGCCGTCGCCTCTTGTTTTGCCAAGGCAGCAGCCAGGGCTGTCATTGACTGCCGGTAAACAGTTACAGTTTCGTCTTTATAGTTGGGCAACTCCGCCGCAGCAATTTCTTCAGCTTTAAGGTAATTGGTACAAGCCCGGCGCAATACAACTGCCTGACCAAGCTCCGTAGATTCTACTTTTTCAGCTTGACTGTAATTTAGGCGGATGAAGCTGCCGGAGCGTTTTTCTCGTTTGCTGTCAATTTGATAGCTAACCGGAATATCCGTATTCGCCGCATCAACTTGTTCCAATACAATCACATGGTCGAAATTTAAGACCTTATCTTCAAAGTTTCTTTCGCTTGCCTGAATTCTTTCTTTTACTTTAACGTCAGCAAAATCCAAATTGGTCAAATGACTGATTTTGCCATGTTGATCATAATTTTGGAAAAATAAGTAAACCTCTGCCTTACCGGCCTTAACCGTCAAGGCTGCTCGATCAACCAGCGGTTTGCTGTCGGCCCTCCAAGTGGCTGAATAGGTGGTGTCTCTCACTTCGACCGGCACTAAATAATGCCCATCTGCTAACGTTTTAGCGACCGGCTTAAGGCCGTCAAAAGCTGTTTGCAATTTATTTTTAGTCATGCTAATTCGGTTATATAAGGTATCCGGATTATTAATTTCCTGCTCCAGTTTAAGCAGGGCCGGTTGAAAAGTTTCGGTCCAATAATCCGCCTCATAATCTGACGCCTGCAAAGCTTGACATTTTTGCAACAGGGTGCGAGCAGCCGGATCGACTAGTTTTCTGGCCGCTTGATTTAACTTGCTTGCAGCCGCTGTCACCGCGGACTGATCTGCATCTACATTGTCTGAGACCGACTGAGCTGCCGCTCTGGCATCCTGCAAGTTCTGCCAGTCTGCCGGGGGGAACCCTTGGGGTTTCATAAACTTAGTTAGCATCAAAAGTTGATTTAAGGTTGATTTATCAGCCTTTTTCAAGAGCCCCTCAGAGGCTGCTTGCAAGTCCTTGACTGCACTTTGAACCTCCGGTTTGGCCGGCCTGTCCGCCGCATAAACCGCCTCCGCCCGGCTCAGAGCAGCCGCATAGACTTGCCAGGATTTGGCCGTATAATCAGCTTCCTTGTAGGCAGCCGCTTTGACCTTATCTAAGACTTCCTTTAAAGCGGACTTGTCCACCTCGCCCAACGACCCTTTTTGAAATTCATGGCGGCGATACTTTAAGGTTTGAATCGCATTAAACAGGGCTGTGGCATCGCCGGAATTTTGCCGGCGGAGACCCTGTAACTGATCACGCGCTGCCACCAAAGCATTTAATAACTCACTCCTGTCGACATCTGCCACCGATTGGCTCTGCCTTTTGGCCTGTTCCGCCGCAATAATTTGATCTGCTTCCTGAATATATTTGTCTGCTGCTGCTGCAACCATAGCGTAAAAGAAGCTCTCGCCCTCACTGTGGACTTTGGCCTCTGACCAGACCGGCACTAATTTAGCATTTTGCGCTCCGACGCCTTTGCGAATATTGTCATAGCCGCCCCCCGGGCTCTGCAAGGCGTCCATGGCATCGACATGAACTCTTACAGGCACGTAACCCTTGGTCACATCGCAATTTGACAGATGCATAATTTCAGGAAAAGTGCGTAACTTACCTTCTAAATCCGTATCTTCACCGGTCGCAGCGATCGCCGCCTGAGCGGTAGGGCCCTGAAAGCTATCGCCCAACTGGGGATCGGTGTATTGAAACAT
>CAMXYS010000182.1 GCA_947253135.1 uncultured Clostridia bacterium
AATCAAACGCCTGCACGAGTATAAACGCCAATTGTTAAATGCCATTTATATTTTGGATCTTTATTTTAGGGCCAAAGAAGACGCCTCTGTTCTGGCAACGCCGCGGGTCTTTATCTTCGGAGCCAAGGCAGCACCGGGCTATGTCCGCGCCAAGGCGATTATCAAGCTAATTAACGAAATTGCCAACTTGGTCAACAACGATCCTGATATCGGTGACCGGATGAAGGTAGTCTTTATTCATAATTACAATGTTTCCAATGCCGAGCGCATTATTCCGGCGACCGATATTTCTGAACAGATTTCAACTGCAGGTATGGAGGCTTCCGGCACCGGCAACATGAAGTTTATGATGAATGGGGCCCTGACCCTGGGCACGCTGGATGGAGCCAATGTGGAGATTGCTGAAGCTGTGGGTGATGACAATATTTATATCTTCGGCTGCCGGTCTGAAAATATGGCTTCAACCATGGCTTACTATGACCCCAATTGGCATTATCATAATGTGACCGGACTGAAGCGGGTGTTAGATGCTTTTACCGACGGCACTTTAAACGATAACGGAACCGGTATTTTCCAGGATTTGAAAAACAGCTTGCTCTCCGGGTCCAGTTGGCAGCCGGCTGACGTTTATTATGTCTTAGGAGACTTTGAGGACTACCGCAAGGTAAAAGACCAAATGGCCAAGGATTATTTGGACCAGGATAGTTGGGCTGAAAAGGTGTGGGTCAACATGACCCGGTCCGGCCGCTTTAGTTCCGATCGGACGATCGCCAACTACGCTGAAGATATTTGGCGCATTAAGCCCGAACAGGTTTGACCTATGGATGAGCTTGTGTCGGCGGTTTTTCAAATTATTTTTCAGGTCCGGCAGGCTAAATTAAAAAGACTAATAATAGGCTCTTAAATCTTAAAAAGGGGTGTCCGACTTCAGACAGGGCGCCCCTTTGTGCTATGCTGATCAAGACCGTAAATGAGGGCCGGTGGCAGAGTGGGTAGCAGAAAGGATAGCCAATGAGCATAACAGAAAAAAGAAGGCGGTTTTTGCAGCAAATCGATGATATTGGCATAGAAGATGATGATGATCTGAATCATTTTATACTGACGCTCATTTTCTTATGTAAACAAGATTATTCTGATCAAGTTGATATCTCCAGGCAAGAGGCTTTTGACTGCCTGACTGAGTGGGTGGACCAAGAGATGTGGACGGTGATAGCCAGCTGGATTGAGGAAAATGGCGGAACGCCCCTCTCTAGTCGAACGCTTCAAGGCCAGTTATTGTTAGAGTATGGGCGCTTTTTTGAAGAGGGGCTGACCGGAGCAGAAGGCACTTTTTTGGAGCGCGATTACGAGCAGGCAGCCGTCTTTTACGAGCGAGCTATAGCCCTAGGTAGTACCCAGGCAGCTTGCCAATTGGGTGATTTAAGCCGCGCGGGCCGTTTGCCGCAGGCCGGCCCGGAAAAGGACCTGCTCTGCTACAGCTTGGCCGCTGCCCTCGGTGACCCGACCGGCCTCTACAAGATGGGCGACCTCTACGAAGAAGGGGCCGGGACTTTGGAAAAAAGCAAAAGCATCGCCTTTAATCTTTATATGGAGGCCTTAACTTGCTGTAAAGAAGCTGATCCGACACCTCGTATCTATATGGCCAGGGCGGAAATTCTCTACCGCTTAGGCTGTTTTTTTGCTGATGGAGAAGGCGTGACAGCTGATTTGATTGAGGCCACCAGGCACTTTAATGAGGCGGAGGTCCTGTCCCTGATATTGGTGACTGATCATTACCCTAATGCCGACCTCTTGCTCCAGCAAATCAGGTTGCGCCAGGCCGATTTGAGGCAACCTGAAAAGCTTTTAAGCAGCCGTTGGAATGGCGGGCCGGACTTACGCCTGCTTTAATCTTTCGATTGACTAACAAAGAAATTGACCTCAGCAAAATGACATGCCGAGGTCAATTTATCATTCCGGTCAAATTTATCAGGGGGATACTACTTTAAGACCTTGTGGTCGATTTGCTTGCCGACACACAGTAAGCGGTGGGTCCAGGTGGGAATGGGGTGGCAGGTGATGAGGGTAACGGTGGGCTCGCCGTAGTTTTTATTGACATAGTCCATCAGTACTTCCGGTTCTATTACCGGCATATCGATGACCTCATAGGTATAGAGGTCCGTCCCGGTATTGATGGTGAAGTGGTCACCGACCTTAACTTCATTTAAGCGATTGAGGTGACGGCCGGAGTCCAGCATGCGGTGGCCCAGGATGGCGCAATTTCCGTCTTCGCCCGGCAAGGCGGATTCCGGGACATGGCCCAGGCCGTAGCGGAGCTGGACGGCCCAGGCCTGGTTTAACAGCGGCAGGTTGACATTGATGGAGGGGATTTTAACCCGGCCGAGCGGCACTAATTCAACCTCAGCGTTGGGATCTAAGTCCTCGTAATTAATTTCGCCTTCACCGTAAAAATCGTAGGCTTCGCCCTCCACTTTATTTGCATTAGCCCTTACCTTAATGCTACTGAGGTCACCTGCGTCGAGCTTGTCATTTAGGAGGGCGGTTACCTCGTCTTGCCGGTGTTTGACGACAATCGGCTTAATCAAAAAATAAGCAGCGCCGGCCAGGCAGGCAACAATTAAAATAATGA
>CAMXYS010000183.1 GCA_947253135.1 uncultured Clostridia bacterium
GATGATATAAGGTGACTTGCCACCTGCCCCGGGCAGTAAAACAACATCCGCGGTCCGGCGTAGCGCATCACGCACCTGATTTTTGCTCGGTAGTCCGGCCGGTAGCAATGGACAGGACAGTGCTTACAAAACCTGACTGTTTCAGTAAAGCGACAAGCCTGGGTGCGACCGGCGGCGTAGTTATAAAGGTCACGACAAGCAGGGCAGAGGTCCTCTCCGTCCCCCCCATCCTCCGCTTTGTTTTTTTGTCCCCCGTGGTGGTGGCGACAATAGAGCTTGACCATGAGATGGGTGAGGCGCTTTTTAGCTTCCTTCTTGGCCTGTACCGCCTCTTTAGCTGCAGCTATCCGCCGGTCATCGACAGACCCGTCACCGGGCTTCAAGACAGTCTTCCCCGCTCAATATTGTAGGTCCTGTCTGCTATTCGCATGGTGGAAGCTCGGTGCGACACTAAGAGGACAGCCTTATCTCTGGCCTCTGCCCTGACCGATTTTAAAATGATAGCTTCATTCAAGCTGTCTAAATTACTGGTCGGTTCGTCCAGCAGCAGGAATGCACCGCCGAACAAAAAAGCCCTGGCCAAGCCCAAGCGCTGCCTCTCCCCACCCGACAGGCTGTCTCCCAGCTCCGCTACTAAAGTGTCATAACCCTGGGGTAAACCTGTAATAAAATCATGCACCGCCGCCTTGCGACAGGCCTCCTCCACGGCCGACCGACTGATGTCTTTTCGCCAGAGAGCCACATTGTTGTGAATTGTATCTTTAAATAAATGGGTCTCTTGCGTCATATAACTTTCTACGGCACGCAAATCCTCGGTATTGATTGTTTCAACCGAACGACCGGACAGGCAGACCGCCCCACTGCTGACCGGCCAAAAGCGCATAAACAAGCGCAGTAAGGTGGACTTACCGCTGCCGCTCCTGCCGATCAAACCAACTACTTCACCGGTATTAACCTCCAGAGACAGATTTTCTAAAATTAAGGCACGCGACTGATCTTTGCTCCCCTCTCTTAGGGGATAGGAGAAACTGACCTGTTCGGCCGTCGCCTGCTTAAAGACTATGGGACTTGCACCACTGATATCCTCCACCAGCGGTTCTTCCTCCAGGATATCCAAAACGCGGTTGCCGGCCGCAAAGGTCGTCTGCAAACCGCTGCCCAAATTAGCCAAGGCCACAAACGGGCCAAAAGAAGACATCAAACCCAGGACCGCAAGCAAGAGGCCGGGCAAGCCGATAGCCCCGGTCTGCTGTAAATAAAGGGCAACTGCTAACATAACCAGGTCTAAAACGAGCAGAACTGACCCCGTGATCGCAGTGTTGACAGATGTCACTTGCTGCAAAGCTTTTTGCTGGTCAGCCAACTCCTCTGCCTGTTCGGCCATCTGCTGCCGGCGTTTTGCTTGAAAGCGAAATTGCATAATTTCAGGCAGGCCGCGCAAACTTTCTAGGGTGAAGGCTGCCAATTCTCCACTTCGTCTGCGCACAATCAGACCGCGGTCACGGCTCAGCTTGGCGAACAGGAGGGGCAACACCAGGCCAACGATGAGATAGGCCAGTAAAGCAATTGCACCAAGCAAAAGATGTTGTGCCGCTATAAAAGCCAACATGCAAAGGCCGAAAGTGACGGCGATTAAAACCGGTGAAATGGTATGCGCATAGAAGACTTCCAACAATTCAATATCGGAGGTGATAACTGCAATCAAGTCACCCTTGTCCCGACCGGCTAATTTGGCCGGACACAGCCGCCTGAGGGCAGTGAACACCCGGTCTCTAATTAGGGCCAACAGACGAAAGGCGATATAGTGATTACACCACTGCTCACCGTAGTGTAAAAGCCCCCTTAAAAGGGCGACAACCACGACGGCAACCAAGCAGAATGAAAGCGAGAAACCACTTAACAATCCGGCTGCGGTCAAGAGGGCGTAGGCGCCAAAAATTGTCACAAAACTGGCACACAAGTGTCCGATCAGCCCCTGCAACACGGCCAAGGCCATGTGCCCCGCCAGGGGTTTGACCAGACCGACCAAGGCCAGCATGACCCCAAGCCCGGTCCGGCGAGCGACCGTGTCGGCAGTCGGTTGATTTCTTTTAGTCACGTTGACCACCTTCCTTTCCCAGCTCTTCCAAGTCAGCCTGAGCCTCCCACAAAGACCGATAGGCCCCGCTCTCTTGCAATAACTCAGTGTGATGGCCACAGGCCTCGACCCGTCCCTCTTGCATAACGTAAATGCGGTCTGCCGACACGATACTCGCCAAACGATGGGCGATGATAATAACTGTTTTTTCGGTTGCCAGCAGCTGTATTTGAGACATAATCAACTGTTCACTTTCAACATCGATATTAGAAGTTGCCTCATCAAAAATATAAACCGGGCTGTTGTGTAAAATAGCTCGAGCCAAGGCCAGTCGTTGGCGTTGGCCGCCGGAAAAATTCTGGCCACCTTCGCTCAGCTTGGTCTCCAGACCTTGTTCCGCCCGTAAAAAAGCACTGAGCTCAACTTGATCCAAAACTGACCAAAGATCGTCATCCCGGGCACCCGGTTCAGCCATCAGTAAGTTTTCTCGGACAGTCCCCTTGAAAAAATAGCTTTGGTGGCCGATGTAAGTAACCAGAGT
>CAMXYS010000184.1 GCA_947253135.1 uncultured Clostridia bacterium
GTTATATTGCCTTGTGCATTATTGTTTTTCTTTGTTTTGGTTTTACTGGTGCAAATGGCTAATTATGAATTGTTATGGCATACTGCCGGTAACAGCGCCTGTCAGGAACTGGAAGCTATTGTTGCAGCTGCAGGCAGTTTTTCGCAAGCGGATATGAAACAGAAGTTACTCGGGAAGTTGACCGCACGTTTGCCCACACAGGTTACAGATAGATTGCTTAAATTTACTGACGGGATGCTTTCAGCCAATTATCTTTTACGCCGCCAAAGTAATTTGTTCCAAGAAATGAACGGTCGGAGCCGCAACTTAAACACTCGACTGATTACTAATTTTCGAGCTTTTATCAGTGTTAACGAGGCAAAACATCAAATACACTATAAATCCGTTTATGATTATAATCTTCTGCTTTGGCGTAAAAAGAGAGAGTTTTATTACGTGGTACCTTTGTGGAATGTTTATCCTCTCGGCACTTTGGGTAAAAGCTCCACTGCGGGAGAAAATAAGGATGAAAAAAACTTAACCATCTGGAGCAAAGGGAATTTTGCACGGGGAGATGAATTTCAAAGTAAATATCATGCCAATTTACCTAAAAATTTTCCTACGATTAATCGTTTCTCAGGCGGCGTGGCTACCAGTATTAAAAGTATTGACTTAACTAATCCCAACTTGGAGGATGACAACTATCTAAGCAATAGAATCGGCGGTTTGGCGCAAAGTTTGTTGAGCTTCGCCGGCTATCAAGGACAAAACGGCAATTGGCCGACTATTAAAGCTGCTGAAATTAAAATTCGGCGTCTACAACTGATTGTTCCGGAAAATTCGCCCCCGGCAATTTTGAAAAAAGTAAAAAACATTTTACGTCAATATCCCGGAATTGAATATGAAATCATTACCGACGAAAAAAGTTACAAATATGTATCTGAAGATCCGGCGGAGAAAGGAGGAAATGATCGGCAAAATTAAGATTAAAAACAACAAATTAAGGAAAGCAAATAAGTAACAAAAATTGAAAAGAGGTAAGTATGAAACAACAAAAATTTATCAGCACAATAGCAGCAGCAATTTTGACTGTAAATTTATTATTTCCTGCTAATATTTTAGCCGTTACCCGCAGTCGTACGGCTAATTTGACGGAGCAAGAAAAAACAGCAACAAGCGAGCGGGAAACTGTTCGCCGCAGTCGGAAAAATTCGGAAACACCGGTAAGAAGACGGCGATCTTTAGATTTGCCGGAAATAGGGTTAGGGCCGAATTTGAATGCAGCTTCGAGCGCGTATTACGCGGAGGATGAAAGAAAAAGCACCTGTTATATATGCTTTAACGTTATGGATCAATATAACGATAATGTCGGAGAAGCAATTATATCTTATTCTATAGGTACGACTTCAGGTACTACCCGGGCCGGCAGAACCATAGAAGTGCAGGTTAATGCTTATAACAGCACGTATCCGACTCGAGGTAGAGCAAGTGTCAGTTATTTACCGCCTGAATATACAATGAACGGATCTAACGACTGGGATACATTCAGTTTGAACGGACATGAAAGCTACAGTACGGCGCTGAATGTTTATTTTTCCGTAAACAGAAAAGCAAGTGCAGTCAGAAAAGATTCGGAAAAAGAGGAAGAAGCGGCAAAAAAGGCGGAAAAAGCTAAATTGACCGAATTTCAGGAAAAGTATCAAAATTTCCTATCACTTTGAATATTGATTATGTTGATAAAAATTCTAAAGATATTCTGACGATAGCTGTTGTTCGCCATTACGGGGAAAAAGAAAACTTTCAGATTTCACCTGAACTTAACCGAAAATTGCAGGAAAAGAACAAGTATACATTAGCGTTATTGCAAACCTTGCCGGAGCATCAGGTAACTTTGGAAGATGAACAAAAACATTTTAAAGTAGGCGTGAAAATGGTTAAAGCTGCCGGTATGATCAGTCAGGAGCCGAGTAAAATCAATAGCTTGATTAAGTATGTAGACGATAACGGCCAAATGATTAAAAGTGAAAAGCAAAAGCTGCAATTCAATGCACAACTTAAGCTTGATATACCGCAAGGCTATGAATTAAAAGACAAAAATAAAGTATATCGTCAAGCTGCAGAGGTTATTGTTGAACTGGTGCGGCGGGAATATCCCGTGTCTATTACTTACTTAGGTAAAGACGGTCATAAAATTCATCAGGATGAAGAAAAGTACAAATACAACGAGGAGATAAAACTGAAATTTTTGGAAGATAATAAGACAAAATACAAATTGCAGAGTGAGAAAAAAGTTATCTTGCCCAAAGTAAAAGAAGCGATGCAGTTAAAATACACTTTGATTGAAATTGTACCGTGGAGCGATTTAAGTACGAATGAACTCAAACAAAGCAAAGAATATCAGGCTTATGACGAAGATGGGAAACTTCTGTTTACAGGTAAGGCGGAAAAAGAAGGTCAAAGCGATTATCAGATAAAGTTGCCACCGGAATATGCCGGTTATGAAATAATTAATGAAGATGATTGGCAGAAGGGGAAAAGCGATAGGCTTAAGTTACGTTTACGGCGCTTTAAGGTAGTTTTTAATTATGTTCTGAACAATTCGCAATGTTTGGCCCATCAGGAAAAGTCATTAAAATA
>CAMXYS010000185.1 GCA_947253135.1 uncultured Clostridia bacterium
TCGGACAGCAGGCCAACTTGTCTGAAGCCCTGGACTTGTTTTACCTGCTGGCCGTCAGTAACAACCTGGGCAGTCGGCAATTGTATCTCTTGCAAGATGCGGCTGCTGCCCAGCAAAAGGTGACGGCCGTTCAGCGCGAAGTCAGAAGCGAACAATTTGCGACGATAGCAGAGGCTTTGGCCCTTTTGACTATGCCTTTCGCGGTTGGTTCGGTCTTTAGCGGTATGTATGAACAGTTGCAGGTTTCTCGTCGACAACCGATTGTCATCATTTGCAGCCTGTTGGCCTTTTTGTTAAGTCTCCTCGCCATCGCAACTGCCACTCATATTCTCTGGCCGACTACTAAACAGCCGGCAGCCAAAGAAAAAGAGTTGAAGCCTTCTGACTTCGGCCGTCGTTTCTTTAGATTCTGTTGCCGCTCCGGCCTGGTAAATACGCTGGCTAAAAAACTGCTGGGACACCTGCCTGCAACCTACAAAATATATTTGAAACAGCAGCATCAACTCCTTTTAAACAAGGTCTCAGCCGCTGCAGCAGAGCTGGAAAAAGTTCTCATTGATGATTTTGCACAACGGTTAGTCAGTCTGTGTTGGTGCCTCAGCGGGCTTGCCATCCCCCTTGCTCTGGGCAGACTTCCTCCTTTTTGTTTAATCAGTCTACCTGCTCTCTGGTTTTATTTTGAGCAGCGGTTGCGGCGGCAGGCAGTGGCACTAAGGCGCGAATTGCAAAAGGACCTGCCTTTCTTTTTAGAGTCACTGCTGCAATATTTGACCAGTGGTTTTGTCCCACTGCAGGCCTTCAAGGCTGCTGCTAAAAGTGGGCAAGATGCCCATAAACCCCTCTACTCACTTCTTTTGCGGCTGGCCGACGACATTCAATTTCACGGTCATTTTAGTGCCCGCCTGCAGCAATTTGCCTGGCGACTGAACAATATGAACAGCCAAACTGTTTTCCTCCTGCTTGCCCAGTATGCAGAAAATGGGCATCAAGAAAGCCTGGCTGCCCTAAAAAATCAAAAATACGTCTGTTGGGATCTCTACCGCAAAGAGATCATGGCCGAGCAGAAGCTCACTGCCGGAAAATTGCTGCTGCCGATGGCCTTGGACCTGCTTGCTGTTATGTTGATTGCCTTGGCTCCGGCCCTGTCCGTTTTTTCGTCTTTTTGAAACAATTGCCCGGCTTAATGGCCGGCTGGAAAGGATCAATCTATGACTCACCTCACCCTCCGACTGAAAAAGCAATATCCCAGGCTTGACAACCGCGGCATGGGAACCCTGGAAGTTGTCATTTTAGTTGCCGTTCTCCTGGCCATCGCACTGATCTTCAATGAGCAGATCCGCTCTTTCAGCTCACGACTTTTTAAAGCCGTCTTCGATGATAGCAGCATTATTTCTAAAATTAAGTCCAAGTAAAAGAAGATATAAAGGAATGGTCATCACACATGGCACAACTGGAAGTTATCCAATCGAACTGGGGCAAGTTTTTATTGGCTACACCTGACGTCGGTGAAATTTTTGCTCCACAAGCACTCAACCGGTCAGACGAGGAGTGGCAGCAGCTGCTCCTCTGGCCGGTCCAAAAGGGCAGTGTCACAGCTGAGAACACAAAGCAGCCCCGGGATCTTGCCACCTCACCTGCTCCCTCTGATGCCGAGCCTCTTCGAAAAATCCGGCTACTCTATCGGATCTCGGGGCTGGTCTCTTTGGCTGAAGTCCGCTGCCTGCCGACTTTTAATCTGGAGAATGATCTCAAAATGACAGCGGCCCTCTGTTACCGCCTGGATTTTCTCGAAAATTATCTGGCTACCACTTCTATAGCAGTGGACGAGCAACACATATATCTACCCTGCACAGCCAAAGGAGAACCACTTTGGCAAGAGCCACTTTTTTTATTCTTACCTTTTATTAACCGGTCGACCACCGAACAGCAGAAGGAAAATAATACCACCGGCCTATTGGCTGAAGTGAGCGAGCCCCTAATTCGTCTCGCCCAAACAGACGAAAGGCTGCCGGAAGAAATAAAAGACCGGCTTCTTATTCAATCCTGGGAAAGTCCCTTGCTTTTTTTGGAAAGTCTTTTACAAGCCCTAGAATATCTTACTCCAGACAATTCAATCAGCTCAGAAATAAATACAACGGGCAAAGGTCTAGACGAACAAGTGTTATCCCAGGCCTTCGATTTGGATCCGGTCACAGACAGACAATCGCCCGGCCGTCAGGTCAGCGCCCGCAAATCTGAAGAGGCCACGGCTAGCAGCGGTAACTCCAAAAAGCAGAATAAAAAACAAGCAAAAACAAACAAAGAGAAGCACAGTAGAGGACAGCCTTTATTTAAGAAGAATCGCTTAATTTTAATTTTATTCCTGCAACTCCCCCTCCTCCTAGGCGCTTTTCACCTGACTCAGGGGACTCCTAAAAACAGCTTATCTTACGGTGGCTTTATTTTATTATTTGCAGTTTTTTTCAGTTTGGATTTATGGCTGTTATTTCATAAAAAATCGCCCTTACGAACCGCGGCAAACACCGGTTCAGAAGGAAAGCCCGCAATGCCGTCTCAACCGGAAAATACGGCCGGAGCGGATTTT
>CAMXYS010000186.1 GCA_947253135.1 uncultured Clostridia bacterium
ACTGAAGTCCAAGCCAAACCGGTCACGACACCGATCGGATTCTTTTTCCCAACCTTGTCATAGCGATATTTGGGTTTGCCTAAATAATCTTTTAAATTTCTGACACCCACCCTGATTTTTCGGCTAGTCCCGGAAGTAGTTTTTTGCTGATCAGCCGCTGTTTGAGCTGCCACGGTAATCCGGTCTATGCTTTCTTCCTCCGGCTGACCGGTTGCCGGCTCTTGATTCTCCAGCTGTTTTAAAACCACCTTGCGGCACAATTTGCCAAGCTGGCGTTCCAGGCGCCGAACACCTGCCTCTCTGGTATAAAAGCGGATAATGTCAAAAATAGCGGCTTTGCTAACTGTCATATCGCCCTTTTTGAGGGCGTTAAAGCGCATCTGTTTAGGCAGCAAATGCAGGGCTGCAATATGGTATTTTTCCTCTTCCGTATAACCGGAAAGCTGGATCATCTCCATCCGGTCCAACAGGGCGTGCGGGATTGAGTCCACATTATTGGCCGTCGTGATAAACATGACTTGTGACAAGTCGTACGGCAGCTCCAGATAGTGGTCTCTGAAGTTATTATTTTGTTCCGGATCCAATACTTCCAGAAGGGCTGAGGCCGGATCTCCCCGGAAATCATTGCCCAATTTATCTACTTCATCTAAAAGAATGAGTGGATTGTCCGTTTTGGCCTGGCGGATAGCGGCAATAATGCGGCCGGGGATAGCGCCGACATAGGTGCGCCGGTGCCCTCTGATTTCCGCTTCATCTTTGATACCGCCCAGACTCATCCGCACAAACTCCCGGCCGATCGCTTTTGCAATGGAAGCGGCAATTGATGTTTTCCCGACTCCCGGCGGGCCGGCTAAACAAAGGATGGGGGCCTTAAACGGCTCGTCTGACGTCTGTCGGTGCAGCTCGCGCACAGCCAAATATTCGAGAATTCTTTCTTTGACATCCTCCAGCCCGTAATGGTCTCTATCCAGCTGTTTGCGCACATCGGCAAGGCCGGCCTTCTCCGTGCTCACCTTCCCCCAGGGCAGGTCCATGACTGTATCCAGGTAAGTGCGCAGGGTGGCCGCCTCCGGAAAATTAGGCGGATATTGTGGCAGCCGCTTAATTTCTTTTATTATTTTTTCGCGGTCATCTTCCGGCATGGTCAAGCCGGCCAGTTTTTCCATGTAGGCTTCAACTTCTTCTGCAGGGTCGACCTCCTCGCCTAACTCCTTGCGGATAACCCGCATTTGCTCACGCAAATAGTAGTCGCGTTGGCTTTTTTCAACTGCATCTTTAACCTTTTCGGCGAGCTCATTTTCATATTCAGCGATGCGGATTTCGCGCTGAACCAAGGGCAGCAGCGCTGCCATGCGGTCTGCCGGAGACACTCGTTCGAGCAAGTCCTGACGCTCGGCAAAAGTTAAATTCAGACTGCCGGAGATCATATCACTTTGCTCGTCAGCATTGCTGATATCAGCCAAGGAAGTCAAACTTTCAAAGCTGTGCTGGCGACTTTTTTCTATATATTTCTGGAAATTGCGGACCAACTCGCGGCGCAAGGCTTCCGTGCGTAATTCCTCTTCCTCGGACTCAGCTTCCGGCTGCAGACCGGTAATCGCGACCAGGTCAGGGCCTTGCTCCTGCTCCACCCGCGACACAATAGAGGCCCGCCCCAAACCTTTAACTCGCACCCTGACCAAGCCGTCAGAAATCTCCACGGCCTCTCGAACCCGCGCCACGGTGCCGACTGTATAGAGCTGGTCGTCCGTTGGCCAGGCTGCTTCAGGCTCTGTTTGTGCCGTGATAAAAATCAACCGGTAATCTGCTTCCAGCGCCTTGGCCACAGCTGCCCGGGACCGTTCTCTCGCCACCTCAAAAGAAAAAGAAACATGCGGAAAGACATTCATCGACCGCATTGGCAGCAGGGGCAAAATCATATCCCAGTCTTCTCCGCCGGCAAGCTCTTCTGCAACAGCAGTATCTTCTACAGCAGCAATTTCGCCTGCAACCGCTGTCTGATCGTCATCTTGTGGCTGTTCTTTTATCGTCAAGGACTCGTGCTCGTTCATCACTCGTACTTTCTTACCCAATTTTTGCAAACTTATGTTCTATTACAACATTATAGCACGAAGAGAAAGCAGAAAAGAGCAGTTAAGGTTTTTTGTCAAATAAGGTCAATCCTTGTTTTTTACTCGAAAAATAAAATAGATAACATGCCCAAGCCAAACTGCTGCTAAGATAGCACAAGGGATGTAGAGCTGCTTGCGAAACATCATAAAAAAGCCGAATCCCATTAAAATCGTAACCGTGATAACCAGCCGGATCTTGGTTGCCCTAGTCATCCCCTGTCCCTTGACAAAGGATTCCAGGTTACTTTTATATAGCTTGGTATTGACAAACCAATGGTGTAACCGGTCTGATGATTTGGCAAAACAAACCAAAGCCAACAATAAGAAGGGGAAAGAAGGCAGCAAGGGAACCACCGCCCCCACAGCACCCAAGGCCAGCCCCAGGCAACCCAAAACAACAAACAGAATTTTTTTCAGCTTCATTTTTTCCTCTTTTTAAG
>CAMXYS010000187.1 GCA_947253135.1 uncultured Clostridia bacterium
CTACAAGTTTTCACCTTGATCGTGGTGCTTGTACATCTGATTTTAATTTAGCTAGAAGCCAGGCTGCTTTAATTAATCGATCACAAAAAAATTTTTTGCTTTGTGATAGTTCGAAGTTTGGTAATATTTCTTTTGCTCAAATTCTTCCCCCTGATGAAATTGATTATATTATCACTGATCCGGGGATCAAAAATTTTAAAGACTATTATCAGAAGTTAAAAGTATCTAAAAAATTGATTTTAGCTTCAGATTTATGAAGCAATATTTAGATTTTTACCAGACATGATATTAATGTCTTTCATTAGAATTCAAAAAATGGAGGACACATCGGTTAAGGCTAAACCATGCACTGTGATAACTTTGGTTTTAATTTGCACGTGGACTATTGCAGCTGCCATACTTTTACAACCAGATGATTTAAGAAAAGAATTGGGTAAAATTATTGATTCAAATCTTACCATTTCAGAGGTATGTAAATAGTTTTGTTTCTGAAGGTTTGCTGACAGAAGAGAATAATCGGTTATCGGTTAACCGATTAGTTATAAAGGCATATCAACTTAGAGTCATTGGAACCAATTGAATGCGGCTAGAAATCTTAGCTGCAGATTATTGATAAGAATATGCAGATGAGCCAGTTATTTTATTCAATAGAAAATGTCACGAATTATCATCGAATGACACAAATTCCTTCACAGCTCCAACCAGATTATGAGGCTGGTGACGGGTTTCAGCCGAGTGATTTGCCCCTTGACTGGAAGAGTCCTTGTAAAATTGGTTAGGAATCCTTCTGCTTCATCAAGAGAATTGCCTAGATAACCCCATCGGTCTGTTCCGGCGAGGTTGCTTTGTCCTTTTTTGTAAGCGCAATGTTAAAATGAGATTATAATCATTTAACAAAGCTCCAGCTTATCTATCAAAAGAAAACTTTCCCGACAGCCTTATAAGCGGGGAGAACTTTAGTATAGCAGGGTGGTGGCTTCGGCGTAGAAAGGAGCTAATTTTGCCAGCTTGGGAGATTATGGCCCGTCTACTGTTGGCGACAGCCTTGGGCGGTCTGATCGGTTTCGAAAGAGAGAAAAATAACCGGCCGGCGGGTTTGCGCACCCATATATTGGTGACGGTCGGAGCCGCTTTGATCATGCTAATTTCGACGACCGGCCTGCCTCACTTTCCGCGACCTGCGGATCCTGCCCGCTTAGCCGCCCAAGTGGTCAGCGGCATTGGTTTTTTGGGGGCCGGCACCATTTTTAAATCCGGCAGTACCGTTAAGGGGCTGACCACGGCTGCCGGTCTCTGGGTCTGTGGAGGCATTGGTCTGGCTATTGGAGCAGGCTATTATTTAGGCGGTATTGCTGTGGCCGTTATTTCAATTACAGCCCTATCCCTATTGGGAAATGTAGAGCAAGGGATGGTTAGTCGAGCACGTTACCGGATCAAACTAAATTGTGTTTGGCGAGATGGTTTACAGGAGGGCATCAACCGTTGTCTGGGCGAACACAAAAAAAACTTGATCTCGATGCAAATTGACCGGGTGCAATCGGAGGGAAATCGCCCCCATGTACACTTGGAAGTAGAGGTCATCGTCCACGGACCGACTGATTTTGAAACTTTGAGCAAGGCCTTGTTGGAACTGGACGGTGTTGAGCAGTTGGCCTGGGAAAAAAGCTTGGGCGAGCACGCTTGATTCAGGAATAGGAGCCCACAGGCTCATCTTGTTGTTGACTGGGTGAGTACTGACCGAGTCAGCGCGACCCGGCATTAGCCCTAAGGCTCATGCCATCCTGTACAATCTATATAGCAAATCCACAAAGGAGGACAGCTGTGAGCCAATACATTGTACCTATAGAAGACGATCTATAATTATGTAGCCGATGACCTGTTTTTGAGGGTTGGCCGGAAGGACTTGCCTCGCCGAGGCAGAAGTCCCAGGCGCCCATATAGACGAGTAGAAAAGCGCTTGAGACCGCCTGAGTGCAAGCGCATCAGTGATCGTCCTAGGGCCGGTACAGATCGTCTGGAGCCGGTCATTGGGAGATGGATTGTATCGAATCTGTAAAGGGTGATCGCAGTTGTCTGCTGACTTTAGTGGACCGCAAAATACGTGACAGCTTGATTTTTAAATTAGGTCGTCAGAGTCAAGAAGCAGTGGTTCGTTGTATCAATGGACTTGAACGAAAATTAGGTTATCAGGCATTTAAAGAGCGTTTTAAAAGCATTGCGGTTGACAACGGTTCAGAGTTTCTAAACTGGAAGCAGCTGGAGCAATCGGTGATAAGCAAGGGAAAAAGAACAGCTATTTACTATGCTAGGGCGTATGCCTCATGGGAACGTGGTAGCAATGAGAACTTGAATGGCTTCATCCGTTATTTCATACCAAAAGGAACCCTGATCAGGCGGTTAGGTAGAGGTGCTATTAAAAAGCTGGAACAATTCATCAACCATTATCCACGTAAGCTATTAGGCGACTTAAGTGCCAAAGAATTGACTCATCAAAAAGCAGCATAAATTAGCTCGTACATTGGACAGACAATCGATTTCAGTTTA